>CAUBTS010000017.1 GCA_958438955.1 uncultured Collinsella sp.
CGGTTCCACCGGGCCGCGCGGCAAGGAGATATATTGCCAGACCGGAGGGGCCCCGTGGGCGGGAATCACGCACTCCATATTTTGTTCACAAATGAATATGTCCCTCAGTCGCATCACTGAGGTTAAAACTGAAGCATTGACTTCTGATATTGGCGATGACCAGCTGTTTTATGAGTATTGAGACATCGGTCATCTCTGGAGCGCTACTTTACTCCAAAGGCATCAGCTATTTGTTTCCCATCGGTAAAAGGCGGGTTTTGTTCGCCAAGCGTTCTTATATATAGATAGATACGGGTTCGAACCCGTGCACCGGCAACAAAAAAGACGGCCAACCGAAGTTGACCGTCTCAACAATCTTTGGGTGGGCCGTCAGGGGTTCAGCCTGCTTCGCAGGCGGCCGCTGCGGCGCTTTCGCGCCTTGCGCGCTGCGCTGGCAAACGCTCACGCGTTTACTCAGCTCCGCGCCCCGACGGGTTCGAACCCATGAAAGGGCGACAAAAAAGACGGCCAACCGAAGTTGACCGTCTCAACAATCTTTGGGTGGGCCGTCAGGGGTTCGAACCCTGGACCTTGGGATTAAAAGTCCCCTGCTCTGCCAGCTGAGCTAACGGCCCGCGGGTGGCATTGTACCACGGTCTGGGACTATTCCCAACTCCATTGGCCGTTCTGGAAAATCACAACTTCACGTCCATCAGGCGTAATGCCCGTAATATCGATGTCGTCCGTGCCGATCATAAAATCGACGTGCGTGCTCGAGACGTTAACGCCATGCTCCAGGAGCTCCTCCTTGGACATGTCATACCCACCCTCGATGCATTCGGGGAAACCGACACCTAGCGCTAGATGGCAGCTAGCGTTCTCGTCATAGAGCGTATCGTAGAACAGAACACCACTTTCGCGGATCGGCGTGTTCTTGGAAATGAGCGCGACCTCTCCCAGGTGAGCAGCGCCCTCGTCAGTATCGATGATACTTGCGAGCGTCGCCTTGCCCACACGGGCATCGTAGTCCACTACGCGGCCGGCCTCGAACTTAATCCAAAAATCGTCAACCTTGTTACCGTGGTGAATGAGTGGCATAGCCGAATACACGATGCCGTCGGCACGCATACGATCAGGCGAGGTGAAGACCTCCTCGGTGGGGATGTTGGGGAAGAAGGGATGTCCATCGGGCGTCTTACCCTTGCCGCCGGCCCACTCGTGACCCTTCGTCATGCCAATCGTCAGATCGGTTCCATTTGCCGCGGTGTAATGCAGGCAGTCAAAACGATTGTCGTTCAGGAAGCGCAAGTTCTTTTCGAACGCTGCGTCATGAAGCTCCCAGTCGCTCTCCGGGTCCTGGCCATCGGCGCGAGCGGTGTGCAGAATCGCATTCCACAGCTTATAGATTGCAACCTCATCGGCGTCTCCCGGGAACACCTCGCGCGCCCAAGCCACGACCGGAGCGCCGGCGATACACCACGGGTTGATGTTGTAGTCCAGTCCACGGCGGAAGACCTTGCACTGCGTGTTCCTTGCCTTAGAAGCTGCAGCGGGCTTGGCGGGATCGATACCCTTGAGAGCCGCAGGATCCGCACCCTCGATAAAGATAAAGCAGGCACCATCCTGGGCCAAGGAATCAAGCTGCAGGCGCTTCCACTCGGGCGTCTGCTCAAAATAGCTTTTATCGACATGCTCGTACGTGAGCCTCGTCACGGCATCATCGGCCCAAATGACCGTCACGTGACCAGCGCCGGCAGCATAGGCCTCCGCGACCACCACGCGCGCAAACGGCGCGCACTCGACCGGAGACTGAACGACGACCTCCTGGCCGGGTTTGACGTTTACGCCCTTGCGGACGACCAGGCGCGCGTAGTTTTTAATCTTGGGCTCCAGGGCCTTCATGCCCTCCAGAGCCTCTTCGACCGTCAGGGCAGCTCGAATCATGTGCCACTCCATCTATCTATAGAACAGTAAAAAGGCGCGCCGCAAAAACGACGCGCCTTATATCTTAGCGATAAGTATGAATGCAAACGCTACTTCTTCTTGGAGTCCTTCTTGTCCTCCTCGGCAGCCGAGCGCTCGATAAGAGCGTTGAGCTTGTTCTCGGACATGCCCTCGGCCTGCGCGCGGTACATGTTGCGCAAGGGACGAATACGAACGAAGTCGTAGATAAAGTCACCCAGGATGATGACATAGGACAAAACGATGCCGACCATCTGAACAGGACTGGACACCGTGCCGCCGGGAGCGAAGTAGAGCGAAGCCCAAATTGCCACGACGAGCACCATGCCGATGGCGAGCACAGCCCACCAAATACGGCGGCGCTTGGTGTAGTCCTCATCCTGCTTGAGGAGGATATTCGACACCGTATAGATGCGGTCCTCCTTGGCGCGCTGCTTAGCCTTGCGGGCGCGCTTCTCCTCTTTAGAGAGGCCCTCGAGGTTCTCGCCCTTCTCGAGCTCTTTGCGGCGTGCCTTAGACGAAGCCGGCACGACGCGAACGGAGCTCGCTGCTTGGCGGGCGGGCTTAGCAGATGCGGCAGACTTGCGCGCAACCCCGGTAACTTCGTGGGATTGCGTGCGCTTGTTCGTGGCGCTACGGGTACTCACTTATGCGTTCTCCTTCATGCTTGTGAACTGGGAGCCCGTGATGATCTGGAAGGCCTCGCGATAGCGCTCGGACGTGCCATCGATGACCTCGGCGGGCAGGTGCGGGGTCTCCCCCGTCATATCCCAGTTGGCCTTGAGCCAATTGCGGACGAATTGCTTGTCGTAGCTAGGCTGGATCTTGCCCTCCTCGTAGCTGGCAGCAGGCCAGAAACGGCTGGAGTCGGGCGTGAGGCACTCGTCGATCAGCGTGACCTTGCCATCAATAACACCAAACTCGAACTTGGTGTCGGCAATGATGATGCCACGGGTCGCGGCGTACTCGGCAGCGGCCTTGTAGATCTTGAGGGAAAGGTCACGAATCTGCGTGGCGATGTCCTCGCCCACGATCTCGCAGCAACGCTCGAACGAGATGTTCTCGTCGTGGTCACCGATCTCGGCCTTCGTGGACGGCGTGAACAACGGCTCGGGAAGCTTGGAAGCCTCGGTCAGGCCCTCAGGCAGCTGGATGCCGCAGACGGTGCCGTTCTCGTCGTAGGTCTTCTTGCCCGAACCGGTCAGATAGCCGCGGACGATGCACTCGATAGGAATCGTCTGGGCCTTCTTAACCAGCATGGCGCGGCCAGCGAGGTAGTCACGATACTCAGCAAACTCCTCGGGGAAATCCGCCGGGTCGATGGAAACGAGATGGTTGGGGACGGTGTCGGCAAACTTATCGAACCAGAATGCCGAGATGCGATTGAGCACCTCTCCCTTAAACGGAATCTCGTCGGGAAGAATGAAGTCGAACGCAGAAATGCGGTCGGTGGCGACCATCAGCAGGTTTTCACCGGCATCGTAAATATCACGAACCTTGCCACGGGAATCCGGACGACGCTCCATCGTTGTCACGTGAGTCACTCCTTACCTAAATACGACAGAAATGCGGGTTCTTTCCCGCATGTTTTCGCAAACTCGGAGCGGCAGGGACGCGGCCCCTCCTTCACCGAATAGCGAAAAGCTAGTGCTCCATTGTAGTAGATGCCGCGTCCGCCGTGTGCTCGCGGGGCAGATGAATTGTAAAAGTCGTACCCTTTCCAAGCTCCGACTCCACGGATATGTAGCCATGGTGACGCTCGACGATCTGCTTGGTCACGGCGAGGCCGACGCCCAGGCCGCCAGCTTCGCGGGCGCGGCTGGCATCGGCGCGCCAAAACCGCCCGAAAATGCGCGACAGATCGTCCTTGGCAATACCGATACCGGTATCAGAAACGGCAATGCTGACGTGCCTGCGGTCACTGAGCACCGACACCACGACCCAACCGCCCTCGGGGGTGTAGCGCATGGCGTTGCTCATGAGGTTGATAACACATTGCGTGATCATGTCGGGATCGGCCTCGACGACATCGTCGTGCCCTTGGGTTTCATCTGCAAAGCGAAGACGAAGGTCACGGTCGGCAAACAGACGCTCCTGGCCGTTCACAATCGATCGCACGAACGGAACCATGTCCACCGGTTCTAGATTGAGCGGAGCCGTGCTGTTTTCCATACGCGATAGGTCGAGCATCTGCTGCACCAGACGAGCCAGGCGACGCGTCTCGGAAGCAACGGTCTCCAAATGCTCATCGTCGGTGGGATACACACCGTCTTGCATGGCCTCGACCGTTGCCAGCATGGCCATGAGCGGCGTGCGCAGCTCGTGGGCAACATCAGAGGTCAGGCGCTTTTCGTGCTTCATATCCTTTTCGAGTGAGGTGGCCATCTCGTCGAAGGTCTCTCCCAGCTGATCGATCTCGTCATCGCCGCGCAGCCCCGTGCGAGCCGACAGGTCGCCGTCACGGATTTGCTTTGCGGTACTGGTGATGCGATGAATCGGTTTGGTGAGCATGCGCGACACGAGCGATCCGATAACGACCGAAATGCAGATTGCAACAACCGCGGCGAGGGCCATGGCGTTAAAGGTCTTCTCCCTAAACGCAGAGTCCGCCTTGGTGAGCAGAGCGTCGGAGCCGATGGCCCACAGCTTTACCTGTCCGACATGCTCGCCGGAAGACGTTACAATCTCGACGTTAGCAACGCTATCGGAGTCGGTTGGAGCAGACGAGACAGGGCTATGCGATGCCCTCTTGCCGCTCGTGTCGTCGGTCGTAGCCTGGTTTTCGCGTACATCGGCGGTGGCGCTTGCCGAGGGCCAGGAATCGTCATAAACGATCACACCCTTTTTATTGACGACCTGCATGCCCAGATCGTCGGAAACTAAACTCGACGTTGCGACCGTGCGCAGTTCTCCCGCGGTCCAAGAGCCGTTTTCCTCATATGAGGTCGCCAACTTCTCGGCAGCGGAGTTTGCGATTTCGACGATATTGGAGCGTGTGTAATCCGAAAAGACCGTGCCCCACACAACAGAGACAACGCCCACCAGCACCAATACCGTCATGAGCGATGTCAGAGCAAAAGCAAGTGCCATGCGCGAGGGATAGCTCATCGTTGGCCGTGAATCGGAACGAGGCGTGTTCCAACTAGCCTTGGAACCCGCCTCGCTCTCCTGCTTGTGCTTTTGTCCGATTTCAAAGCGCGCAGGTGTCATATGTGATTTCCCTATTTCTCGTCCGACTTATCGGTCTTGGCCGGAGCCTCGAAGCGATAGCCGACACCATGGACGGTGTAGAGCCACTTGGGCTTCTTGGGATCATCGCCCAGCTTGGCGCGAAGATTCTTCACGTGGCTATCGATGGTGCGCTCATAGCCCTCAAAGTCATACCCGAGCACTTTCTCGACCAGCTCCATGCGGTTATACACACGGCCGGGATGGCGGGCAAGCGTGGTGAGCAGCTTAAACTCGGAAGCCGTCAGATCGACTTCCTTGCCCTCGACCAAGATCTTGTGGCCCGAGATATCGATGACCAGATCGCCGAAGTCGAGTACCTCGACGGCGGGCTCGTCGGCCTGATGGGCACGGCGGAACAGAGCGCGAACGCGGGCGACGAGCTCGCGCGGCGAGAACGGCTTAATCAGATAGTCGTCGGCGCCGAGCTCAAGACCGATAATACGGTCCTCGATCTCGCCCTTAGCCGTCAGCATGATGATGGGGACATCCGAGGTATCGCGAATGGTGCGGCAAACGCGCTCGCCGGGAATCTTGGGGAGCATAAGGTCGAGCACGACCAGGTCGAACTGATGCTTCTCGAACTCCTCGATCGCGGACTGGCCGTCGCCGACGCCCACAACCCAGTAGCCTTCGCGCTCGAGATAGGCAGCGACGGCGTCACGGATTGCCTTCTCATCCTCGACCAGCAGAATCTTTTTTGCATCTGAAGCCATAACACGGCCCCCCCCTGTCTCAATTAGCTAAGAACAAGCCCATTTTAACGCACCTGAGCCCGCCGGATGCCGCTATGACGCGGCAGCTCGGCAGGCGGTACTCACAATTACAACGCGTTTATTCCCCTGTTGGCGCCTTTTTAACCCCTCTAAGCTTAAAGAGAGAATAGGCGTGCAGTGACCGTCTCTGGTATACCCTGGCTGTTGCGCACCGTGGCGTACGTAAGGAATGAGTCCGATTTTCCCGCCGTAGCTGGATAATCGCCATACTCCAAAGCGCGGTCGGGCGACAGCAGCGAGCCATAGGTCTTGGCAGAGGTGTCGATCAGGAAATGCGACGCCTGTACCTTAACAAGGTATTTATTCTTCTTGCCAGCCGCACATGCGAGCGGCTCGCGTGACAGAAAGAGGTACGGCCCTCCCTCATTACCGATATACGTGCCCATATTGCCCAGGCTGCCCACGCCGCTATAGGCCGCCTCGATAGAAAACACGAAGGTATCGCCCATATACACGGCCTCGAAAGGCGAAACTGACGAAGGGAGGACCAGCTGGGCACGCTTGGTGTTGTTGCCGTCGGTCAGATCGATTGCCGTAATGCCGTAGTAGACGCCCTCGTCGTTGCGGACACGCGGCGAGATGGTCAAAATGCCGTCGCTCGCGCGCGGGGCCGATGCAAAGCGGCCCGTCGATTTCCAAATTGCCTCGGCCTTGGATTCATCAAGCGAGCGACGATAGCAAAACGAATCACTACTCGTTTTATTGCCGCCTGCCGAAGGCATTTTATACCAGATGACTGATGACCCGAACGCCGTAAACAGGGGCGGATCATAGTCCTTGCCACCTCGATCGAGCTCAACCACATCGCCAGAGAGCGAAGCGCCCGACAGATTTTGAGCGTAGAGCTTCCACGATGAATTGGCAAAGTTCATCTCAACCCACGCAAACACGCCATCGCCGGCACGGACATCGTAAAATGCATATCCCGTGCCCTCGATAGGGTCCTCGATTAATGTAGTAAGCGAGCCATCGCCCAGGTTAAGCACACCGAGTGTGTTGGCGTGCAGTGCCGATGCGGGCGCCATCATCGCCGCGGCGTAATCGCCGTCGCAGTAGTACAGCAGCGTACCCAGAGGCAGCGTCCACGACGCCGCCGGCTCAAGATCGATGTCGACTGCCTCGTACTCATCCGTAATCGAGATAATTTTGGAATCGTCCTTGATAACCTGCGGCTCGCCGGCGGCATCATCACTGGTACCCGTTTTTTTCGAGCATCCGGCAAGCACCGTGGCAGCGCCCGCGGCAGCCCAACCGAGTACAAAGCCGCGACGCGATATTCCGTTCTTGATGTGATCGGCGATACCCATTAGGCGATCTCGGCGCGAGCGGCCTCGATGGCGCGCGTAAGCTGGTCGGCGCAGGAGGTCTTTTTCATACCGCAGGTATTACCGGCGAGAACCTCGATTACGCGATCGGCAGGAGCGCCCTCGACCAGCTTGGAGATTGCCTTGAGATTGCCGTCGCAGCCACCGGTAAACTCAACGCCTATCACCTTGTTGCCGTCATCGGAAAGGTCAAGGTGAATATTGCGAGCACACACGCCCTGAGGCTTGTAATCAAACGAAATCATGCGATCCCCTCTCAGAATGTTATTCGAGACGACTATTATCCCCGTCTTTCCCTAAATGCAACGAGGCGCTTTGCCGGCAACACACATTACCAGCAAAGCGCCCTAAAAAGCTAACGTTATGCCCGAACCTACTCGAAGCTCAGCTGCTCCAGACGATCAAAAACCGTGTCGATACGGGTGAGGAAGTCCCATGGATCAAAGATCTCGTCAAGCTTCTCCTGGCTGACGGTGCAGCGCGGGTCGGCCTCGAGACGCTCCTTAAAGGTGGGGCCGGAGACACAATCCTGTACCTCGTGCCAGGTTGCCATGGCGTTCTCCTGCACAATGGCGTACGCATCCTCGCGGGTGATGCCCGTATCGACGAGGGCGAGCAGCACCTTGGAGGAGAAGATGAGGCCGCGGGTCTTATTGAGGTTGGCCATCATGCGGGCAGGGTACAGCTGCAGGCCGTCGATAACGCGGATGAGGCACTGGAACATGTGGTCGAGTGCGATGAAGCTATCGGCCTGGGCGACACGCTCGGCAGAGGAGTGCGAAATGTCACGCTCGTGCCACAGGGCGACGTTATCGAAGGCGACCTGAGCGTTGGACTTCACGACGCGCGACAGACCGCAGACCTTCTCCATGGTGATGGGATTGCGCTTGTGCGGCATGGCGGAGCTGCCCTTTTGGCCCTTACGGAACGGCTCCTCGGCCTCGAGCGTATCAGTCTTCTGCAGATTGCGGACCTCGGTCGCGATGCGCTCGCAGGTGGCTGCGGTGGTGGCGAGAACGCCGGCGAGATAGGCGTGATGGTCGCGGCTGATAACCTGCGTGGACAGCGGGTCGTGAACCAGGCCCAGGTGCTCGCAGACGTACTCCTCGACAAACGGCTCGATGGAGCTGTACGTGCCGACAGCGCCCGAGATGGCACCAAAGGCAACGTTCTTGCGGGCATCCTCAAGACGGTCCAGATCGCGCTTGAGCTCCCAGGCCCAAGAGCCAAACTTCATGCCAAAGGTCATCGGCTCGGCATGGATGCCATGAGTACGGCCGGCGCAGAGCGTGTTGCGCTCCTCGAAGGCACGACGCTTGCAAATCTCGCCGAGCTTCTTGACATCCTCGATGATCAGGTCGCAGGCCTGGGTGAGCTGGTAGCACAGGGCCGTGTCGCCCAGATCGGAGCTGGTCATGCCATAGTGAACCCAGCGGCTGGGCTTGGGGTCGCCCTCGGGAACATCGGCATCGATGTATTCCTTCATGTTGGTCAGAAAGGCAATGACGTCATGGCGCGTGACTTCCTCGATCTCATCGACCTTCGCCTTCTCAAAGTTGGCATGGTCGCGGATCCACTGGGCCTCGTCTTTGGAAATACCGATCTTGCCGAGCTCCGCCTGGGCCTCGCAGGCCAGAACCTCGATCTCCTGCCAAATGGCGTACTTGTTCTCGAGGGAGAAGATGTGTCCCATCTCCGGGCGGGTATAGCGATCGATCATAGCGGCTCCTTTTTGGTTATTGGCACGTTGGTCGTAACCCAACCATTGTACCGTGCGCAGGTGCGAGTATGGGCAGCAGGCATTAACCTAACATTTTGGAATTGGAGCGAGCATGGGGACGTCCGCGCATTTGCTTCGCAAATACGCACCGGCTGCGGTCGATCTCCTCGGATTCACGGAGACGATGGGGAAGACTTTGTTGAATTGGCCGTCCCGAGGTCTTCTGTGCTCCATGGAGCGGGCAACGGGACGTCCGCGTATTTGCTTCGCAAATCCGCACCGGCTTCAGACGCCTGTCGGCGCCTTCGCCTGCTCGCTACAAACGCTTCGCGTTTGCTTAACGCTCGCACCCTGGCGGGTTCGAGCCCCGGCGCTTGGTAGTAAAAAGCACGGCAACGTAACGCTGCCGTGCTTGTGCTTTTTGCTGGAGCGGGCAACGGGACTCGAACCCGCGAGTGTCAGCTTGGGAAGCTGATGCCTTACCACTTGGCGATGCCCGCATATGTGGGGGATAGTATAACGCCGTTGTCTTGTTCGATACAAGGGTGTCGATGCTTGTTTTAGCTGTGGAGAATCGTTTGAAAACCGCGCCAATTGTGGAGATGAGGACCTTTGTCTTTCTTTTCTTACCATCTTCTACCTGCACTTTTATCTGATTGTTGTATTTGAGCTCGATTTGTCAGAAATCGGGCAAGCTTTTGGTCAGGCTCCGGTACTTACCCGCATGAACCTCGGGGGTAGCCTCATCCTACGCGTCGCAACCTCCCCATGCGGCGCACGAGGGATAAGGAGCAGCCATGTCCAACGCACCCACGCACTCTGTCCACAGCGCAATCGCAACAGGTCCGCTGCTCCTGCTCCTCTTCCTGCTTTTCGGCTGCCTGACACCGGGAGCCGCATTTGCCGTCGATGGCTACGACCAGCTCGGCTTCCGCACTATTAGCGATGATTGTGGGCCCTTCCTCATCGGCAAGTATGAAGCTCAAGACGCCTCGATTGCCTACTGCATGAACCAGGAGCGCCCCGGCCCCACCAAGCCGGGCAGCCCATGGCTCAACTTTGATCAAGGCTGGGTGTGGCTCGACGACGAGTTCGCGGCAATCGTTTGTCACGGATATCCTACCGCCACGTCGTTTGGCGGTTACCATCTTTCACCCGATCGTGCCCGCGCCGCAACCCAGCTTGCCGTATGGATGCTCAACGGCACTACCCATGTCGACGGTACCTACTCTTACACGACCGCTCAGGGCAAAACCAAGAGTGGGCACTTTATCACTGACAATGAAGTCGTGGCGGCGGCGCGGTGGCTCCACGACAGCGCAAAATCAGGAAGCATCAAAGCCGCTCCGCACCGCGCGCGGCGCTATCTAGGAGCCGTATCGGGCGGCAGCAAACGTCAGGACATGCTCTATGTACTGCCGGCGGTCTCTGTTTCCTTCCAAAAGCAGTCTGCAAACGCTGCCATTACCAGCGGAAACAATACTTATCAGTTTGACGGGGCAACATTCGATGTTTTTGAGAGCACCAGCGGCGCGCGTGTCGGCACCGTCCAGATGGACAGCAACGGTCGAGCGCAGGCAACACTTCTGCCCAACACGGCATACTACCTAGTTGAAACGAAGGCGCCGACCGGCTATGTCCCCCGTCGCGATCGCATCGCCTTTACCACGGGGAATGACGGTGGAAAGGTCGCCATTGATGAACAGCCCGGCACCATCAATCTGCGTATCGTAAAACTCGATGCCGCGACGAATGCCGGCCCCCAGGCGGGATCTTCACTCGCAGGAGCAGAGTTCACGTGTGTGTCGCAATCAACCCCTGGATGGGCGCAAATTCTCACGACTGACGAAAGCGGTCGGGCTACCCTCGTCGATGTCCCCTTAGGAACCTTTACCATCTACGAATCAAAAGCCCCCGAGGGCTACCTGCCATCCAACGACAGCTGGACCTATACCGTTGGAGCCGACCAGCTCGGCGATTCAGGCGTAGTCGAGATCGAATCTCGCATTTCCGATATCCCCATTGCGTTTGACCTTGAGATTTCCAAATTCAAGGATTACGGCAATAGCGACCAATCCGGCCTGGAGCAGCCGGCGGGTGGTGTTGTCTTTGAGGTTGTCAGCAACAGCTCTCAGCAGGTTGTTGGCACACTGACCACAAACATCTATGGCTTTGCCTCCACCAAAGATCAGCCCGAAGCATGGTTCGGCACAGGCAAGCGACCCGCCGGTGTCCACGGAGCCGTCCCATACGACCGTGCCGGCTACACGGTTCGCGAGGTTCCGGAAACCGTCCCCGAGGGTTTTAAACGTGCAGGGGAATGGACCGTCGGGGCCAATCAGATTTCCGACGCCGCCGAGCTTCAATATATCGTGGACAACCACGCGCTGTCGACGCATCTCCAGATTGTAAAACGCGATGCCCAAACAGGCGCTTCTGTTCCCCTAGCCGGATTCACCTTCCAACTCCTCGACAGCAATCACGAACCTGTCTCACAAACTTGCTGGTATCCAGCACATAACGTAATGGACACCTTTACGACTGACGCGACCGGGACCGTCACACTGCCCGAATCGCTCGTGCCGGGCACCTATTATGTACGCGAAACATCGGCCAAAGAGCCCTATCTTGTCGGCGAAGAGATCGAGGTAAACATACCCGCCGACATGAACCTAACGCCCGTTGCAATCGCCTCGTATTATGACCACGCCGCGACCGGTAACATCAGGATCGTTAAAACCGATGCCGTAGACGGCAGCAGCCTCGCGGGCGCCATCTTTGAGATCCGTGCCTCGGGTGATATCGTGCGCCCCGACGGTAGCACTGCCGCGCTCGACGGTGAGACTGTCGCGACCGTCACGACGGATGAAACTGGAGAAGCACGCGCGGACGACCTCCCGCTGGGATCTGGCACCGCACGCTACGAGGTTGTCGAGACTCAAGCGCCGACCGGCTTCCTACTCGACCGGACGCCCCATATCGTAGACCTCGCTTATGCCGACCAGAAAACACCCGTTGTAGAAGCACGGCTTAACGTATCCGACGATTACACCAAGGTTGATATCTCCAAGGTCGATGCAAGCGGAGAGCAGGAAGTGGAAGGCGCACAGCTCACCTTATATGGTCCCGATAAAACCGAAATAGACTCCTGGACCTCATCCGACAAGCCACACCGCGTCGAACATCTTGCACCCGGCACCTACTCGTTGCGCGAAATGATGTCTCCGCGGACCTATGACCTTGCCGAGGAGATAACGTTTGAAATAAAGGATACGGGAGAAGTCCAATCCGTCGCGATGAAGGATGCGCCCATCGAAATCAAGGGGCAGGTCGACAAGCGTCAGGAACTTGTCCAACCTATCGAAAAGGGCCTGTTGGCTAACGGCGATGGTAAAAACCGTGCCGCGATGCAAACCAATACGGATGGGCTTTTCTCCTATACCATCGACGCTCGAAACAATTCAACTACCTGGGTTGATGAGTTCACACTTACCGATGATCTTGAGTGTGCCGAGGACGATACAGCGAGATTCGTCTCAATCGAAACCCCCGTCGCCATCGGCGACCTCAATGGTCTGTGCAACGTGTGGTATCGCACGACGCCGTTGGACTCGACAGACGTCGATGAGCCGGCAAACGCGACACTTGACGATGGGCACGAAAATCCTTGGCTTGAGTCCGACGAAGTAAGGGAAAGTCTGGGTGAGGATTGCCGCCTCGTCGATTACGACGGTTGGCACCTCTGGAAGGCGGATATCTCGACCACGGAATCCACCACACTCGAGGCGAAAGAACTCGACCTTGCATCCAATACCGTCGTAACGGGCATTCGAATTGAATACGGTGCGGTAGCCGCCGACTTTACGACTCGAAGCGATGCGGATTCTTGGAACCGCGATGATCTCAAAGATGAGCACGACGATCTTGACGATGCCAAAGCAATCCTTGGCACAGACGCTCGGGGCGCAATCGTGCACATGCAGGCGACGTCGGCTTATACGCCCCAAACCGCACTCACCAACAGCGCACACGTCGATCTTTGCCGCAACGGCGGCGGCGATAAACTTGAGTCACATGACGATGACCGTGTCATTCAACGCTGTACCCTACCGCAGGACCTACCGGCAACAGGATCAGCTCCCATCGCCGCTTGCATCACCGCGCTCCTGACCTCGGGTGCCGCAGCCCTATGGTTCGCTCGCCTTAGGTCGATCCCAAAGAAGCGCTAGCGCGATGAAAAAGCGGGCGAGCCAGTCCCCTGGCTCGCCCGCTTTCAATCATGTAAATCGCCGTATCTACTCTGCAGACGAAGATCCACCATCAACGATTGCCTGCTCGGACTCAGGAATCCCATCGGCACCCGTACTCTGTTCTTGCTCCACCTCTTCGCTGATTGCGGAGGCGGGGGTCGAGCCCTTTGCACCCACGATGTAGGCAGCCCCAAATCCTAACGCAATGGCAATCAAGGTCAAAATCACGTAGACAGGCCAATGGCGCTTAATATACGAAAACACGTTGACTCCTTAGAGCTCCGTCTACGAACGGCGGATAACCTCGGTCACGACCTCGGATACCGTGGCAATGTTCGTCGGGTTGACATTGTAGGGCAGGTCGTCCTCGGTACGAGCGCAAGCCAGACGCGTGCCGTCCACGCCGGCGATGGTGAGGGCTCGGCGGCTCGCCTCGAGCGCGGCATAGGCATCGGTCTTGGCATAGGGCATCTCGAGCGCGCCACAATCGACATGGAACGACTTGCACACCTTGCTGACCAGGTTCATGATGCGGCGATCGCCCTTGAGCAGCTGCTGTTCGCCCTCGACCGTCACCACCGAAAGCCTACCGGCGCCGACGGATTCAAGATTGATGAAGAATACGCCGCGGAGTTTATCGCGATGCGAAGCCAAGAAGGCCTTCATGCCGGCGCCATCACAATCCGAGGCGCCCGTTGCCACAAACCAGATATCGTGACCGAGCAGCTCATCATCGCCCATAGAGGCGACAGCCGAGAGCATATCTTCGGAAGAAGCGCCATCGGAAGACGTAGCGCCGCCCTTCCAGCCATCGTTATCGTCCTCGAAGTTATCCCACGAACCGATACCGCGACCGGACTTCTTGGCATCGTAATCGTCTTCGACGCCCAGCCAATCACTCATGCTGTCCTGCTCGTTTTTCCTTTTACGACCGAACAGGCCACCCAGGCCGCGTTTGCGAGACTTGGGTGCCGCCGGGGCGGGAGCCGAAATGGTCTCGATCGGCTGCGCGCCCGACGCAACGGGCATAGAAGGCGCAACGGGTGCCGATGTGGGTTCGGGACCCTGGGCAGTAGCAAAGGGGTCGTTGACCTGGGCAGAGGGATCTGGAAGGTCGAACAGCGACGTGCGAGACGCAACGTTTGCCTGCTTCATAGACGGCAGCGACGGATCGGGGACCGAAGCCAGCGGAGACGAGGAAGGTGCAGGCGACGGTGCCGACGCCGGATCGGGAACATTCATCTGCGGACGCGGCGATGCCTGGGAGGAAATCTGGGCCATAAGGGAATCGACCGTTTCGTCCTGGGTGGGAGCGACATTGGCAACCGTGGCACCGGAACCACTCGGGGTCGGCATGGTGAAAATCTGCGTGGAGTAAGGCCTCGACTCATCCGTCTCGGGAGTCTCGGAAACCGCAGGCACTTCCTCCTGCTCGACCTCGGTCGAATCACCTTGATCGGCTGCCGCGTATTGCTCTTCGTCAGAGTTGGCCTCGACGGACTCGTCCTCGGCGGCATCTTGGATTTCGGCAGCATCAATGGGCTCGTCATCGTCTGCCGCGTCGCCCTGCTCATCGGAAACAGGAAGGGGCTCGGCAATTGCGGTGCCTTGCTTTTCAAACGTTATCGTGGAATCGAACTGCGCGGCATCAAACGACATGGTGCTATCGACGTGCTGCTGAGCCTCGAAAGACGTTGTTGCCTCAACAACATCCGCTGACGTCGGTTGCTGGGACTCAAAGGACGTCGTAGCTTCGGCAGCGTCGACGGGCCCGGACTGCATAGCCTCGTTCTGCTCGAACTCTTGCGCCGCGCGCTCACGTGCCGCCTCGGCTGCCTGCTGCTGAGCGATAGCCTCCTGCTCGGCAGCCTCGCGTGCGGCAGCGCGCTTCTCCTCGAAATCGTCGACAAATTTCCTGCCCTTTGCAAGCGCACCCTTAAAGAAGCTGGAAGCGCTGGCGCCAATCGAAGAGAACGCGGATGCAATATCGGCATGGGGCGTTGCCGCGGGAATCTCGGCAGAGAAATCAGTATCGCTCTCGTAAGACACGCGCCTCGGCTGTTCAACGTAATCGTCGTCAGACTCGTCCGCAACGTCTTGCGCCGGCGCGGCGGGAGCCAAAATGTCCAGTCCTGCCGCGGGATCGATCGCGGACACCGCCTCGGGCTCGGCAGCGGTAACCGCGGCAGACTCATCATCCGCGGTGACAACGGGCGCAGGCTCGGGCTCAAACGTCGGCTCCTCGCCCTCCTCGTAATCGAGCGTGCAGGACTCGGGAAGCATTCCGAGTGCACGGATGGCATCCGAACCAAAGCGAATGTTGCCGGCGGCGTTGCGATAGAGCTTGGGCTCGGGCTCGGCCGCGGCAGGCTCCTCCGCCGGCTCAGCAGCGGGAACCTCGTCATTGAACTCTTCGGCCTGGACAGCCTGATTCTGATCCTCGGGCACGATGGCGCCAATCAGCGTCTCGTCGGCAGACGCACCCTCAAAGCCCTCAATCTGCTCGTCAAAAGCCTCGCCCTGTTCGGGCTCGGTTTGAGCGTCGGGAGCAATCGGCTGACCGAACTCGTCCTCGGCGTAGGTAGGCTCTTCGTACTCGATGGTGTTGCCGTAGTCGTTTTGCTGCTGGGCCGCGGCATACTCCGCCGCCGCGCGCGCCATTTCCTCGGCACGACGTTTCTGCTCCCCAAAATAGGTATCGAACGGAACATCGTCGGGAAACTCGTTCTCGCCCTGGAAGGGAGCAACGTTGTCCATAACGCCGAGCATAGCGGCGACAGAAGACTTGTTGCACACCGCGCCGGACGTATAGGGAAGAACGTGGCGGTTAGAGATGATGTTTGCCGCGTTGGCAAGTGCAACGAGGGAAGCGAGGATCGCGACAATCCACAGCAGAACCTTGAGCGCGCCGGGGAGCGGCAGGATACGCAGGATGGCAACGGCAGCAGGGGCAATCGTGGCAACGGGCAACAGCTTGGCGATGAGCGCACGATACGAAGCATAGGGCTCGCGGGCGAGCAGCTCAGCACGGGGAGAGTCGTAGTGTGCGACAACGACCACCGGGCGGTTGCGCGGAGACGCGAGCGGGCCCGAGGCCTTGTGGTAGGCGATGACATTTTGGCTCACGCCCGTCTTGCCCAGGCGCGAAACCACGGGGTGGCCCGTGCGCTCGAGCACGTAAAGAACGGCGCCGACAATGGCCAGCAAGGTGCCGACCAAGCCGATACCGCCGCCGATGCCCATCAGCAGGGCGCCGGCAAACGCAAGAATACCGGTAACGGCAAATGCCAATCTACTGGGCGCCGGGGCATTGAACTCCTGAACCTCGGGGTCAAAGCCGTGGTTGCGGAAGATCTGAGCGATATCCTCGGCAGCCAAGCGCTCTTCTTCGCTGCATGCCGGCGTAATGCCGGTGTTCTGCAGCAGGTGGTTAATATAGTTCTGGGTGTTCGCCATGTGCGCTCCACATCCATAATCCGACAAATAGGCCCAATGCATGCACATTAGAACCGTATATAGTCGAAAGTATACCCCGAGCGAGCGCAAACGACCGAATTCGGGCCATCTTAACGCCTCGAGCGGACAAGGATATAGCCTAATCTCCATATCGGACTAAAATCATGGCAGCAAACCACCTTCTCATGCGAGGACTCTATGACGGCAAGCGACGCGACCGCGACAATAAAAAAGGGGAATTCGGAGCCCGGTTTCGATAAAACGGCTCAGCGCATCCTCAATCTTTTCTTTGTGCTCAACAGCTCCCCCGAACCGCTGACGACCGAGCAGATCGTCTTGGATTCTGACCTGGGATATGGCTCGGGCAATATCGACTCGGATAAGCGCAAGTTTCGGCGCGATCGTGACAAACTGCTCGAGCGTGGCATCTTAATCAAGGAGGTTCGCCCCGCCGGTGCGCAGGAGACCGAGGAAAGCTCGTGGACAATCGACCGCGAGCACACGTTTGCTGCAGGCGGCCTCATCACCGCAGACGACGCCGATATCCTACTCAACGCCATCGACCAGACGCTAGCGGCCGGCTCTTCCACCTTTGCCGCGCCGCTTGCCGATATTCGCTCCAAAATTGCCTACCTCACCGGCAGGACGACGGTGGACGAAGTACCGATCCGCCGCTCTCCCACCGTCGATGCGGTATGGAGCGCCTTTGCCGAGCGATGCGCGCTGCGATTTTTATATCAGAACGGACGCGGCGAGCAGAAAGAACGTACCGTCTGTGTCTACGGCATGTTCGAACGCGAGGGCGTGGCGTACTTCTGCGGCCTCGACAATGTCACCGACGACATCAGGACATTCCGCTGCGACCGTATCGTTCGCGCATGGCGTCCTTCGAAGGCCTACGCCATCCCTGCGGACTTCAATCTCAACGACTATCTGTTCTTTGAATTCGATTTCGCCGACCGACCGCCCGTTGCAGCCACGTTCTCGTTCGCCCCTCAGACGCAGATCGATATGATCAACGGCCTCACGCGCGGGCGAGGTGAGCTCACACACACCGATGCGGGATGGATCTGGACCGTTGACGTGCGCGACCTTGAAGCCGCCGCCTCATTTTGCATGGCCCACGCCATGGACGGCATGAGGCCCATGGCCCCCAAATCGCTCAAGCAGGCGTGGAACCACCTCATTGAAAGGACGGTGCACGAGTATGCCCGTGCGTAAACTCACCAGCGAGCAGAGACTCTCGCGCGCCATCGACATCATGGAGGCCCTCTACGCCGCCGGCGAGAGCGGCATGACACGAACCGAGATTTGCGGCCGCTTTGACATCACGGGAGTATCGCTCGACGAGATTCTCGAGATCGTCTCGACGCTCGCGGACCGAGAATCTGGTGCGCGCATCATCTGCGAATGCCACGGCGAGCGTGTGGTCCTCACTGGTGACGCCGGGCGTGTGCTACCGTTGCGCTTGAGTGCAGCCGAGGGCGCTGTGCTCAACCACGAACTTGAATCGTTGGGGATCGAGCCGCAGACGGCAGCTCGGATTCGACACGCCCTTCTACCCGAAGAGCTCGGCTATAACCAGCGCGTCTTTGACACCGTCAACCACGGGTCGCACTGGCAGCAGCTGAGCTGTGCCATTCAGGACGGCGTTCGCTGCCGCATCTCATATCGCTCGATGGACGATGCACGGCCACGCGAGCGTCTGGTCGACCCCTTGCGCATTACGGCAAACGGCGACCAAACATACCTGATTGCCTGGGACATCACAGTCGATGAGCAGCGCACCTATCGCATGGATAAAATCGAGGGACTCGCCTTGACGGAAGACTCCGTCGTGCCTCACACACCGGACGTCGCATCCCTCCACGATTCCCTTGCCCGGACGCAGCGCAGCGCAAAGCTCTTGATGCCATTCGATATGGCGGAGCATCTGGACTGGGCCGGCATCACCCTAATCGAGCGCGGCGGGGCAGACATGGCAACGGTAACTGTGCATTACGGCTCCGAGCGTTGGCTACTGAGCCAGGTAATCGCAGCGGGCGGAGCCATCCGCATCTTGGATGACCCCGCCCTGTCAAAGCGCCTGTGCGATATGGCAAAAACCCTCGTCTGTCCGCTTTAGCGCCGCCGCTCGTGGCGTGCGCGCCACAGTTGCAGATAGTGCCCGATCTGCGCCGATTCGATGCGCTGGTAGGAGCTCGTGGGCAGCGACGTTAAGAACTTCTTTCCGTAGCCCTTCGTCACCAGGCGCGGGTCGGCCAGAATCAGCACGCCGCAATCGGTCGACGAGCGGATAAGGCGGCCGGCCGCCTGCTTGACCTCGAGCACCGCCTCGGGCAGCGAATAGCGCGCCCAAGCGCGGTCTTCGCGCAGGTTGCGCTCGCACGAGAGCGGGTCCGTGGGACTCGAGAACGGCAGCTTGGGAATGATGACGCAGCGCAGCGTCTCGCCGCTGGCGTCGAACCCCTCCCAGAAGGCCTTAAGCGCAAAAAGCGATGAAGTCGGCTCGTTGATAAACCGATCGCGCAGGCGACGAGGAGATGAGTTGCGCTGCTGGCAGTTGAGCTCCAGACCCGCACGGGCCATCTTGGGCTCAACGCGGGCGTACAGGTCTTCCATGTCGCGCCGATTGGTGAACAGTGTGAGCACCGATCCGCCCATGGCAAGATGGGCGTCGACCAGCACGCGCTCGAGCGCCGTAAGATAGCTCTCGCGATCGCGCGGATCGGGGATATCGCCCGCAACGACTACAGCCATGTTCGAATCGAAGTCGTAGCTCGAGTCCAAGTGCAGCGATGAGGATGTTGAAGCGCCGATGCGATCGAGGCCGACCGCGTGGTTAAAGTGTTCGAAGCTTTTGGACACCGTCATGGTCGCCGAGGCAAAGATAGCCGTGTGAACCTCGGGCAGCCACTCGGTTGCCAAGGCCTCGCCAATGTCGATGCGCTCTGCGGTCATTGACTCTCCGCCGGCACGCAGCCTGCGATTGACCTGCAGCGAATACACGTAGTGTTCATCGGTGCCATCAATGATGAGTTTGAGGTTCTCGGCCAGCTCGTGCAGGCGGCGCGAGATATCACCCAGGTCGACAACAACCTCGGGCTTGTCGGCGGCGACGGCTTGCACCAGCGCGTCGACGCTCTTGTCAGCCTGTTCCAATACGTCGATGGCAGCGTAGGCCGACTGTAAGAAATCATGCCAGTCGTCAGATTCGCGCAGCTCGGGGCCAATCCATAGATTGGCATTGTCATAACCCCCACGGGCACGGCGGCCGAGCTCGCGAACGCCATCGAACACGTCGGCGATTGCCATGCTCGCGCGCGCAACCGTCGACGTCGCCTTGGCAGTAAGGCCCAGATAGAGCATAGAGCCCTCGGAGGTTGCCAAATCACGGGAGACCTGGCTTAGCGCACCGGTGCTCGAGCCACCCAGGCGCTCAAACAGAACGCGTGATTCGTCCGCCGACACCACGCGCGCCCACTGACGGCGCGCCTCGCGCTCGATGGAATGGGCCTCGTCGATTACCCAATGACGAATCGGAGGTAAAATCCTGCCCTCGGCCGCGACATTGCGGAACAGCAGGGAATGGTTGGTGACCACCACGTCGGCATGCGCTGCACGACGGCGAGCGCCGTGGACCAAACATTTATCAGGGAAAAACGGGCAGAGGCGACGAGCACACTCGCGCGAGGCCGTCGTAAAGTCGGGGCGGTTGACGCTGCGCCACCGAATGCCGAGCGAGTCGAGGTCGCCATCGGCTGATTGGCAGACGTACGCCATAATGACCGCGACCGCCGTGAGCGTGTCCGCCGGATCGCGCTTGGTGGTAATCTCGACCTGGCCGCGGCTCATGCGCTCAAGCTTGCGCAGGCATGGATAGTGGTCATACCCCTTGAGAGCGCAAAATGACAGACCACCGTCCAGTTGCCCGGCAAGTTTTGGCAGCTCATGGTACATGAGCTGGTCGGCAAGATTGTTCGATTTGGTCGCAATACCAACCGTGATGTTGTTACGGCGCGCTGCCTCGGCAAAAGGCACCAGATAGGCCATCGATTTGCCGACGCCCGTGCCCGCCTCAATTACACGATGAGTGCCCGTGACCAGCGCATCGCGGACCTCGAGCGCCATCGCGATCTGCTCATCACGCGGCTCGTAGGTGGGATACATGCGATTGACCAGGCCACCCGGCGCATAGTCTGCCTCAATCTCCTCACGACTCGGCATCTTGAGGACCGGCAGTTCGTCGGCGTCCACCCGATCGTCGGCGCGATCGGCCTTGAGAACGTCAGCACGAGCGGCGCTGAGAGAGAAGATAGAACCAGGGTTCTGCCCCGCCAAGAATGAGAAGATAGGACGATAGGACCAAGGCACATCCGGATGCATGTCGGCTAGGCGCGCCATGAGGCCCTGGGGCAAGTCGGTGAGCGCCACGAGCAACACACGCCATACGCCACACAGGGCGTCGACGTCGGCATTGGCACGGTGTGATACCGAGTCACAGCCAAACAGATCGGCCATAAAAGACAGCTTGTGCGAGGCCAGGCGCGGAAGCGCGATGCGCGACAGCGCCAGCGAATCGATCCAAATATCGCTCACGTTGACGCCGCCTTTGACCGACTCGATAAACGAGCGGTCGAACGTGGCGTTATGTGCGATTACCGGGCAACCACCGACAAAATCGGCGAGAGCGGCTACGGCCTCAACGGCCGACGGGGCATCTGCCACATCGGCATTTGTAATGCTCGTGAGCTCGGTAATCTCGGCGGGAATCAGCTGCTTGGGATGCACGAAGGTATCGAAGCGGTCGACGATCTCGCGGCCCGAAAGACGGGCCGCCGAGATCTCGATCAGCTCGTTGTCCTGCACCGAAAGACCTGTGGTCTCGGTATCGAGGACAATTACATCTTCCTCGATAAGGCCGAAGGACTGCGTTTTGGCGCGCTCGGCAAGCGTGGCATAGGAGTCGATGACAAACTGCGGCGTTCCTGATGAAACCGCGTCCTCGATTAGCATGCAATGCCCGCTCGACGAAGACCCATACGGATCAGGCTGTCACAGACCTGCGGGAACGTCATGTCGTCGGTGTGGCGGATCTCATCCGGATACAGCGACGTATCGGTCATGCCGGGAATAGTATTGGTCTCGAGGATAACGGGGCCGTCCTCACTCACGATAAAATCGCTGCGCGAGATGCCCAAGCAGCCGAGTGCCTTATGGGCAGCGCAGGCGAGCTCCTGAGCACGAGCGTAGTTCTCGGGCGAAATCTGTGCCGGAATGCGATGGATGTCCGTAGGGTCGACATACTTCACGTCCAGATCGTAGAACTCGCAGTCCTCGGGCTTACGGATCTCGACAATCGGCAGGGCGCGCACGTCATCTTCGCCGTATACGCCGACGGTGATCTCGGTACCCTCGATGCACTTCTCGACCAGCACTTTGTCGCCGTACTCAAACGCCTTGGCGATTGCCGCGGGCAGCTCGGAGGGCTCATGGACCAGGGAAATGCCATAGCTGGAACCGTTTACGGCCGGCTTTACAAAGCAGCGCTCGCCACAAACCTCGACAATGTGATCGATATCGACTTCATCGCCCACTTCGAGCGCAAGGCCGGGGGCAATGGGAATGCCCGCCTTGGCGTACAGGAGCTTCGAGACCTCCTTGTCGGCACCGCAGGCGCTGGCAAGCACGCCCGAGGCCGTGTAGGGGATACCCAGGGTCTCCATGGCACCCTGCATGGCGCCATCCTCACCGCCGGCGCCATGCATGGCGATAAATGCCACGTCAAAGCCGCCGGTCGCCATGGTTACCATAAAGTCATCGGCAGCCGTGTCGAGCAGCTCAACCGAAGTGTAGCCGGCCTCCTTCAAGGCCACCACGACGTTCTTTCCCGAATTGAGCGAGATCTCGCGCTCGGCGGAATGACCGCCCGCCAAGACCGCTACGTGCATGTTCTCTAGGCTTTTACCCGGCATGGGCAGACTCCTCCTCTATAATTTCTGCAGCTGATACCATATTGTAGCGATACCCTCTACGTTTCCCCAAAATCGAAAGGCTTCCATGAATCCCAGGACTAAATCTCAGGACATTCGCGACTTGAGCCAAAACGATATTCGCGAGCTCGTTGCCGAACTTGGCCAGCCCGCCTTCCGCGCGAAGCAGCTCATCGAATGGGTCTTTGAGAAGAACGTTTGTTCGTTTGACGATATGACCAACCTTCCCAAGGCTTTCCGCGAGCAGCTTAAAGAGGCTTTTGCCTTTGACACGCCGACTGAGCTCACCAAGCAGGTTTCTAAAGATGGCTCTCGCAAGTATCTGCTCGAGTACCACGACGGCATTTCCGTCGAGACTGTCGGTATGCCTCGTCGTAACAAGCTTTCTGTCTGCGTTTCCACCCAGGCAGGTTGTGGGATGGGCTGCGCTTTTTGCGCTACCGGTCTGAACGGCCTTAAGCGCTCTCTGACCGCTCAAGAGATCGTTGACCAGGTGCTTCATGTCTCCAACGACTTTGGCGAGCGTGCCACGAGCGTTGTCTTCATGGGCCAGGGCGAGCCGTTTGCCAATTACGACGAGGTTCTCAAGGCGTTGCGAATCCTCAACGATCCCGATGGCATCGGTATCGGCGCCCGTCACCTCACCGTCTCTACCAGCGGCGTTATTCCCGGTATTCGCAAATTTGCCGTCATCCCCGAACAGTTCACGCTTGCCGTTTCCCTGCATTCCGCCATCCAGTCAACGCGCAATAAGCTCATGCCCGGTGTTAAGAAGTACACGCTGCTCCGCCTTCACGAGGCGCTTCAGCTCTACACCGAGAAGACTGGCCGCCGACCAACCTATGAGTACGCCATGATCGAAGGCGTCAATGACACAAACCCTGAGATGCAGGCGCTTTGCGACTTCTGCGAGGGAACGCTGTGTCACGTCAACCTGATTCAGCTTAACGACATTGAAGGTAGCCCGCTCAAGCCGTCTCCGATTCATAAGGTCGAGGATCTTCAGCGCCGCCTTGAGTCTCGTGGCATCGAGACCACGATCCGTAATTCTCGCGGCAATGATATTGATGCCGCTTGCGGTCAGTTGAAGCAACGTTTCAAGGTCCAGAAGAACGCATAGGAGAGTCTGCACCCCATAACGTTTCATGTGAAACATCCGACAGCCCTGGTTGTAGATAATGCAACCAGGGCTGTTTCATTTGTTTTCATCCTAGAGGACTTGATTTACGTAACCTTAGTTTTATAGCCATAATAAGGGGTCCTTGTCTCATGAATCAGACAAGGACCCCTTCAAAAAAGGCAAGTAATTGTTAGGTACCTAATAACCAACATTTTCCCATTGATGATTAACCCAGTCTTGGTTAATCTTGGGATTCTTAGTCACCTGAGCAGTGCGCATGGCGACATCTTCGGTCATCACATCCATTTTCTTCTTAGATGTATCGACGATATCCTGAGCTCCGCGCAGCAGTCGACCGCGTAGTTCATCATCTGTCGCAATCTTATAACCAGCAAAGGCACCAGCGGCGACGGTGGTTGCCAACGCAACGACCGCGAGAACCTTATTCTTCATCCTGATCCTCCTGCCCAAATTGAATCATTTCGCCAAGGATACGGGAGAGCTCCTCCTCGTCTTTGAACTCGATTTCAATTTTATTCTTACCACGTGAGCTCTTCACGCGTACATTCGTGTTAAAAACTTGACGAAGGACTCGAGCGGCCTTTTTGAATGACTGAGGTGTTGCCGGCCTCGGAGTCCTTGGCGTCTCTCCGGCAGAAAACAACGGAGCAAGATTTTCTGTCGCTCTAACGGAAAGACCTTCTGCGACAACTTTCTCAGCGAGTCGAATCCTGGCATCCTCATATGGAACTGCAAGAATCGCTCTTGCATGGCCAGCAGTAAGCTTGCCTTCGAAAATCATCTGCTGTACGACTTCGGGAAGATCTAGCAAACGAAGTGAATTTGTAATTGCGGAACGAGACTTACTGACAGCCTTTGATAACGCCTCTTGTGTTATGCCGCTGGCATCAATGAGCTGACGATAACCCTTCGCCTCTTCGACGGGATTCAAATCAGAACGCTGAAGATTCTCGATAAGTGCAAGAGCGAGCATTTCCTCATCATTAACTTCTTTAATGATGACTGGCAATTCCTCAAGACCAGCAAGCTTTGACGCCTGGTAACGACGCTCACCCGCAATAATCTCATAGCCATTTCCATGCTTGCGAACCAACAACGGCTGCAAAACGCCATGTTCTTGGATTGACTCGCTCAACTCGCGAAGTTCAGTTTCGTTAAAGTGAATTCGCGGCTGATTAGGGTTGGGAACAATATCCTCAATAGGAAGTTTTGTTTCAGATGCAGCATTTGAAGTCGATGCAGCCGAACCACCGGTCTCATACTCGGCCTCTGAGACCAAAGCATTGAGTCCACGTCCCAATCCGCCACGTTTCTTTGCACTAGGCACGCTTGATCACCTCTTTTGCAAGGTTCATATACGCTTTTGCACCCTTATTTTGAGGTGCATAGGTAATCACAGGCTCTCCAAAAGACGGAGCCTCAGAGATTTTTACGGTACGAGGAATTAAGGTCTTAAAAGCCTTATCGCCAAAGTACGACTGAACTTCCTCAACAACCTGATTCGACAGAGAAGTACGCGAGTCATACATGGTCATAAGCACACCATAGGTGTCTAAGCCCTTATTCAGACGTGATTTGACCATCTTCATTGACTCAAGCAGCTTCGTAACGCCCTCGAGTGCGTAATACTCGCACTGGATCGGAATCAAAACGCTATCTGCTGCAGTCAAAGCATTGATGGTAAGCAGGCCGAGCGAAGGAGGACAGTCGATGAATATAAAATCGAACTCATCCTGAATCGGCTCAAGCAAATCTTTGAGGCGGGTTTCACGAGCAATTGCGCTTACGAGCTCAATTTCGGCACCTGCAAGCTGAATTGTCGCCGGAATAACGAATACCTTTTTGCAATTTGTATCAAGAACAAGCGATTCTGCCGGCACGTCATTCAGCAATGCATCATAGATGCACTGATCAAGGTCTTCTTTTTCAATTCCAAATCCGCTAGTGCTGTTTCCCTGCGGATCAAAATCGACAATCAGCGTCTTGCGTCCCTGTTCACCCAGTGCTGCAGCAAGGTTTACAGCCGTCGTCGACTTACCGACGCCGCCTTTTTGATTGATGATTGCAATGATACGCGTGTCTTTTGCGCTCTTCGAACGCTTAACGTCGCGAAATCCCACGGTCCCTCCTGGTGTGTATTAAAGCTGTCAAACGGAGGATGTTTCACGTGAAACATTCCGATTCAATTTCAACCGCCATGTTTCACGTGAAACACTGCAAGTTGTTAGTATCCATTATGTTTCACGTGAAACATCTAGGCAAGCGGATTCTTCTTTGCCATTCCATTTGCACGAGGCAATGAAACGGATGCTGGATGACTCTTCTTAAGAACAATGAATTCCCTGTGGCCCAAGCCCTCAGGCAAATCGATTGCGTCATTCAGAAGCAAAGTGAAGCCGCAGATCTTAGCTGCTGACATGCCGGAAGCAAGCTCATCATCCGATGGAATGCCCTTCGTGATAACAAATAGCCCACCGTCCTTGAGGTACGGAGCCGCATACTCAACAAGAATCGGTAGAGGGGCCAGTGCGCGGGCGGTTACAACAGAGAACTGCTTCTTATGGCTTCGAGCATATTCTTCGAGGCGATCATGAACTGCATGACCATATTTCAATCCAAGAGCATGAACAAAAGAATTAACAGCGTCAACCTTCTTGCCAACAGAGTCAATATAAGTAGCCTTACGATGCGTGGTGATTGTTAACGGAATACCAGGGAAGCCAGCACCTGTTCCCATATCAAGCAAAGCTCCCTCAGGAGCCTTATTGACATAAGGGAGTAAAACAAGTGAGTCGAGGATATGAAGTACCGCAGCGTCTTCTACGTTAAGAATACGGGTGAGGTTGGTTGTCTTATTTGTTTCTAGAACCAAATCCAAATGCTGAATACATTTCCTCA
>CAUBTS010000018.1 GCA_958438955.1 uncultured Collinsella sp.
TGTGCTTTCCGTCTTGCGCAGGACTGTAGAGCAGCAAACTTAACCCGCGCCAGCCGGCCCCGGAGACCCTCCCGGAGGGCCCAAAAAATATTTTCAAAAAAGTTGTTGCGCGCCGGACAGACTTCTGTGTATACTAATCCCCGCAGCGCACGCGAGCGGAAACAAACGCGAACGTCTGCCTGGGGAGTTAGCTCAGTTTGGTTAGAGCGCCGGCCTGTCACGTCGGAGGTCGCGGGTTCGAGCCCCGTACTTCCCGCCAACGCAATTAAAGCCACGTCTTCGGACGTGGCTTTTTGCGTTTGATGCACTTTGTTTCGATAGAACGATCGCCCTGGTGCATCTTCGCCCAGAATCCCCGCGCCTTCGGGAACGCAAGTAAAATCTAATAAGTATATCTGTCTGAACAACAGCTTTGTTGCGCAACACCTGTTCTACGAGACAGGGGGTTAGGTTATACTAAATTGCACTGTGCGCCGCATCTGATGCATTTCGCTCCAAGCGCGGCACTCAGTGGATATCCGATTTACCATTTGGATGTCCTGGCGGTCATTTAGCGTCTCGACACAAGCTCGGCCCCGGAGCTCGTTCGAGCTGTTCGTATTCCTTGAAAGGGGAAAAATGGACATATCGAGGAAGACTGATTACGCCCTTCGAATGCTGGCGATGCTTGCTGAGGATCCGGAGTGTTTGCTTTCTGTTCGCACCGCTGCCGAAGAGGTCAATGTCCCGTATTCGTTTGCCCGCTCGATTCAGCACGGTTTGGTCCAGGCCGGTATTGTGGAGAGCCTGCGTGGCGTCCACGGTGGCATGCGTCTCAAGGTCAGTCCGGACGACGTCACTATCCGCCAGGTCGTCGAGGCCGTTCAGGGTCCTATGGTTATGAACGATTGCACCGCGCCCGATGGTGACTGTGCGCGCATGGGCGCGTGCTGCTATCATCCCCTGTGGGCCGGAGCCCAGGCGTTGATGCGCGACTACCTCGATTCCGTTTCGCTCGGCGACATCGTCGCTCACCGCCAGTTCCCGGCCGTCGATCCCAAGTTCGCCGACCGCGAAGCGTTTCCCGAGTACGCCACCTGCGCGTGCGCTTACCGGGAGGAATAGCGCCGCATAAGGAGCATAGCCATGATTCAGGACCCCTTTCGTTCGATGATTCGTTCGGAAGGGGTCCTGCGTTATCGCGACCTTCCGTGGCGCCGTACACGCGATCCGTACATCATTTGGCTTTCTGAGGTCATGCTGCAGCAAACACAGGTGCCGCGTGTGGAGGCGCGCATGCCGGTGTGGCTCGATCGTTTTCCGACTGTGCAGGCGCTTGCCCAGGCCGCGCCTTCCGATGCTTTGGACGCTTGGCAGGGCATGGGCTACAACCGACGCGCTCTGGCGCTTCACGGGGCCGCTCAGCGCGTTGTAGAGGACTGGGACGGGGAGTTTCCGCGTGAGACGCGTGACTTGGTCGCTCTGCCTGGTATTGGCCCGGCAACGGCGCAGGGTATCCGTTCGTTTGCGTTTGATCTTCCGGGCGTGTATTTGGAGACCAATGTGCGCACGGTCTTTTTGCATCATTTCTTTCCCGATGTGCCGGCCGTTCCCGATCGCGAACTGGTGCCGCTGATCCAAGCTGCCTGTCCGGCGGTCCCCGGTGCGGCGGCGGACGAGATCGCGCCCTTTGCCGCGCCTCAAGACGATGCCGACACGCCGCGCGCGTGGTATTACGCATTGCTGGATTACGGCGCGTATCTTAAAAAGACACTGCCCAATCCGTCCAGGCGGTCGGCGGGCTATAGTCGTCAGTCCAAGTTTGAGGGCTCGCGCCGCCAAAAGCGCGCGCATATCGTGCGTATGTTGTTGGCAGCGCGCGATGGGCAGCCGGCGGGGATTACGCTTGCTGATGCCGTGGTGGGCGTTAACGAGATGGAAGCGGCAGCCGGTCGCGGGCCGGTCGAGTGCGACTTGATCGCGGGCATTCTAGCTGACCTGGAGCGCGAGGGCTTTTGCCGAGCCGAGGACGATCGTTGGTTGAGTGTGTAGCCCGCTCAAATCTGAAGAACGGGATTGTAAGGTTTAGATTTTCGGCATGAGGGCATCCTAAAGACGAGGCCGCTCGAAGCCTACGGGCGGCATGCGTTGAAGGGAAGTACACCTATGGATTTTGAGAATTCCCAAACCAAGAAGAACCTCGAGACCGCTTTTGCCGGTGAGTCCCAGGCACACACCAAGTATCGCTACTATGCCTCCAAGGCCAAGAAGGACGGCTACGTTCAGATTTCGAACATCTTTGCCGAGACGGCTGGCAACGAGTCCGAGCACGCCAAACTGTGGTTTAAGTATCTGCACGATGGCGCCGTCCCCGACACCCTGGACAATCTGCGCGATGCCGCCGCAGGAGAGAACTACGAGTGGACCACGATGTACGACGAGTTTGCCAAGACCGCCGAGGAGGAGGGCTTTGTCGAGATCGCCGAGAAGTTCCGTGGTGTCGCCGCCGTCGAGAAGGCCCACGAGGAGCGCTACAACAAACTCGTCGAGCGCATTGAGTCGGGCGAGGTGTTTGAGCGTGAGGGCGTGAAGGTGTGGAAGTGCCTGAACTGCGGGCACCTGCACGTTGGTGCCGAGGCGCCTGAGGTGTGCCCGGTGTGTAACCACCCGAAGGCGTACTTTGAGGAGCAGGTGGTGAACTACTAGCGCGTGTTGCGGGCGTGGCGCTTGATGCGGAGCGCGGGGGGGGGGGCGAAAATTTACCACCCCCCACCGCCGGCGCGCCGGGCCCCCGGGCCCACCTTTCCCTCTCGCTCACGGCTTCGCAGAGTCGCGCGAGGCAAAGGTATTTCCCGCCCCCGCGCTCCGGCGTTGGGTTGCTGCGCGCTCGCTACAGAAAAGCTGATAAGAAGTTTGTGTGCCGCCCCTTATGGGGCGGCACGTTTTTGTGGGGGCCGGTTGGGGCGGTGACGTTGCTTAGAGGGTACACTGGGTAGCGTTGGCTATTCGTTTCCTCTTGTGAGGTGTTGGTTATGGGTAAGAAGTCTCGGGCTCGGGTTGCTGCGGCGGGGACTCGCAAGGATCCTGGTCGTCGGGTTGCCGAGGGTAAAAAGGCCGATCGTGCTGAGAAGGACAAGAAAGTCGACGTGCATGCTCATCCTGAGTGGGCGCCCCATTTGAATTCGGCTAGTGAGGATTTGACTGCCAAGCTGTTTACGATGGTCGAGGTCATCTTGGGTGTGGTGCCCGTGGTGGTCATTGGCCTGTTCCTGGCCTCTAAGGATGCCACGAGCGTGGATAAGCTCACCGGGGTCTTTTCGCAGGACCCCTCGATGGTGGTCACGTTTATTTCTGCGTGCTTGCAGCCGTTTGTGGCGTACATGCTGTATATGGTCTACCACAAATACTGCGAGGGTAATGCAGGCTTTGCCGCCGGCAACCTGATCGGTCTTTTGTGCTCCGAGATCCTACTGCTCAATATCCCAGGCGTCATCGGTATGGGCATCTTGCTGTGGCGTGTTTGGCGCAACGTCGCCCCGCACTTTGAGAGCTGGTTGTTTGAGCGTCGCTTTGCGGGCGCCCTGGCTGACATTGCCGGCTCGCTCGTGATTCTGGCCCTGGCGTTTATGTGCGCCACCGCCGCCCGCGGTCTCGCGGGCATGTTTTCGGTCCCCCCCCCCCTGGGGGGGGTGGGGGGTTAAACTCCCCCCGCTGCCACCCGGGTTCGCTGGGGGGGGCCCGGAACGTTTTCCCCCCCCCTGCGCTCCGGCGTTGAGTCGTCGCATGCTCGTTACAGAAAAGCTGATAATAAGTTTGTGTGCCGCCCCTTTGGGGCGGCACTTTTTGTGGGGGTCCCGGTCTCCACAATTTTCGTCAAGCTTTTGGTTAGATTTTGGTCAGTTGGCGTAAGGGTGGAAGGCCAAAAGATTGCTGGCGAAAAAAGCTCAGAGAAAGTGCTGGTAGGGGAGTTGTTGAGCTTTTCGACAGCTTTTGAGCAAAAGAAACTTTGCGGCTATTGCCGGCGATTGCGTTGTCGCGGTCATGGCGGTGCGGGATGCTGAGCGTAAGCGTCGAATGCTCCGATTTTTGGAGGCCAGCATGGATCTGTTTCTTGAGACTCCGCAGCAACAAGCCGAGCGCATGTTGCGCCAGCAGCAACGACTCATGGAGATGCAAATGCAAGGGGCGGCAGTCCAGCCCTTTGCGCAAAATGTCGTGCCCGCTGCTGTACCTGCAGCTGTGCCCGGGTGCGAATCGGCACCAGAGGCCTATTCCGTACAGCAAGATTCATATGCGCAGGAGCTCGCGTTCGACAAGCGTCGTGCGCGTCGTCGCCGCGTGGGCCAGCGCCTGCGCACATTGGCGATGATCGTGCTCATTCCGCTAGGACTTGCGGCGATTTTCTTGGTCTCGTATGCGCTCACCTGCATCCTCAACGGTGCTTCGCCCGGCGAAGTGCTCCAACATCTGTCAGCCCTCGGCCAGCGCCTAGGCGATGTCATAACAACAATCCGCGCCGGCTGGGAGAGTTAGCGTTTGTCACATTAGGACTTCTAGGGTGTAGGGATTATCGCCACGAGCGGAATTCTTGCATCCTGTTGGTCCTGTCGTGCGACTGAATAGTATTATTGAAGATGAATAATAATAGGATTTGTTATGTATAAGCAGGATTTAGAACAGACTCTTTTGGGCATTGACGAAGAGGCGGAGCTGGAAATAGGTCCAAGAGACGACAGGCCGAACGTTGTATTGGTGGGAGGAAGCGCCTTCATGCTAAACGATGTGACGAATCGTTCGGTTACACATGACATTGATGTGTTTGAGGCAGATAGGTGCCTCCGCGAGATCATAGCTCGATACCCCGAGGTGAATGGTATGGCGGTGGCATATTGTAATCAGATGCCGTTCAATTACGAAGATCGTTTGATTCCCTTGGATATTGGGGCGCGTTTTATCAGGTACTTTACGCCATCCTTGGAGGACCTGGCGGTAATGAAGCTCTATGTCTGTCGTCCGAACGACATCATCGATCTTCATAGTCAGGCATTCGTCGACCGACTTGATTGGGGGTTGCTCGAACGGCTTATATTCGACGAGGGAGAGGCGCTGGCGTCGTCGCCTTCGGAGCGGAGTTATCAAGAGATGGTCTGTGCATACAGGCAATACAAAAAGGAGGTGCTCGGTTGAATCTGACCTTTGAGGGATTCTTAAAAGGCTATTGCCGAGAGCTATCCGGACAGCAGTCGCTGAGTTTTAGAAAATTGGTTGAGCAGGCGACGACGGATGCGCCGCGCGTGGCGGAGCCTCTGTTTTTGCTCGCTTTGGCGCAAGGAAAAGCCGAATACGTTCTGGGTTTATCCGAGGGCTCGTGGATGGAACGAGATTACCGAGACGTTTTATCCTTGTACGGTCAAGCGGGTAGCATGGCGTCTCTATGCGCTAAAAGTGAGCTCCCTAATCGTTATGCCAACGTTTGGCGTGCGTATAGAGCGGTGAAGGAAAAGCCGGCGGCCGATAGAAGGGTGAACGCCCTGATGAGAAAGAAAACGCTGGAAGCATTGGAGGAATCGGGTGTAACGCGCTATGGCCTCTGCCGTGCTCTGCGCCTGAATAAAGGAAACGTATACGCATACTTGGCCGGCGATGACTCAAAGGTGAGCAGGGAGACGGCGCGCCGCATTATGGAATATGCGGAGGAGAGGGGCGCCCAAGAAGGGGCCGGGCGCCCGGTGCGTATGACGGGGTAAGATTGATCGCGGTTTTGATCGGTGCTCGATTGGGTTTGTTGGGCGGAGTTTATGTCTGCTATTGATATTGTGCTTGTTGTGATCGCCTTGGTGGCGGTGGGGGTTGCTGTGGCTTGCGCCCTCCAGCTCAAGAGCCTGCGTGCCGAGTTGCGGGAGCGTGGCGACAGTAGCGCGGAAACGCTGGCAGCACTCGAGCAGGCCAACAACGCGCTCGATGCCCTGAACGTCGCGCTGGCCGAAACCCGCCGCACGGCAAATGCTATCGCGCAGCAGCAGACAACCGATGCGGCCGTGGAGCAGCAACGTTACCTGACCATCGCACGCGAGTTCTCGCAGGCCGGCGACCGCATGGACGACCTGCGCCGCGAGACGGCCCAGCAGCTGGGCGCCAACCGCGAAGGCATTGAACACCGTCTGGACAAAGTACGCGAGACGGTCGATGCCCAACTGGGCGCCATCCGCAAGGACAACAACGTGCAGCTCGATCAGATGCGTGCGACGGTGGACGAGAAGCTCTCCCGCACGCTCAACGATCGCCTGTCGGCATCGTTTAAGCAGGTGAGCGACCAGCTCGAGGCTGTGTACAAGGGCCTGGGCGACATGCAGTCCATTGCCACCGGCGTGGGCGACCTCAAGCGCGTGCTGGGCAATGTAAAGGCGCGCGGCATTTTGGGCGAGGTGCAGCTGGGCGCGATTCTGGCGGATATCCTCACACCCGATCAGTATCTGGAAAACGTTGCCACCAAGCCTGGCGCCTCGGAGCGTGTTGAGTTTGCCGTCAAGCTGCCGGTAGACGAGGGCGATCCCGTGCTGCTGCCGATTGACTCCAAATTCCCGGGCGACGCGTACGAGCATCTGCTCGACGCCCAGGAGTCGGGCGACGCGGAGGCTGTGGCCACCGCGCGCAAGACGCTTGACGCCATGGTGAAGCGCGAGGCCAAGGACATCTGCGAAAAGTACCTGAGCGTGCCCGCGACGACCAATTTTGGCATCATGTTCGTGCCGTTTGAGGGCCTGTATGCCGAGGTCGTCAGCCGCCCCGGGCTTATCGAGACCCTGGGCCGCGACTATCACGTCAACGTTGCCGGCCCCAGCACCATGGCGGCCATCCTCAATAGCCTGCAGATGAGCTACCAGACGTTTAAGTTGCAAAAACGCACCGATGACGTGCTGCGCGTGCTTTCCGCCGTCAAGGCCGAGCTGCCACGCTATCAGGCGGCGCTGCGCCGTGCCCAACAGCAGATCGAGACCGCGGGTAAAACGGTCGAGGGCATTATCACCACACGCACCAACGTTATGGAGCGCAAACTCAAGGATATCGACGCGCTGGAAGACGCGCGGGAGATCGACGAGATTTTGGGCTTGGAGTCCGCAGGCTTGCTCACTGGCCAGGAAGACGAGGACTAGCCGCAACGGACGGCGGGGCGACGGCGTAAACGCGGGACGCGGGCGCTTTTCGCATCGTGCTTGCCTGAAGTGCGCTTCAATGTGCAACAATGGCGTTTCGCCCTATCAGATGCGAAAGGAAGCCCATGTCTCAGAGAAGCACCAGCCCGCTCAAGCGCTCCACCGTGCGCCGCACGCTGCGGCGTTTTTGGGATGTCACGCGCACGCAACCTCTGATCGTCTTTCTCTCGGTGTTCTCGTCGGCGGGCTATATCTTTTTGCTCACGTTTGCCAACACCTATGTGATGGCCCTCATCGTCGACCGCGTCCAAGCGGGCCCCGTGACGGGCGATCAAGTATTCGAGGTCTTTGGCCCTTACATCCTGGCGCTCGTGCTTGTGAACCTGGTGGGCCAGGTCCTCTCCAAACTGCAAGACTACACCGTCTACAAGCTCGAGATCGCGGGCAACTACCACCTGGCGCGCCTGTGCTTTGACACGCTCTCCAACCAGTCCATGACGTTCCATACCAGCCGTTTTGGCGGATCGCTCGTGAGCCAGACGAGCCGTTTCATGAGCGGCTACACGGGCTTGGTCGATGTGACGGTGTATTCGCTCATCCCCACCATCACCTCGGTCATCTGCACGGTGGCGGCGCTCGCCCCGGTGGTGCCCACATTTACCGTGATTCTGGTGGGCATCATGGTCGTCTACATCGCGTTCGTCTGGCTTATGTACAAGCGCATCATGCCGCTTTCGGCCGCGACGTCCGCCGCGCAGAACAAGCTGTCGGGCGTGCTGTCCGACGCGGTCACGAACATTCTGGCTGTCAAAACCTGTGGGCGCGAGGACTTTGAGCGCGACCTGTTCGATACCGCCGACCGCGCCGCGCGCGATGCCGAAACGGTTTCGATGCACGCCATGATGCAGCGCAACTTTACGACCTCGGGCCTTATCGTCATCACCATGGCCGTGGTGAGCGTGTTCGTGGCGGGCGGTAACGCGTGGTTTGGCATCTCTGCCGGCGCGCTCGTCATGATTTTTACCTATACGTACAACCTCACTATGCGTTTGAACTACGTGAGCTCCATGATGCAACGCATCAACCGCGCGCTGGGCGATGCGGCCGAGATGACACGCGTGCTGGACGAGCCGCGTCTGGTGGCGGACGACGAGAATGCTCCCGAGCTCAAGGTGGGCGAGGGCGCGATTGATTTTGAGCACCTGAGCTTTGCATACCGTGACGCCGCGGCGGGCGAGAACGTGTTCGACGACCTGACGCTTCATGTGGCGGCGGGTCAGCGCGTGGGCCTGGTGGGCAAATCGGGCTCGGGCAAGACGACGCTCACCAAGCTGTTGCTGCGCTTGGACGATGTTCAGGGTGGCCGCGTGCTCGTTGACGGCCAAGACGTCTCGCGCTGCACGCAGCAGAGCCTGCGCCGCCAGGTTGCCTACGTGCCTCAGGAGGCGCTGCTGTTCCACCGCTCCATTCGCGAGAATATCGCCTACGGGCGTCCCGACGCCACCGACGAACAGATTCGCGAGGCAGCACGCCTGGCCAATGCCCTGGAGTTTATCGATCGCCTGCCCCATGGCTTTGACACCATGGTGGGCGAGCGCGGCGTTAAGCTTTCGGGTGGACAACGCCAGCGCGTGGCCATCGCCCGCGCTATCCTGACCGACGCGCCGATTCTGGTGCTCGACGAGGCAACCTCTGCCCTGGACGGCGAGTCCGAGGCGTTGGTGCAGGAGGCGCTCGAGAACCTGATGCGCGGTCGAACCTCTATTGTGGTGGCACATCGCCTGTCTACTGTGGCGGCGCTCGACCGCATCGTGGTGCTGGCTGATGGCGAGATCGTCGAGGACGGCACGCATGCGCAGCTCGTCGAGGCGGGCGGCGAATACGCAAGCCTGTGGAGCCGCCAGACCGGCGCATTCTTGGAGACGTAAGCGTCTCGTACGTGGGACAATTGTGCCCATAGGTTTGTTACGCCGCCGATCTGAGGAGTCGTTATGCCACGCGAGACCAATGCCGCCAAACGCGAGCGCGCCGTTGAGGTGTGCGAGCGCCTCAACCGTCGCTATGGCCCGGTTGAGTGTTTTTTGGATCACGAGAATCCCTTTAGGCTGCTCATCGCGGTGCTGCTCTCGGCGCAGACGACCGACGCACAAGTCAACAAAGTGACGCCGAAGCTGTTTGCCCAGTGGCCCACGCCCGAGGCCATGGCCGGGGCGAGTGTGGCTGACGTGGCAGACACCATCAAGTCACTCGGCTTTTATAAGAGCAAGGCCAAGCACGCCGTGGAGGCCGCGCAGATGATCGTCGCCGACTATGGCGGCGAGGTGCCGGCCGACATGAAGGAACTCGTGAAGCTGCCGGGCGTGGGACGCAAGACGGCGAACATCGTGCTCAACGTGGGGTATGGCATCGTGGAGGGCATTGCGGTGGACACGCACGTCAACCGCATTGCGCATCGCCTGATGTTGAGTCCCAAGACACATGCCAAGGAGCCGCTCAAGACCGAGCAGGATCTGCTCAAGATTTTGCCGCACGAGTATTGGGAGTCGGTCAACCATCAGTGGATCACCTTCGGTCGCGAGATCTGCGACGCCCGCAAACCCAAGTGTGACGAGTGTCCGCTGGCAGATTTGTGCCCCAGCGTGCGCGTAGCGGGGTAGGGCGGAACGCATCTTCGTCTGGCGTTTTTTGCGGGGCTGGGTTTGCTCTTGAGCCGGAGTCCTCTCCATGCGCTACCATGACAGGCAATGAAATCCGCCGCATACCCGCCGAGCTTGCCCCGGCGGGCTTTTGGCGTTGCAATGCCGGAGGAACAGCATGCTCATTCACCGTATAGCCGCGCAGCTCTACACTGCCGAGGCCTTGCAGGCCGTCGAGGCCGGGCTCGATGCTGGCGAGGACGTGACGCTGGCTGTGTCGCAGTCGGGCCGCACGCTTATGGCGGCCGCCCAGTTTGCGCGCCGTCCGCGCCCGACGGTCTATATCGTGAGCGGCGAGGATGCGGCCGATCGCGCCGCGCGTAGCCTTGCCGCCTACGTGGGCCTGGCGCACGTGTGTCGTTTTCCTGAGCGCAAGGACTATCCGTGGCGCGAGCAGGCGCCGGACGACGCCGTGGTGGCGCAGCGCTGCGAGGCTCTGGGGCGCATCGTGCGCGGGGACAACTGCATCATGGTCGCCTCGGCTCGCGCGCTGCTGCGCTGCGTGCCGCCGGTCGAGAGCCGCTACTGGGAGTCCACTACTTTTGCGGTGGGCGAGGAGATTCCCTTTGACGAGGTGCCGCAGCGCTTGGTGGGCATGGGCTACACCAATGCCGGCGCCGCCGATGCGCCCGGCTTGTTTCGCGTTCACGGCGACACCGTCGAGGTGTTCCCCGCACAGGAAAAGGCACCCGTGCGCATCGAGTTCTTCGGCGACGAGATTGACCGCATCCGCCGCATGGTGAGCTCCACGGGGCAGACCATCGGCAACGAGGACAGCATCGAAATCTTTCCCTGCCGCGAACTGGCACTCACCGACGAGGCCGTCCACAACATGCATGTGGCGCTCTATCGCGCCAGCCAGGATGACAGCAAACTGGCGGCGCTGCTCGAGATGGTGGATGCGCGCATCGTCACGCCCGAGCTCGACCGCTTTTTGCCGGTGATGTACGGCCAGACCGTAAGCCCGTTGGCGCACGTGAGCGGCAAGGCGCTCGTGGTTCTGTCCGAGCCGCGCTCGCTGTTCGACGACTGCCTGCGCGCCTACGAGGATATCGAGGCGCGTGCCGGCGAGGCAGGGATTGACCGCCTGGATGGTCTGTACGTGCGCGCTCAACAGCTCGATTTTGGTGCCCAGCAGCGCTTGAACTACGTAAGCCTCATCCGTGCCGGCGGTGCGGTGACGGCCGAGCTCAAGATTGAGCAGCCTGCTATCGCAGGCTCGGACAACCGTTTTATGACGCGCGTTCAGGAAGTCGTGGGCAAGCGCTATGCCTGCGTGTTTGCCATTCCCGACCGCGGCGCGCGCGAGTCGATGGAGCTCACCTTTGGCGACGAGGGCATTACCTTTGAGGAATCGCTGACGGCCGCGCCCGAAAACGCCGGCGTCATTGGCGAGCGCGTGCGCGTGGCGGCGGCAGATTCTGCCGATCGTGCTGCCCGTCAGGATGCTCATGCTGCAATTCGCGAGCGTAAGGCTGACGCGCTCAACGCCCGCTCGCTCGAGGCGGGCGCGGCCCAGGCTGCCGCCGGTGCTGCCGTGCCCACTATCTCGCGCGGACGCGTGACCTTTGTCGATGCCGCCCTGCCGCAGGGCGTGGTGGTGCCCGATGCCAACCTGGCCGTGTTCTCGATCGCCGACCTCAACGCCCGTATGGATGCCAACCGCGCGCGCAGCCGCCGCAAGGTGGACATTACGCAGATCACGTTTCCGTTTAAGCCGGGCGACTACGTGGTGCACGCCACTCACGGCATCGCGCTCTTTAGCGAGATCGCGCGCCAGGAAGTGGGCGGCAAGGAGCGCGACTACTTTTTGCTGGAATATGCCGACGGCGACAAGCTCTACGTGCCGCTCGAGCAGGTCGACCGCATCACGCGCTATGTTGGCCCCGACGGCGACAAGCCGCGCCTGACCAGGCTCAACACCGCCGACTGGACGCGGGCTACCAACAAGGCGCGCAAGAATGCCAAAAAGCTGGCGTTTGACCTGGTCGACCTGTATACACGCCGCTCGTCGATTACCGGTATCGCCTGCCCGCCCGACACGCCCGAGCAGATCGAGATGGAGGAGAGCTTTCCCTACGACGAGACGCGCGACCAGCTGGAGGCTATTGCCGACATCAAGGCCGACATGGAAGCGCCCAAGCCCATGGACCGCCTGCTGTGCGGCGACGTGGGCTTTGGCAAAACCGAGGTTGCCCTGCGCGCGGCGTTTAAGTGCGTGGACTCCGGCCGCCAGGTCATGGTGCTCTGCCCCACGACCATTCTGGCCCAGCAGCACTATGAGACGTTCTTTGAGCGCTTTGCCCCGTTTGGCCTCGAGGTCGAGGTGCTCAGCCGCTTCCGCACCCCGGCGCAGCAAAAGCGCGCGCTTAAGGCGTTTGCCGAGGGCACGATCGACGTGCTCATCGGCACGCACCGCTTGCTTTCTGCCGACGTGAACCCCAAGAACCTGGGCATGGTGATCATCGACGAGGAGCAGCGCTTTGGTGTGCAGCACAAGGAGCAGCTCAAGAACCTGCGCGAGCAAATCGACGTGCTCACGCTTTCGGCAACGCCTATTCCGCGAACCATGCAGATGGCCACGAGCGGCGTGCGCGACATGAGCCTGATCACCACACCGCCGACCGGGCGTCGTCCCGTGATCGTGCACGTGGGGGAGTACGACCCCGATGTGGTGAGCGCGGCGATTCGCCTGGAGGTGGGCCGCGGCGGCCAGGTGTACTACGTGTCCAACCGCGTTAAGACCATCGATGACGCCGTGGCGCGCGTGCATGAGGCCGCGCCCGAGGCGCGCGTGGGCGTGGCACACGGCAAGATGAGCCCGCGCGAGGTCGAGGACGTGATGATTGAGTTCGCGACCAAAAAGATCGATGTGCTCATCGCCACGACCATCGTGGAGAGCGGCATCGACAACGCAACGGCCAACACGCTGATCATCGAGGACTCGCAGCGCCTTGGCCTGGCGCAGCTCTACCAGCTCAAGGGCCGTGTGGGCCGCTCTGCCACGCAGGCCTACGCGTACTTTATGTTCCCCGGCGAGCTGCCGCTCACCGAGGAGGCAACGGCGCGCCTGACCGCACTTTCCGAGTTCCAGGACCTGGGCAGCGGCATGCGCATCGCCATGCGCGACCTAGAGATCCGTGGCGCCGGTTCGCTTATGGGAGCCGAGCAGCACGGCAACCTGTCGAGCGTGGGCTTTGATCTGTTTACGCAGATGCTGGGCCAGGCCGTGGCCGAGGCGCGCGGCGATGACGACGCCGGCGTGGAGGCGGCGAGCGTGGGTATTAACCTGCCGGCCGACTACTTCTTGTCCGAGGAGTACCTGCCGGCGGTGGACCAGCGCGTGCTCGTGTACCGTAAGCTCGCAGCGGCCGAGGACCTGGAGAGCATTGACGAGGTGCAGGAAGAGACCGAGGCCGCGCATGGTGAGCTGCCGTTGGCGGGACTCAACCTGTTCAATCGCGCGCGCATCCGCATTCGCGGCGAGCGCCTGGGGCTCGAGAGCGTCACGCTCAGCGGCGGTCGCATCACGTTTTTGGGCGTCGACGTGCCCAAGAAGGTGGCCTTTGAGCTTAAGACCCGCTATGGCGCGGTGAACTTCCCCAAGAGCCGCAAGTTGTCGGTGCCCTACAAGGCGGGCGCCGGCGCGGGCAGCGGCCTGGGTCGCGGTCTCGACGCCAACGACGGCACCGGCCCCGTGGCCGCGGCACTCATGCTGCTGCAGCAATTAGGCGCGAGCGACGATGACTAACAAGTAGGGGGCGTGGCGGGGCAGAGCTACCAGTTGTTCTTTGCCCGCCACCTCGCAGGTTGATTCCAGCCCCATCGAAAGGAAAGCATGTTCGGGTACATCTACAAGAAAGACGCCGCCGCTATCGCGGTTGTCCTGTGTCTTTGTCTGGGCGTGGGCAGTTTCTTCGATTATCAGATCTCGAGCGCGCTGTTCAACATCGGCAGCATGTACGGCCGCTTTATCGAGGCCGCTGGCGAGTTGCCGTTTGAGCTGACGGCGAGCATCGCGGGCGTTATGCTCGTGCGCGCGGTGCGTCCCGACTCCAGGGGCAGCAAATGGCTTGCCGCGCTCGGCATCCTCGTCAACGTTGGCCTGACCGGCTACGAGATCGTTTCGTCCCTGAGGGTTGGCGGTAAACTCATTGCGGCTCAGTTGGTGCTGACGTTTGTGCTGGTCATCGCTGCCAACCTTATCGTCTATCGCCTCACGCGCACGACCGAGCCCGACGAACTCACGCGCTGGGCGTTGATGGTGCTTGCCGTGTGGATCGCTCAGGCCATCATCCTCAACGTGATCGTCAAGCCACTGTGGTCGCGCCCGCGCATGCGCGTGATCGAGGTCACGCCGGGGCTCAATTTTCAGCCGTGGTGGGTGATCGGCAATCCCGACAAGTGGACCTATATCGCCGCCGGCGTGATCAAGGACGGGTTCAAGTCGTTTGCGAGCGGACACACGGCGCATGCGGCGATCGGCCTTATGCTCGCCGGGCTTCCCGCGGCAGCCTTTAAGGAAAAACCGTCGCGTCGCCGCGTGATTTTTTGGGCGGCGGCTGTGATCGCGGCGCTCGTCGCCTTTGGGCGCATCGTGATAGGTGCGCACTTTTTGAGTGACGTGAGCTGCGGTTTTGCCCTGGTACTGGCACTTGAGTGCCTTGCCGCGCGCATTGCCTATCCCAACGGCGTACAATAGCTCCGTTTGAATCATCTGGCCGATACCCGGTAAGAGAGGATTGCCATGCTCGCGTTTAACAACGATTATTCCCACGGCGCACATCCGGCAGTGCTGCAGGCGCTCGTCGACACCAATATGGAGCCGCAGCCCGGCTACGGTACCGATGCGCACACCGAGCGCGCCAAGCAACTTATTCGCGAGGCCTGCCAGGCCCCTGATGCCGACGTGTTTTTTCTGGTGGGCGGCACGCAGGCCAACGCGACGGTGATCGACATGCTGCTTGCGCCCTACGAGGGCGTCGTTGCTGCTGAGACTGGCCACGTCGCCTGTCACGAGGCGGGCGCTATCGAGTTTGGCGGCCACAAGGTGCTCACCATCCCCGGCTACGAGGGCAAGATGCACGCCGAGGACCTCGAGAACTATATCCAGGTGTTCTACGAAAACGAGAGCTACGAGCACACGGTGTTCCCGGGTGCCGTGTATGTGAGCCTATCGACCGAGTACGGCACGCTGTACTCCAAGGCCGAGCTCGCGGCGATTCACGCGGTGTGCCAGAAGCGCGAGATTCCGCTGTTTGTGGACGGTGCTCGCCTGGCCTATGCGCTGGCGGCCGATGAGTGCGACATTACCCTGCCCGAGCTGGCGCAGCTGTGTGACGTGTTCTACATCGGCGGCACCAAGTGTGGTGCGCTCTGCGGCGAGGCTGTGGTGTTCTGTGGCATGCACGCCCCGGCGCACCCCATTCCGCGTATTAAGCAGCATGGCGCACTGCTCGCCAAGGGCCGCCTGATGGGTGTGCAGTTCGAGGCTCTTTTTACCGATGGCCTGTATTTTGAGATTGGTCGCCAGGCGATTGAGACCGCTCAGGCGCTTCGTCGTGTGCTGCACGAGCGCGGCTACCAGTTCTTCTTGGAGACGCCCACGAACCAGCAGTTCGTGATTCTGCCCAACGAGGATATGGCCCGCATTCGCGAGCATGCGGCGATCGAGTACTGGGAAAAGTACGACGATACTCATACGGTAGTGCGCTTTTGCACCAGCTGGGCCACGACGCAGGAGGACATCGACGCGCTGGCGGCTGTCCTGTAGCCTGATGTAATGACGAGGGGCCGCCCTGCGCTGGGTTTGGCGCAGGGCGGCCTTTGCTTTTGGGGGAGAAGAGTTGTATGACCGAGATGTCCGAGCCGACGATTCGCCTGGCGACGCCCGAAGACGCGCCGGCGTTGCTTGCCATCTATGAGCCATATGTGCGCCAGACGGCGATTACCTGCGAATACGAGGTGCCGAGCGTTGAGGAGTTCGCCGGGCGCATCGAGCGTACGCTCAAGCGCTATCCGTACCTGGTGATGGAGCTGGACGGGCGTCCGATAGGCTATGCCTATGTGAGTCCGCTCAACAGCCGCGAGGCATACGACTGGTCGGTCGAGACGTCGATCTACCTGGCACGCGATGTGCGCCATGGCGGGCTGGGTCGCAAGTTGCACGATACGCTCAAGCAATGCCTGATTGCGATGGGCATCACCAACATGTGCGCGCTCATCGCCGTGCCGCACGATAAGGACGACGAGTATCTGACGCACAACAGCCAGGATTTCCATGCCCATATGGGATATCGCCTGGTGGGTGCCTTCGACCGCTGCGCCCAAAAGTTCGGCCGCTGGTACGACATGTGTTGGATGGAGCTGGTCCTAGCCGAGCGCACGCCCAACCAGCCCAAGCCAACCTGGTTCCCCGACCTCCTCGCCTAAAACCACCACGAAGGTGCCTGTCCCCTTTGTGGTGGTTTTGGCAGGTTAGCCGATGGGCTCGGTGTATTTGGCACGGTCGGTGCGCTGGATGCGCTTGGAGACATGGAGCGGGCGGCCGTCGGTGTCGTAGACGTAGTCGGTGATCAGGATCAGCGCCTGCCCGCGCTCAACGTTGAGCAAAAACGCCTCGTTTTGCGAGGCATAGCACACCTCAAAGGTCTTGTGCCCCTGTGCCGGCGCGCGATGGAATTCCTGGCGCAGCGTCGCGTAGAGCGAACCATTGATATCGCGATCGATGAGTGCTTCAAAGCTCGGTGGTAGATAGGTAGTCTCCAGGCACAGCGGCGCATCGTCCAGATAGCGCAGACGGACAAGTTTGACGAGCTTGCTGCCCACGGCCGCATCAAAGAACTTAGCTATACTGCCGCCCGCCTTGGTAAAGCCCGAGTCCACCGTGCGCGTGGTGGGCTTCATGCCCTGACCCTGGACCTGCGCCGTATAGCTCGAAAACACCAGGTTGTTCTCGTGGAGCGCCGGCGTGTCGGCCACAAAGGCGCCGCGCCCGCGCTCGGTTCGAACCAGACCCTCATCAACGAGCACCTTAAGGGCATGGCGTACGGTGCTGCGCGACAGCCCCGATTCGTCCATGAGCTCCATCTCGGACGGCAGCTTGTCTCCGCGTGCGTAGATGCCGGCGGCGATGCGGTCGCGAAGCGTACCCGCCAAGCGCTCGTATTGGCTCAGTTTCTTTTTAGATGAAGCGTTCATGCGATCAGCCTATATCTAACTTGTATGCTTATCTAAGCAAGCATGTATTCAATACGACAACAAAACAGCTGGTAGCCAATTATCAAAAACCGCATCAGCAAAAATTCTAAGATAAATATAGCATACAACTAGTCGACATAACCAAAACATGTATGTAACTTGTATGCCTGTGATGAGCATCAAACGAGAAGAAAGGCTGATGCACGATGACCACTCAGGAACAGGTTAAGGATGTCGTTTCCCAGGTTTTGGCTGACAAGGCAGACAAGGGCGGCATCAAGCGCGTCGTGTGGATTGGCGCCGGCGGATCCAACGGCGGCAACTATCCTGCCCAGTACTTTATGGAGCACGAGGCCACGCAGGTCGTGAGCTCCAGCTACACCAGCAACGAGTTCGTGCACGCCACCCCGGCCTACGTCAACGAGAACACCCTGGCCGTCGTCGTGTCCATGCGCGGTACCAAGGAGACCATCGTCGCCGCCCAGGTCGCCAAGGACCACGGCGCCAGCACCATCGCAATCTATGTCGACGAGTCCGGCCTCACCGAGGTCTGCGACTACAAGATCCAGTATGACAGCCTGGCCGTCGACGAGTCCTGCATGGGCCGCACCAACTCCGCCGTCGTGACCATGATCGCCATGGAGCTTACGCAGCAGACCGAAGGCTATGCCGAGTACGAGACCGCTATGGCCGCCTTCGACTTGGTCGACCCCATCTATCGCAAGGCCGTCGAGTACACCCGTCCGCTTGCTGCCAAGTGGGCCGAGCAGAACGCCGACAAGCCCTGCATCAACGTGATGGCTCAGGGTCCGCTCTTTGGTGCCGCCTACGTCTTTAGCATCTGCAACGTGCAGGAGATGCTGCAGATCGACTCCTGCACCATCAACACCTGCGACTTCTTCCACGGCCCCTTCGAGATCCTGGACAAGCGTACCTCGCTGTTCCAGCTCATCAGCGTCGGCCGCAGCCGCTGCAACGACGAGCGCGGCATCCGCTTCGTCAACCAGTACGGTGGCGAGCGCGTCTATCAGCTCGACGCCAAGGAGCTCGGCCTCAATGACATCAAGGACAGCGTGAGCGAATACTTCAACCACCTGATCTTTGCCCCGATTCTCAACAACGTGTACATGCGCGCGCTCTCTGCCGTCACCCACAAGGACTACATGACGCGCCGCTACATGTGGAAGCTCGACTACTAGGGGATAGAGCGGCCTAACAGCTCGATGTCCTCATAAGTTGCGGTGGAATAGTTCCTGTTTGGGGGCTTGAAGCCTCTATTTGGGAACTAGTCCACCGCAACCGCCAAGTAATCCGCTGAGGACGGAGGAAAACGGATCACTTTCCCGCTCGCCGATTTGTGTCTTGAAAAATGTATATAACGACTATAACGTAGTGTGAAACATATTGGAAACAATACCGAGGAGGCTGCGTTGAAGAAAAGCAATCTGGGCTATGTGCTGGTGCTGATCGCCGCGCTTATGTGGGGCAGCATCGGAATCTTTGTAAACGGCATCTCGGCCATGGGCGTTTCGTCCCAGAGCATGGCTGCCTTTCGCTTGTTGGTCGGAGCGCTTATCTTGGCGCCGGTCCTGATGTTTATGGGCTGCCGTCCGGGTGAGGGGTCTACCGTGGCTCAGGGTCCGCTGGCACTGTTCAAGGCAAGCCCTAAAGAGCTTGTTCCCTGCGCGCTTGTCGGTATTGTCGGCCTGGCCGCCGCCAACACCTGCTATTACGAGTGCATGGGCGAGGTGGGCATGTCCACGGCCTCGGTGCTGCTCTATACCTCGCCGGTGTTTGGCGTCGTGCTCGGCCGCGTGCTTTATCGCGAGGACGTGACCCCCAACAAGCTCGTCGCCATTGTCTTTAACATCGTTGGCTGCGTGCTTGCAGTGACCAATGGCGACCTTTCCGGTTTTCATTTTTCGGTTTGGGGCGTCACGTCGGGCGTGATTGCAGGCCTTTGCGGTGCGTCGCTCGCGGTGTTTAGCCGGATAGCAACCAAGACAGTCCACCCGCTGGCTGTCACGTTTTGGGGCTTTGTTTTTGGCGGTGCGGTTATGGCGGCTATCGCGGCTCCGTGGCCGGATGTCGCCGCGGCAATGTCGCCACAGCTGCTGCTGCTGTTCCTTGGCTTTGGACTCATCCCCACAGCCGTGGCTTACATCTTATATATGCAGGGTCTGTCCATGGGGCTCGAGACGTCGAAAGTTCCCGTCGTAATGTCTTTCGAGACGGTCGTCACCGTACTGGTGGGCATTGGCATCTACGCTGAGCCCGCCGGCGCGATCAAGGTCCTGGGCATCGTGCTGGTGCTCGCGTCCATCCTGATCATGAACACCGACTTCTCCAAGCTGCGCAACAGTGTGTTTGTCGGTCATGTTGTTGAGAGCATGACCTTTAAGCCCAACGCGTGGTGGACGGAGAAATCGCAGGACATGGATCTGTTTAAGGAGCGCACCGGCATCGCGCTGGAGCCCACCGTGCAGGAAAGCCCCTGGTACTTTGTGCGATAGAGGATTGCGCGCAGGGTCTGACCTCGGGTTATCCAGCCAGCGCGGCCTACCCAGCCCCAACGTTTCAAATACGTTAAACCCGTCAACGGTCGATTTTCACCCGCGAACGGTCTTTATACTAATTAGCAATATAAGCAACGTATAAGACGTTATAATGACCATAACGAAAAGGAGGAGGCAAGATGAATCAGATCATTCTCGCATCTCATGGCGGCCTGGCCGCAGGCGCCAAAGACACGCTCGAGATGGTTCTCGGCGACGTGTCGAACGTCCACGTCGTGTCGCTTGCTCGTGACGACAAGGAGCCCATCACCGATAAGGTGGACGCCATGATCGCCACGTTCAACGCGGACGACACCGTCTATGTGCTGACCGATATGCTCGGCAGCTCGGTCAACAACAGCATGGTCGAGCTTTCCAAGAACGGCACGAAGTTCACGGTTGTCAGCGGTTTCAACATCCCGCTGGCGCTCACGCTCGCTATGAGCCCCGTCCCCGTCAAGGGTGCCGAGCTCGCAGCCCTCATCAACGAGGCCCGCACCGGTCTGACCAACCCCAACGCACCGGTCGAGGCTGCCGCGGCTCCCGCCAAGAAGGCCAAGGCGTCCCGTCACAGCTCCGGTCCCGCCAAGATCGTCCTCGCACGTCTTGATTACCGTCTGCTGCACGGCCAGGTCGTCTTTACCTGGACCACCAAGGTTCAGGCCGAGCGCATCATCGTCGTCGACAACGCCGCCGCCAACGATGACATCAAGAAGGGCGCTCTTAAGCTGGCCAAGCCCCAGGGCGTGCGCCTGAACGTCTTCACCGTCGAGCGTGCCCTCGCCAAGATGGACAAGCTCAACACCCTCGGCGAGCGCGTCATGTTCGTCTTTGGCAACACTGCCGAGATGCTGCAGTTCTGCCAGGGCTACAAGCTCGACGCCATCAACCTGGGCGCCACCGCCAACCACGACGGTGCCGATCAGGTCGGCGGCAAGGACAGCTCCGTCTTTCTCGACGCCACCCAGAAGGCCGACGTCAATCAGCTGCTCGACATGGGCATCAAGCTCTATGTTCAGCAGACCCCTACGTATCAGAGCGTCGACATCGACGCCAAGCTGTAATCAACCAGGCTTTTGCCTGACTGAAAGGAGAAGGGTATGAATACGTTCATCAGTGCGGTGCTCGTCGGCCTCGTCGGCGTGTTCTGCATGTGGGACTCCCGCCTGCTCGGTCGTCTTAACTTCGAGCAGCCCCTCGTTGGCGCTACGCTCGTCGGTCTGCTGCTGGGCGATGTGCCCACCGGCCTTGCCGTCGGTGCCGCCGTCGAGCTCGTGTCCATGGGCCTGGTGCAGGTCGGCGCCGCCGTTCCGCCCGATATGGTCCTGGGCGGCATCGTGGCCGCTGCCTTTGCGTGCCTGACCGATGCTTCCGCCGAGACCGCCATGACGATCGCCATCCCGGTCGCCGTCCTGGGTCAGCTTCTCGGCATCGTGTTCCGTTCCATCATCGCCGCCCTCACCCATGTGGCAGATAGCGCGATCGATAACGGAAAGTTCAAGACCGCCTACCGTATGCACATCTGCGCCGGCTCCGGTCTGTACGCCGTCATGTACTTCCTGCCGATCTTCCTCGCCGTTTTTGTTGGCACCGACCTGGTTCAGGCCATCGTCAACATGGTTCCCGAGTGGCTGTCCACTGGTCTTAACGTTTCGACCAAGATCATGACCGCCTACGGCTTGGCCCTGCTGCTCACCATGATGATCAAGAAGGGTATGACTCCGTTCCTGTTCATCGGTTTCCTGCTCGCCGCTTACCTCAACCTGTCCGTCATCGCGGTCGCTCTGATCGGTGTGTGCCTGGCTGTCGTCTTCATGGGCTTCAAGTTCAACGGTTTCCATGCAGCCGCCGGTGTCGATTCCGACTACGATCCGCTCGAAGACGACGAAGACTAAGGAGGAACACACTATGGCAACCGCAACCAAGGACGTGTCCCTGAACAAGAAGGTCAGCCAGTTCTTCTGGCGCTCCTGGGCCATCCAGGCCTCTTGGAACTACGAGCGTCAGATGAACATGGGCTTCCTCTACGGCATGGTTCCCACGCTCGATCGCCTCTATCCGGACGAGTCCGACCCCAAGCAGCTCGCTGCTAAGAAAGAGGCTTACCACCGTCACATGGCGTTCTACAACTGCACCCCGCAGACGAGCGCCTTTATCCTGGGCCTCACCGCCTCCATGGAGGAGGAGTACGCCAAGGATCCCGAGAACTTCGATCCCGATTCGATCAACGCGGTCAAGACCTCCCTCATGGGTCCGCTTTCCGGCATCGGTGACTCCTTCTTCCAGGGCACCATCCGCGTTATCGCCTTTGGCCTGGGCGTTCAGCTGGCTCAGCAGGGCTCCATCATGGGCCCGATCCTGGCCATGCTCATCTCCATCGTCCCCTCTGTGCTGATTACTTGGTTCGCCGCCAAGATGGGCTATCAGGGCGGCCACGAGTACCTGAGCAAGCTTCAGGGTGGCGACCTCATGGAGAAGCTCATGTATGTCTGCGGCATCGTGGGTCTTATGTCCGTGGGCGGCATGATCGCCACGCTGATCGGCGCCACCACCCCGCTGCAGTTCGCTGAGGGCACCGTCGTTATCCAGGACATCCTGGACGGCATGATGCCCCAGATGATCTCCCTTGGCCTCACCGGCCTTATGTACTGGCTCATCAAGAAGAACGTCAACACCGGTTGGCTTCTCGTGATCGCCATCGTGGGCGGCATCGCCCTCTCCGCGGCCGGCATCCTGGCCTAGTCGCGACCAAGCGCCTAACCGCTTTCCCCCGGGGGCCTGCCTGGCATCCCATACCCCAGGCAGGCTTCCATCCCCAAAATGCGACAATGGGACAGTCCCCTTGTCGCATCCTCAACGGACCGGCGACTCGGTCCAAACCACGGTAACCCTGCGAGCGCCCGGCAATGTGGCGCCGCAAAAATCGAAAGGAATGTGTCAGATGTACGAGATCGACCTTAACCTCCCTAAGCAGATCGTCGCTGACGTCCTGTCCAACCACGAGATCCACAGTGTCGCCTTCGTCGGCTGCGGTGCTTCCATGTCCGACCTGTACCCCGCCAAGTACTTCCTGGCCAACAACACGGACAAGCTGAACGTTCAGATCTTCACCGCTAACGAGTTCAACTACGACACGCCTTCCTGGGTCAACGAGCACACCTTCGTGATCACCTGCTCCCTCGGTGGCTCCACGCCCGAGACCGTCGAGGCCAACAAGACCGCCAAGAAGCACAACTGCCCGGTCGTCTCCCTCACCAACAAGGCTGGCTCCGCTCTGACCGTCGACGCTGACTACGTCATCGTTCACGGCTTCCACGCCAACTTCGCTGCCAAGTGCGAGAAGCCCGGCTATGCCATCGCTCTTGCTCTCGAGATCCTTCAGCAGACCGAGGGCTATGACAAGTACGACGACATGATCACCGGCCTCACCAACGTCTTCGATCTCTGCGAGAACGCTGCTCAGTCCTGCAAGAAGCTCGCCAAGAAGTTCGCTGAGGACTTCAAGGACGACAAGATGATTTACTTCATGGCCTCTGGTGCCTCCGAGAAGATGGCTTACTCTCACGCCGCCTTCCTGTTCACCGAGATGCAGTGGATCGACGCCGCCGCCTACAACACCGGCGAGTACTTCCACGGCCCGTTCGAGGTTTCCACTGAGGGTAAGCCCTACGTCTTCTTCATGTCCGATGGCGCTACCCGTCCGATGGACGCCCGCGCCCTCACCTTCCTTGAGCGCATGGGCGCCAAGGTCGCTCTGATCGACTCCAAGGACTACGGCCTGGCTGACGCCGTGCCCGCGAGCGTCGTCACCTACTTCAACCCGCTGCTGCACCTCGCCGTTATGCGCGAGTACGGCAACCAGATCGCCGAGGCCCGTCAGCACCCGCTGACCATGCGCCGCTACATGTGGAAGCTTTCCTACTAATCACAAGTAAGTAGACCTTACGGGTTGATTGAGAGGGGATGGGGTTTGCGCCCCGTCCCCTTTTTTGCTCTGGGGAGGGCGTGTCTGTCGCGTCGCAAATCCCAGATAAAACCTACCAAAATAAACCTGTCCCTTTTTGGCAGGTGGGAGGAGATGCGTATGATCAAGGCAGTGCTGTTTGACATGGACGGCGTGCTGGTCGATACCGAGTGGTTCTACAACCGTCGTCGCGTGGCGTTTATGGAAGAGAAGGGCTTTCACTTTGACGAGATCCCCGATCTTTCGGGGTCTAACGAGCCCGCCATTTGGAAGTCGCTGGTACCTGACGATGTTGAGCTGCGCGAGCGCCTGCGCGTGGAGTACAAGCAGGTCTATAGCCCGGACCATCCCGTTCCGTATGCCGAGCTGCTCAACGAGCAGACGGAGCCGGTGATGCGCGCACTGCACGAGCGCGGCGTGAAGTGTGCCATCGCGAGCTCGTCCTATCGCGAGTTGATCGACGAGCTGGTGGGGATTGCCGGTATCGCCGACGTGCTGGACTACACCATCAGCGGTCACGAGTGCAGTGCGTTTAAGCCCGACCCCGAGATCTACCTGCGTGCCATGGAGGCGCTGGGTGTGGAGCCTACCGAGTGCCTGGTTATCGAGGACTCGCCTTTGGGCATCGAGGCTGGCAAACGTTCCGGCGCCCGCGTCCTGGCACTGCGCCCGCACGAGGGCGTCAACCTCGATCAATCGCGAGCCGATGCCGTTATTGATAATCTGACCGACATTTTGGCCGCTTTGTAGTGTCAATCCGCCGCGAGAAGCACGGGTTCAAACGTTTTTTGCGGTGGACTGGCTCAATTTGGTTTCGATTTTGATCCGTTTGGCTTCGATTCGGACTAAGTGAGTAGACTTTTTGGTGCAGGACGAGCACAAAGCGCATCTGCTCTAGTAAAACCGCAGGTCACAGGGGTGGCGGTTTTGGGTGTGCTCTGCAGGTCGCGTAAAGTCTACTCACTTGTAATTTGGGCCTTTGGTCGTGGGGTTGCTGGTCCCGCTTTGGTTGTCGGGAGAGGGTGAATTGAAGCGCCCCCGCACGCTCCATGCTACAATCGCGGACATATCCCACAACTACATCTGCCTTCGAAAGGAGCCTGCGTGGCGAATGCCATCGATCAGCTCACGGACCGAGTGCTCGTGCTCGGCCGCCTCTCGTCCGCCGCGCCATTACTGCTGTGGCGGTCACCATTTCCGCCGTTCTCCAGACATTTCTGATCCAGGCGTTCATTCAGCCCGCCGACCTGCTTCCGAGCGGTCTTACCGGCG
>CAUBTS010000019.1 GCA_958438955.1 uncultured Collinsella sp.
ACACCGGCGGCATAAAGACGCGGTTCTTGACCTCGGTCGTACCGACCTTGATCGGACTAAAGAGCATCGGGTAGGCGGAGGACTCCATACAGGGTTCCTTTCATTTGAGCCGCTCGGCGGCAGTTGCTGACGTACCTATCGTACCAGCAACCGCGCAGCACCCGACCGTGCGCGTTCCCCCAGCCTCTGCTCAACCCCAAAAAGTTGCGGTGAAATACGGGGCAGCCGAGGCTTTTGACAGGCAAAACAGTCCGTATTTCACCGCAACTGATGGATGGGATGTGTTAGAGACCCAAATAGGCAGTCATGCCTTCGACGGCGAGCTTGGCGCCTGCCACGGCATGAACCACGGTGAGCGGGCCGTTAACCACGTCGCCGGCGGCAAAGACGCCGGGCACGGTGGTCATGCCGTTCTCGTCGACCGAAAGCAGGCCGCGATGGTCGGTCTCCAGACCACCCGTCGTAAGCACAAGCTTGTCTTTGGGCACCTGCGAAGCCGCAATCACAACTGTGTCGGCAGACGCATGGTCGAGCTCTTCCTCGTAGCCCACCACATTGTTGTCCTCGTCAAAGATAGCCGTCTCGAAGACCGGACCGTTATCGTCGATGGCGCAGATCGCCTTGCCGCACACAATCTCGGCACCATCGAGCTCGGTCAGCTCGACCTCGTCGTCGATGGCCGAGATATGGCGCGAGCGGGCATACACGGTGACCTTGCGAGCGCCCGAGCGCAGGGCTGTGCGGGCAACATCCATGGCAACATTGCCGGCACCGATGACCGCCACGTTCTGCCCGATTGCCACGCTCGCGGGATCGACCAGGTAATCGATGCCAAACAGCACGTTGCCGCGCGACTCGCCGGGAATACCCAACTTGCGAGCTCGCCAGGTACCGGTACCAACAAAGACCGCATCGTAGCCGTCGCGCAGCAGGTCGTCGATATGCAGCGCGCCACCGATGGTGGTCGAGGGGCGCACGCGCACGCCAAGCGAGCACATCACGTGACGGTACTTTTGTACGAGCGCACGGGGCAGGCGGAACTCGGGGATACCGTATTCCAGCACACCGCCGATCTCGGGGCGCTGTTCAAATACCGTGACGGCACAGCCCAGCTGGGCCATCTTAATGGCCACGGTAATACCGGCGGGACCGGAACCGACCACAGCAACCTGTTTGCCACACGACGGCGCGGGCGTCCACTCCTTACGATCTAAATACGCTGTGGAGATGTAGTGCTCGATGCTCGAAAAATGCACGGGTGTGCCCTTACGGCCCTGGATGCAAGCACCCTCGCACTGGCCCGAATGATTGCACACCATGGAGCAGACCGCGCTCATGGGATTGTTCTGGAACAGTAGCTCGCCCGCCTCTTCTAGACGACGCTGTTTGAACAGGTCGATGACCTGCGGAATAGGCGTCTGAACTGGGCAGCCCTTAAGCTGACAGAACGCCCTTTTACAACCCAGGCAACGATTCGCCTCTTCGACAATGTGGATAGCCACGCAACTCCCCTTTTTAATGCAATCCAATGGGGCGACGATAAAGACCCTTCACCGCCGCCCCCATACAGGTAATCTCAATCTGCCGACACGACAAAAGCCAATGCTATAACTCGCGATGCAAAGCCCCGCAGCGAGCGGACATGTGCTCGAGTGTCGCCAGGCAGTCAACCCCCGTCGCCGGCACACTGTTCTCGACCACGCAGGGAATCCCAGGGCAGGCGGCAGCCGCCCAGGCCACCACGGGCTCAAAGTCGTATCGTCCCGTCTCGCCCACGCCATGGCACACCAGGCGCGAACCCGTACCGTCGCACCAACCGGCTTCGTCCTCGTTGTCGACGACCTCATAATCCTTGGCGTGCAGCACGCGGATCTTGCTGCCGCATAAGTAGAGCATGCGCGCGGTAATTTCCTGCGCTTCGTCAACAACGCTGGGGTGCAGCAGCGACACTGGGTCATAGATCACGCCGAGCGCTGGGCTCGAGATGCGCTCCAGCACCTCGCGGCAACGATCCGGCGTGCTGACCGTCTCGTTCCAGCCGGGCTCAATTAGTATTTGCTCACCAACGGCCTCGGCACGCTCGCAGACGTATGTGAGCCCGTCCATAAAAGCCTCGAGCGCCTCATCGGTCATGCGGTCGCCAGCAACGCGATTTTGCGCATTGGGGCGACCGGTCTCGGTGCCAACCGGGCATCCGCCGAGCATCTGGGCAAAGTTCAAGCATGCCTCGTACTCGGCAAAGTTATCCATGAGCTGTTGGCGATCGGGCGTCGCCAAATTCTTATAGCAGCCGAGCACGGCGACCGAAACGCCCGACTCATCGAGCACGGCACGCAAATGGTCGGCAAGCTCGCTGGTCAGGCCGCCTCGATCGATCCCCATCGATGCGTAGAGCACCTTGCTCGGCAGCTGAATGCACGAAAAGCCCAGCTCTCCCGCCATGCGAATGCGTTCCTCGACGGTCCCCTGCGGAAGGTCGTGCAAACGTACACCCGGAGTAATAGCCCCCACGTTATTCACATCCCTTATGAGCGTTGATGCCCGGGGTGTATCCGCCAAACGGGTCCTCGATGGAGCACACGCCCGAGGGGGCGAGCGGATCGCGTTTACCGGCCAGCTTGTCGTGATGCATGGTCTCGATATAGGCAAGCACCAGCGGCGCCACACCCTTTGCATCATTTTTGACCACGGGCTCGCTCATGTAGTAATCAAACGTGCCCTCGCGGTGCGCGGTGTTGCCCAGGCCCGCGACCAGGCAGATGTTGTCGAGCGCCAGCTGGCCATCATGCTCGGACAGGCAGGTCTCGCAGATGCCGTCGAAGGCGCGACGGCCGTACTGGTAGTAACGCTCGCCCAGCACGCCCAGACGCACGCCCTTCATGATGGCGTTGGCAAAGATGGCGCTGCCCGACTCCTCCAGGTAGTTGGGGGCGATATTGGGCAGGTTGATGACCTGGTGCCACATGCCGGTCTTCTCGTCCTGATACGGCAGCATGGCGTCGATCAGATCGTGGAACATCTTGCGGATCTCGTCCTTCTCGGCTGACATCGAAGGCGGCATAAGCTCCCAGGTGTCGATGAGCGCCATGGCAAACCAGCCCTCGGCGCGCAGCCAGAAGTTAGCCGAAAGGCCGGTGACCGGGTCGCACCAGAACTGTTTGCGGCTCGCGTCGTAAGCGTGATAGTACAGACCGTTGAGGGGGTTGCGCATCAGGTCATGCACAACCTGGAACATATGGAAGCTGTCCGAGCAGGCACGACGGTTGTGGAAGCTCAGCTCGTACTGCATGTAGAACGGCTGGGCCATATACATGCCATCGAGCCAGATCTGGTTGGGATAGACGGCCTTGTGCCAAAACACGCCTTCTTTGGTGCGCGGCTGGGTCTCGAGCTGGCGGTAGATGGTGTCCATGGCGGCACGGTACTTGGGCTTGCCCACCAGGTCATAGAGCTTGTAGAGGGTCTTGCCCGCATTGACGTTATCGAGGTTGTACTCCTGCGGGTTGTAATGCTTGATGGTACCGTCGTCCTGGACAAAGAAATCGATGTAGTCATCGGCAAAGGTCAGGTAGCGCTGCTCACCCGTGATCTCGTACAGCTCGATGAGCGCCTTGATCATGCAGCCGTCGATATAGTTCCAGGTGTTCTCCTTGCCGGCGCGAATCTTTTCGATATTCCAAGCCGGCGCCTGCGGCGTAGAGGTTTCGATCAACTGCTCGATATAACGGTCCAGGATTTGATTGCAACCCATTGCTGTCCCCTCTGACATAAACGATAGGTGAACGTTACCCCTAGTGTAACGCGAGCGGGGAATATAGGGTGAACGTTAACCCTATATTCCCCGCAAACGGCAGACTTTTAGCGGCAAACGGCGGTGAGACCCGCGGCGATGCGATGCGCCAGGCGCTCATAGCCGGCAGGACTGTAATGCAGACCGTCCGGCATATAGAGCTCGTGGTGCTCTGGCAAAAACGGGCTGATGCCACTTTGCGCATACAGGTCAATCACCGGAACGGAGTAGCGGTCACAGACCTCGAGCATCGCCTTTACGTAGGCGACCTGCGTCAACCCCAGGTGATTGAGCTCATCGCTTGCCGGGATATCCTTCTCGTGCTTACCACTCGTCTTGCACGGCGTCATAAACACAAGCTTTGCCTGGGGCGAACGCGCCGTGATGGTGCGGATCAGGTAATCGAGCGCACCGTAGAACTCATGCACATCAGTACTGCCCAACTCGCCAAGCGGCACGTTGCGGCTAAAGTCGTTGACGCCGCCAAAGACAATGTAGATATCGGCCGCATCGTCGATACCGTCCAGGCGCTCGACAAACGAATCGCTGCGGTCGGCCTTGACGGCGATGCGCGAGCCCTTGATGCCAAAGTTCTCGATGGTTGCGCCGCCCAGTAGCGCGCCCAAGTGCGAGGTCCACGAAATGTCGTTGCCTCCCCCACCGCAGCCGTTATCGCCCCAGGTGGTCGAATCGCCAAAGCAGCAAATGGTCGATTCATTCAAGCTCTTCGTTTCCATAATCTTCTCCTCATCCGCCCATCGACGGTCATACAGGAACGTACCGTTTATTCGCAGCATGCCGAGGGGCTATGCACGGGCGCATTCCGCAACGTGCGAATCGAGCCATTCGATATCCTCGGCAAGATGTGCCACGCCCAGATGGTGTTCACCCGGACACACCTCGTGCCGCAGGCCATCTCTGCGACCCAGCAACTTGTAGGCATCGCGCACGATCTCGAGCTGCTCGTCAACATTTTTCAGCCCGCGCGAACCGTTCAGATGATCCTCTTCGCAGCTTTGCACCAGCAGCGGATGCGGCGCGATGAGCGAGGCAATATCGCCCATGTCGAGCAAGCGCCAAAGTCCGGGTGTGTAGTTGCAGCTGCAATTGCCGTTGAGGTGCAGCAGCGAATCATCGACACCGTACAGGTAGCCCGAGACAAACGTCTTGCATACGCGTGGGTCGAGCGCCGCCAGATACAGCGTCATGTATCCGCCGCCCGAAAAGCCAAAACAGCCCAGGTCGTCCATGGCAATGTCGCCGCGCGCCTCTAGGTAATCGATCAGACGCATGTTATCCCAGGCGTTGAGGCCCGCAACGGTAAGTCCCAGCGGCTCGGCCATGCGCGCCTGGTTTAGGCACGTGCCGCGCAGAAAGCTGTTCTCGTCATCGCCCTGACCCTTCCAGTCACGACGGTATCCCCAACCGCGTGCGTCGGGGCAGACGGTCACGTAACCCATACGCGCCAAACGCAGACCGTAGTCGTAATTGAACTTACGCACGGCATCATCGACAGCCGGCACGCCCACAACACCGGCTACGCTTGCAGCACCCGCTCCCTGATGGCCATGCGGGCAGATATAACAGCGTTTGAGTCCCCGCTCATCAAGCTTAGGATGAGACGGTTCCAACAGGTAGAACGGCATCCAAACATCGCGCTCGACCTGCAACATCGCATGGGTGCGCACGATGCCGCCGGCAACCCGCACGCGGCTGAGCTCACGAATCTCAATCGGGACGCGGTCCATAAGCGAAAGGCCCAAAACATCGTACAGACGAGTCCTGGTCGCAATCTTCCATGCCTCAAAATCTGCAGGAGTCTTGCCCGTAAAAGCAGCCGAACGCCCCTCGCGCTTCAGCCGGGCACGCAGCGCAGGTTCGTCTTCGCAGTACGTCTCGATGTGCACGGTGCGGCCGTTGGCAGACAGTTCAGCCGTCTCAACCGCATCACCGTCGCCGCCCTCGGGATCCCAGCTATCCCCACCGGCAAGCACCTGCTCGCGAGCGTACCCGGCGGCAGCCATCACATCGAGTTCATTCGCCCACGGCACCCAGCCGGTAGTATCACCCGCCGGCCCATGCAGAATCGTGCCAGCATACTGCACGCAGTTGTGCGCCGCCGGCTTATTCCAATCCCACCAGCCTTCGCGCTTGATATGTCGCCCCAGCCAGCAATCGATCAGCACAGTTTGCGCCCATTCGCGCCAAGGACGACCCAGGTAGACCGAATCCGGCGCCACGCCATCCGGAGCTGTAAACGAACAGCCGTGGAACACAAAGCCGTGCGGCTCGCCTTCGGGCGTCGACGCCGCCGTCACGTAGCCGTTCACGTCCATATCGCGGTTGAGCGAGCGAATCTCGCACCCCTCAAAGTAGGCACGCGCGCCGCCAAAGATAAAGTCGACATCGCCCTCGATCCGGCAACGTCGAAAATACTGGCGCCCCACCCGGCGCGGCGCATACTGTTTGGGTCCTATAAACCCGCCCGGTTTGGCCTCATGCGGCGGCAGCGGACCCAAAAACAGTGTGTCCTGGTGCCCCTTAATGCAGCAGGCATCGACAACCAGACGGTCGCCATCAGCATACAGGGCAATCGCCTGACCGACCTCGCGCCCATCGCCCGCATCGTTTTCGATCGTGAGGTTTGCAAGCGTCACGTCATCGGCATCGACCAGCACCGTATACGTGCGGAAGGTGCCGAGCTTTCCGTCCTGGCCGCTGCCGTCCCCCGAGGGCATCTGCGCCGCAAGGCCGCCAACGATACGCACGCTGTCGGCCGTCTCTCCCTCAATCGTCACATGCGGGCGATGAATCTCGACCCGTTCGCGGTACTCACCCGGCTCGATATGGATTGTCACCGGCCGTCCGTCATTCGGACAGGATTCGTCAATTGCCTCCAAGGCCTTAGAGATACTGTGATATGCCCCCGCACGCTCGGGCGAAACCTCAAAAAATCGTCTCTCACTCATCATCAGTCACCGCGTCCTTTCGTCGTAGACCGTCTACGTTGCAGTTTCGGCATATAAAAAGTTCGCGCAATGGGTCGGGAAGGCCCTGCCCATCGCGCGCCGCGACATACCGAATTTAATTGTTTAGGAGCAAACGCCTACGCACGGATAACCTTGTCGACGTTCTGGAGCTGCAGTTCCTCGCCGTCCTGGCCCTCGATCACCACATTTTGCAGATCGAGTACCTTGACGTTTTGCGCAATGATGCCCTGACACACCATGGGCTCAACGCCGCAGGCCATGGCCGGGACAAAGGGCTCGGCATCCGGCGCGAAGGTCACGTGGACATCCTGGAACGTCAGGCGCGTTACTTTACTCTCGGGCAGGCCCGTGATGTAGGCAGCGGCCGCGTGGCAGTTAGTGGCCTCGATATCGCAAAACGTTGTGGCACCAAAGCCGGGCGTGCGGTCGTCGACGGGCAGCGTCTCGCGAGACTGCACGTAATCGGTCTTGCCGTCCTTGTCGCAGAAGTAGAAGGAGTTGACCACGAAGGGCGTGAGCACCTCATCCATGCGAATGTGCTCAAAGGTAATGCCCTCGTTGACGGCATCCTTGCCGCGCCCGCGGCGGGTCTTGACGCGCAGGCCGCGGTCGGTGCGCTCAAAGAGGCACTTGCTCACGGTAAGGTCCTTGATGCCGCCGGCAGCCTCTGAACCCAGGACCACGGCGCCGTGACCATCGTGCATGTAGCAGTGAGAGATCAGCACGTCGTGCGTAGCGGGGCGAAGCTCGGGCTCAATGCCCAGCTTGCCGCTCTTGATGGCGATGCAGTCGTCGCCCACCGAGAACTGACAGCCAAGGATGCGGACAAAGCCGCAGCTCTCGGGATCGAAACCGTCGGTGTTGTGGGAGTTCTTGGGGCCCTCGATGGACAGGCAGAGCGCATCGACGTGCTCGCACAGGATGGGGTGGATGTTCCACGCCGGGCTGTTGCGGACGGTGAAGCCGGCCAAGCTCACGTTTTGGCACTCGGACAGGAAAATCATGCGCGGGCGGGCGACCTCGCGGCCCTCCTCAGGGCGGAAGATGTTCTTAAAGTCCTTGTTCCACCAGTTGTCCTCGGCAAAATCAGTCTGACCGTTGATCGCGCCGCGACCATAGATGCACACGTCGTGCACGCTCAGACCCGTAAAGATAGAGCAGTAGGTCGAGAAGCTCTCGCCCTCCCAGCGGCCCAGGGGCAGCATATCGGTGCCAGCATACCCAGCACCCTCGTCGCCCGTGACCGTACCGGGGATGTAGGCAAGCGCCGCACGATCGTGGCGAGCCAGCAGCACCGCTCCCTCGGCGAGCTCGATGTTGATATTGCTCTTAAGGAAGAGGGATTTGATACGATAGCTGCCGGCGGGAATCAGCACGCGCCCGTCCTTGGGACAGGCCATGATGGCAGCCTGGATGTTGGTGGTGTCATCATGCTCGGCATCGCCCTTGGCGCCACAGTCGCGAACGTTGATGGTAAAAGGCTCAGCCGGCGTGGTGACACCTACGCTCAGCTCACGCTCGCCACAAACAAAACGAACCAGGTTGCGCTTGCCGGGGGTCAGGCCGTCGACATAGGTCTCGACCGTATTCGTGGTACCGGCGGGCTCGTCGTTGACAAAGATCTCCCACGTATCGGCACAGGTAAAGTAGCCGCCGTCGTCAAGCTCGATCACGGCCGCGCGGGCGTTGCGCCAGATAACGTTCGTCTCCATGGATTTCTCCCTCAAAAAGATGCTCTAAAGGCAAATTGTACGCTGTTGAAAAAGGGCCGTGCCTGCCGGCGGAATTCCGGTGGCACGGCCCTGTGATTTGGACGATATGTCGGCCTTACTCGGCGGGGGTTACGCTACCGTCCTGGAAGCCAACGTTGTTGTGGGCAAAGCAGTCCTCGTACTTAAAGCCGGAGAGCTCCTCGCAAAGCGCCTTGACCTCGGGCTTGACGTCGGCCATCTTGCCGCCCTCCTTGACGCGGCGGATCTCGTCGCAAAGGACGTCGCACTGCTCCTTGTCAATCTTGATGCCGCGGGCAAGGACAGCCGCGAGCAGGAAGAAGCCGGCGCAGCCGATGAGCATGTAGCCGCAGATGTACAGAGGCACGGTGGCGGGCTGGGTCACGGCGTCGCTGTTGCCGGCGGTCTGAATGAAGCCGGAGGCAGCAAGGACGATGGCCCATGCGTTAACGGCGATAGCCTGGGCGATCTGCTGGCAGAGCTGCTGAGCGGAGCTGTAGATGCCCTCGCGACGACGCAGGGTGATGAGTTCATCGACATCGGGGATGTAGTTGAGCAGAACATCGGGCAGGTACTGGAAGCCGACGTAGAAGAACTTCCAGATGGCGAAGATGATGGGGTAGGCGATCATGGCGATGGCGACCGTGGAGGTGCCGTTGATCTGACCAAAGGCGAAGTAGTTGTAGGCAATGATGCACGCAGCGCAACCGACATTTGCGAGGTACCAAGACTTGTGGAAGCCCTTCTTGGCCATGAGGGCGACCCAGATGGCGGTGCAGACGATAGCGACGACCTTGCCAGGCATCTCCATCACGGACTCGTAGGACTTAGGAATCTGCAGGCAGTAGACGATGAAGAAGGACAGGCAGGCAGACCAGCAGGCAGCAGCGAGCTTCGTGGAGACCTGTGCGTACAGGACCTTGCGGAAGGACTTGTTGCGGAAGGTGGAGATAACGTCGATGAAGAACTTCTTGATACCCTCGCCGACGCTCTCGATCTTCTCCTGAGCGACCTCCTCGGGGGTGTGCTCCCACGTGGACAGGTACACACAAAGCAGCGAGATTGCCATGACCGAAGCGTTGACCGTAGCGATGATGAAGTAGCTGAACGGGTTGGTCTCGCCGAAGGTGCCAAAGCCGAAGCCCACAAGTGCAGCCATCAGGAAGCCGGCGGCGTTACCAAAGAGATGCTTGTAGCCGGTGAGGTACGTACGCTCCTTAAAGTCGTCGGTCATCTCGATGGTAAGCGGCGACAGGTTGGCGGTGCAGAACGTGTACGCGACGTTGTAGATCAGGTACAGCACAAAGTAGTACGGGAAGCCAAACGGCGTAGCCACGAAGATGAGCGGCTCGGCGATCATCATCGGGATGGCCAGCAAGATCCAGAAACGACGACGACCAAAGATGCGGCCAATCTTGGTGGCATAGAAGTTATCGGCCACAAAGCCCATCAGCGGGCAAAGAATGGCGTTGACATAGATGGCAAACGAGCTGATCAGTGCAGCCTCGCCTGCGGACAGGCCACACTCCGTGGACAGGAACAGCACCATGTAGCTGTGCGTAAAGGTCAGGGCACCGGAATTGAGCATACCGCCCATACCAAAGCCCAAGCGCGTCCAGAATGTGATCTTACGCTTTTTTCCGATCTTATTAGTCATCGAGCTCCCTCTCTTTTCTCGATTGTCTTGTAACAAGACATTTGAGTCCACACTGACATCTGTCTGCCCAGCGTTCAGGGTGAACGTTTAGTTAGATTATGCGCGATTGCTTACGACAGGTGAACGTTCACTTGCATATTATCCCCGAACGGTCGATTTTTACCGCCGAACGGACACAATTGAGATCCTCACACCTATTTTCTGCTGGTAAGGGTGCCATGCTGGACAGCCATGAGATAGGTGAACGTTTATCAGATTTTCCAACATATTCACTTAACCACGAAGCGAAAAAGCCCCGCCGGGATCACTCCCAACGGGGCAGACGACATAGCGCTATGTTTGGGCGCACTTGCTGCTACAAGCAGACGCCGTCCTTCCAGATACTGATCTCGTGACAGCCACGGCGCTCGGCACTCGTGAGCTTACCGCTCGCCGTCTGTAGCACCAGCTGGTACAAATCGCGGGCGGCCTCGTCGAGCGTGCGCTCACCCGTGGCAATCACGCCGGCGTTAAAGTCCATCCAGTTGGCCTTGTGGTCGCACAGACGCTGATTGGTGAACACCTTGAGCGTGGGCGCCGGCGCGCCAAACGGCGTGCCGCGTCCAGTCGAGAACAGAATCACGTGGCAGCCAGCAGCCGTCAACGCCGTGGTGGATACCATGTCGTTGCCCGGGCCGCACAGCATGTTCAGGCCATGCTTGGTGACCTGACCGGCATACGGCAGCACGTCGACGATGGGTGCAGAGCCACCCTTCTGCACGCAGCCGCAACTCTTGTCCTCGAGCGTGGTAATACCGCCGTCCTTGTTACCGGGACTCGGGTTCTCGTAGACCACCTCGCCATGGCTAATAAAGTAGTCCTTAAAGCCATTGAGCATGTCGGAGGCAGCGTTAAAGACCTGCTCGTTCTCGCAACGGTCAAGCAGGATGCTCTCCGCGCCAAACATCTCGGGCACCTCGGTAAGCACCGACGTGCCGCCGCGGGCGACGACCATATCGCTCACGCGACCGATCGTGGGGTTAGCGGTAATGCCCGAAAGGCCGTCAGAGCCGCCACACTTAAGACCAATGACCAGCTCGGAGGCCGGAATGGGCTCACGCTTTGCTTGCTTGGCCAGGTCAGCCAGCTCGGACAGAATCTTGTGCCCCTCGATCTGCTCGTCGGCGACGTCCTGGCAGGTGAGGAAGCGGACGCGCTCGTGGTCGAAGTCACCGAGCTCGTCGAGCACCTGCTGATGCGTGCAGTTCTCGCAACCGAGCGACAGGAATAGCACGCCGGCCGCATTAGGATGACGCGAGAGCGCCACCAGCAGACGACGCGTCTGGGCATGGTCGGCGCCGGTCTGCGAGCAGCCAAAGGGATGCGGGAAGTAGTAAACACCCTCCAGCGAGCCATCGACCAGATCCTGGGCCTGCTCACACATGGCACGGGCGACTTCGTTGACACAGCCGACCGTGGGGATGATCCATAGCTCATTACGCGTCGCGGCACGACCGTCGGCGCGGCGGAACCCCATAAAGGTCTCGGGCTCAACCGACTCAACGACCGGATGCGTGGGGTTGTAGGTGTACTCGACCTCGCCCGAAAGGTTGGTCTTCACATTGTGCGTGTGGAGCCACTGACCGGGCTGGACATCGCCCGTCACGTGTCCGATAGGAAGGCCGTACTTAATGACGTCCTCGCCGGCGGCAATCGCGCGCACCGCCATCTTATGGCCCTGCGGAATATCCTCCACGGCCACGACCTCGCCCACCCCGGGAACCGCGACGGCGGTGCCCTTGGCAAGCGGCGACAGCGCGACGATCACGTTGTCGACCGGATTGATCTGGATAGTGTTCATTGCAAATGGTCCTAACCCTACAGGTTGAGCAGAAGTCGAGACGCGGGCACGCCGTCCCGCGCCCGCGTCTGCGCCGGAAATTTACGCCTGGGCGTTGGCGAAGGCCTGCTTGGCACCCTCGGTGCGCACGACGGCGAGCGCACTGACGACAAACTCCTCAAGACCGGCGATCTGCGTAAGGTCCTCGCCCCACATCTGCTCGTTGGTGAGCACGTCGTGCACCAGCTGGGCATCGTCGGCACCGGCGTGGGCGGCGTAGAAATCGAGTACGAAGGCGTCGTCCTGAGCGGTGTACTCGGTGCCGTCGGAGCGACGCAGGTGCAGGCCGTCGCCCTCGCGGGACACGAGCTCCTGCGTGTAGAAGGAGATGAGCGTAGCGAGGCTCGTCGCCAGGCACTTGGGCAGGTTGCCGGTCTCGGCAACGTAGTCCTTGAGCGTGGGCAGGTCGCGAGCGCGCCACTTAGCCGTGGAGTTGAGGCAGATGGAGAGCAGCGCATGATCAATAAACGGGTTGTCGAAGCGGTTTTCGACGGCGGCGGCAAAGGCCTTGCAGTCCTCGACATCCAAGTCGGCGGCAAGCGTCGGAATGACCTCGTCGTAGAGCATGGTGTTCATGAAGCCGCGAATGGTCTCGTCATGCATGCAGTCGCGCACGATATCAAAGCCGGCAACCCAGGAACCCGGAACGAAGGCGGTATGGGCACCGTTGAGGATGCGGACCTTGCGCTTTTTGTACGGGGTGACGTCGGGAGTCACAAAGACACCCGGAAGACCAGCCTTCACAAAGGGAAGCTTCTCGGCAAGCGACTCGTCGCCCTGGATGCCCCACATCTGGAAGGGCTCGCGCACGGCCAGGAAGGGATCCTCGTAGCCCAGACGCTCGGCAACCGCCGCGGCCTCCTTAGGATCGCGGATGCGGCCGGGGACGATGGTGTCGACGAGCGTGGTGCAGACGGTGCAGTCGTTAGCCATCCACTGCGCAAACTCGTCCTCCCAGCCCCAGTCGCTCACATACTGGTTCATGATGCGCAGCAACTCCTCGCCGTTGTGATCGATGAGCTCGCAGGCGAGGACGATGACGCCCGGCTTACCGGCAGCCCAGCGGGTGTGGAGCACCTGGGCAAGCTTGGCGGGGAAGCTCGCAGGTGGCATGTCGTCGGCCTTGCAGGACGGGTCATAGGCGATACCGGCCTCGGTGGTGTTGGAGACGATGATCTCTAGGTCGTCGGAGACGGCGACCTCCATCATGGCGCGATAGTCGTCCTCACGATACGGGTTAAGGCAGCGGCTGCAGGCGCTGATCACGCGGGACTCGTCAACCGTGTTGCCGTTCTCCTTGCCGCGCACCAGCACGGTGTACAGGTCGTCCTGGGCATTGATACCGTCGGCAAAGCCAAAGGCACCGCTGATGGGCTGCACCATGACGACCTTGCCGTTCCAGCCGGTGGCCTCGTTGCCCATGTCAAAGAAGCGGTCGACGAAGGCGCGCAGGAAATTGCCCTCGCCAAACTGCAGAACCTTCTCGGGAGCATCCTTGGGCAGCAAATAGCCCTTGTAGCCGATCTTCTCGAGCGCATCGTAGCTGATGTTCTCCATCTGTGTCTCTCCTTAGATAGCTGTTAGCGTGCAAGCAAAACGGGGGCGCCGCGTGTGGCAACGGCGCTCCCGAGTTCGATGTGATTCGATGCGGGCTTAGGCCTCGTCGGTGTCCAGGTCAAAGCCAAAGTAGCGGACCGCATTGTTGTAGCTGATGTCACGCACAACCTCGCCCAGCAGCTCCATGTCGGCCGGGTACTTGCCCTGCTCGACCCACTCGCCGATCACGCTGCACAGCACGCGACGGAAGTACTCGTGGCGCGGATAGGACAGGAAGGAGCGGGAATCGGTAAGCATGCCCACAAAGTTGCCCAACACGCCCTCGTTAGCCAGAGCCGTAAGCTGCTCGCGCATGCCGACCTCGTTGTCGTTGAACCACCAGGCGGAGCCGTTCTGGATCTTACCGGCAGTCGGAGCCTCCTGGAAGCAACCCATGACGGTATCGATCATGGTGTTATCGATGGGGTTCAGGCTGTACAGGATGGTCTTGGGCAGGCCGCAGGTCTCCTGGATGGAGTTGAGGAAATCGGCGAGCTGGTCGGACGGCGTGTAGTTGGAGATGCAGTCGTAGCCGGTGTCGGGACCGAGTTTGGCGAACATGGCGCGGTTGTTGTCGCGCTTGCAGCCAAAGTGCAGCTGCATGGCCCAGCCCAGACGGACATACTCGCCGGCAACGAACTGCATAAAGGCAGTCTTGTACTTGAGGACCTCTTCCTCGGTAAGCTGCTCGGCAGCCAGACCCTTGGCAAAGATAGCCTCGATCTCGTCGGCGGTAGCCGGGACGTACATAACGTAGTCGAGTGCGTGGTCGGAGGCGCGGCAGCCCAGCTCGTGAGCAACGTCGTAGCGCTTGGAAATGGCAGCCTTCATGCCCTCAAAGTCGCTGACCTCAACGCCGGCAACCTCGGAAAGGTGCTTGCAGTAGTCGGCAAACTCCTGGCCGCGCTCGATGCGCAAAGCGGCATCGGGGCGCATGGCGGGAACGACCTGAACGTCAAAGCTGTCGTCGGCGGCAATCTTCTTGTGCCACTCAAAGCTGTCGGCGGGGTCGTCGGTAGTGCAGATCATGCGGACGTTGGACTGCTTGATCAGGTTTCGGCAGGTAAAGCTAGCCTCAGCGAGCTTGGCGTTGGCAAGGTCCCAGACCTCCTGGGCAGTCTTGCCGTTGAGGACGCCCTCGTAGCCAAAGTAGCGCTTAAGCTCCAGGTGGCTCCACTCAAAGACGGGGTTGCCAACGCAGCGACCCAGGGTCTCGGCCCACTTTTGGAACTTCTCGCGAGCAGGGGCGTCGCCAGTGATAAAACGCTCGTCGACGCCGTTGGCACGCATCAGGCGCCACTTGTAGTGGTCGCCGCCCAGCCAAACCTCGGTGATGTTCTCGAAACGCTTGTCCTCCCAAATCTCCTTAGGAGAAATGTGGCAGTGATAGTCGACGATGGGCATGCCCTCGGCAAAGTTGTGGAACAGCTCCTCGCCGGTCTTAGTGCTCAGCAGGAAATCCTGATCGTCCATAAAGTTTTTCATCAAACAGCCCCTTTGCTGGCAACGCGGGCGCACGGCGCGCTCGTTATCCTTTAGGTGAACGTTCACCATACTAATCCATTACGACTCAAAAGGTGAACGTTCACCTAACAACCATGGGGTGAACGGTAGGTTTTGCCCGTTCAACGGTTGCCGGAGCTGTGACTTGCATGCATTGCGGACCGGTTGGCGTCCCCGAACACCGAACTTGAGCGTTTTTGCTCAGGTGGGTCATGTCCCGACGTACATTTTTGGGAGTATTCAGCATTGGAGCGCGCCGTGCGCCATCCTCAGCGTCCTATTTGGAACGCAGATAGCGCCGGATCGGCATAAAAAGTGCCCCCGATGGCAAATTACGCCATCGGGGGCACTTAAAACAGTCGTTCTGCACCTCATTCAGGGCATGCCAATGCTGAATACTCCCAAAATTGCACGTCGCAAGAGGGGGTACCTGCTCAATCGACTAAATACCCGCAAGTTCGCAGTAGCGGTCGACATTGCTGGCAAATACCATCTCGACGGCGCCCTTCTGGACGGGCACCGTCGGGGTCCTTCCCCACAGCAGATAATCGCCCAGCGTCTTAGCGCCGCGATACGCCAGGCTCGTCGGGTCCTTATAGACAATATTGGTAAAGATACCGCGGCGCAAGGCCAGAGCACTTTCGGGAAACAGGTCGTTGCCGATCACCATGACCTGACCGGCCTTGCCGGTCGAGACGAGCGCGTCGGCAACCACTTCGGAACCAACGGCAAAAACGCTACAGATAAGTTCAGGGGCGTCCGGCGCACTCAAGCGCTTTTCGAGCTCATGCTCGAGTTGTTTGACTTGTGCATGGGCACCTGCAAGATCCTCAACCTGCCATGGAATATCACGTTCGCGCAGGTAATTGTGGAAGGCGCGGGCGGTTAGATAGTGCGAATCGGTATATGGGTCGCCTGTCAAAAGGAGCACGCGGGCGTCGGCCCCAGAAGCATGGACCAGGTTTGCCGCCTGCTCGGCCATAAGGCTGCCTGCCGTCGAATAATCGGCCAAGCTCGCACCCAAACGATTCAAATGCGGACGGTCGCCGTCGACAAGCTCAATCGTCACGCCCGCCTCGGCGATCTGCCCCAAAAGCTCAGTCGCACGATCGTCGCCCGGCGCATAGGCGAGCAAGCCATCAATCTTTTCGCCCACCTGCAGACGCTCGTCGATTTGCTCGAGTGCATCAGCGTAGCCGCCCACGCCAAATTCAACGCGCTCAACCGTAATGCCCCGGTCGATGACCTCCTGTTCAAAGCGATTGCAGCCTTCCCACAGGTAACGGAAAAAGTACGCTCCCTCGCGCGATGCGCGGGGCAGGCAAAACACCAGATTGATATCCTTGCGGCGCAGGCTTGAGGCACTTGTGTTGCGGTGATAGCCCATGGCCTCGGCCTTAGCGTTCACCTTGGCGCGCACGGATTCGCTCACGCCGGCCTTTCCCGTCAGGGCCTTGTGCACGGTATTGATGGAAACGCCAAGCTCGGTGGCTATGTCCTTCATGGTTACGCGAGCGCTCATGCGGTTACTCCGTTATAGATAAGTTGCCAATTAATAGTCCAGTTAACGATACCCCAAAAATACTCTTCGACTCGCCGTGCTCTCCCTCAAATGCACAAAGCGCCCCGCGAACGGATGCCCGCGGAGCGCTTGGATGTCCGGACCTTATTTGATACCGCGACCCAAATCTTCGGCGATTTTGTCTACGCCCTTAAGTGCAGCGCACGTCTTTTTGTTGGAGCAATGCCCCGTGCAAACGCCACCCTGAGCGCAGTCGGCGCAGGTGCCCTTGCGGTAGATGCGCACGCACACGGCGACAAACGCAACGCCGATAACAGCCAGTACAACAATATCGATAGGTGCCATAGCAAGCCTCCTTTAGTTAACCATCACTTACTTTACCCCATTCTCCACCTACCAAAAAGGGACAGGTTTATTTTGGTCGGTTTTATCTGCGGAAACGCCACATCTCTCCCACCACATTGGTGCAAGGCAACCTATCCGGAATGGGAAAATTCATAATCATAGCGCTCATCCCACTGCTTCACTCAGCAATAAGGTTTACCCTAGTGCCATTTTTCTCGATACGATAGACGCCGACCTTGCCTGTAACGCCATAATGCTTTTTAAGTAGACCCATCTCCGCAGAATTGGACTCGATTACGATGAGCTTGTCATAACCCGACAGAAGGTTATCCATATTGGGCTCATAGAACGCGCATATGGCATCGGAATGCGGGGCAAACAAATAATATCGAGCCACATACGTGAAGTAGTACGAAGTCATAAGCCCATCGCGATCGGAACCGAACAGCAAATAACGAGTACCGTCTTCTTTACCCGATGCCGGCCAGCGATCACCGACGACATCTCGGACCGTCGCCGGAAGCGAAGTGTCGTATGTCTTTGCATTGAATAGCATGCCGTTGTATTCACTCGTCAAAAGGCCAAGCGACAAGGCGATGCAGCCCATTACAACCTGTTGGTATCGCCGCTTATGTAACGGCGTTGCATGGCAGGGGGAACCATCGGACCGGAATTTCATCTGCCCCTCAAGCTCAACGGTAACTGCCATCGCCAGGCCACCGACAAACAATGCAATGATGCTGCAAGCATAACGATCGAATCCAGCAAGCCTCAAGGCCTCGTCCATTGGCATCGAGAAAATGTACATGGCGAGAATACCCACATAGTAAACAATTGTCATGAAATCAAGCGCAACCAGTGCGCGGCGCACATGTGTCAACTGATGCCCAAAGCGCCACCGAGCAGCCGCTAGCAATGCGACAACAGCCAAGTTGCCGAGCAGGAAACCGAGCGCAGGCCTGGTAGTTAAATCGATGGAGGTCGCAAAAAACGTCGAGACGACCTGCGCGATCTGGGCAGTATTCTTACCGCCGACCACCGCCGCGTGAGCAGCATCGCCCACATTGAACTTATTCTTGACGCCCGCGAGCGCCGTGGCCATGTGCCAACTCCACATCAGATAAGTGGAAAAACCCAAAACACCTGCGACGGCAGTTGCACCAAACCAGCGCAGGCGAGCGTTCCAGCTGCGATTCCTGAGAGCAACGTGTCCGCGCGCTAAATGGTAAGCGAGCACAAATGCAACGAATACGACGCCCGTCGACTTCACCACTATGAGCTCCGCCATCAACGGCACGAGCAACTTGAGCTCGCGGCGAACATCACCGTTATAACGATCCACGACTGCCCAGCACGCCATCGTGAGGACCGGGAGCACGAAATCAACCAAAAGGTTATTAATGCGAATCGTTACATTGAAAAACGTAAGGAGCGAGCAGCCAGCCCCTAACACCGCATATGGCAGAAACGAACGGCGATTGCGCACAATACCAAGAACAGCATAAAAACATGAGAAGATAAAGGCTGCCTGAACAACGAGCATTGTTCCCTCGGCATGGCCTAAAAACGTGCATGCGCAGTACAGCAATGAAGTTGTGCCGAGCGGATAGTTGAAAAACTCAACGAGACCACTTGACGCCGTGGGGAAAGCCCCCGTCTCCAGCATGACCTTGAGCGCTATAGCCCAATGCGTAAAGTTATCGTAATGCTCGAGACGCGCCGACAGCAGGGGCCACAGAAAGATCAACATACCTAGGAGAAAACACGCGTCAGGGAGACCAAAGGGCAATCTAGCAAGACCACGACCATGGAGACAGGGCATTGCCGCTGCACCGGCGATGGCGCCCACCACAACCACCCCCCAGGTGGCAGGGGCAAGCGCGCCCACGATTCCACCGGCATACGTGACGACCCCCATGACACACAAGGCACACACGGGAGCGAAATGCACATCCGTCTCGGTCAAACGATGGATCCAATAGCACAGACCGAAGAGCGCTAGCAGGAACAGCGCCGCACGGCCGAAGGCAGCAATAATCAGCATGCAGCGTCTCCTTCGACATGAGCAGAATCGTGACTGGTCCGCTCCGCATCCCGTGAATCGCCGCATCGATCGCTATCACGCCTGGAGCGGCGGCGGGATCTCCATACGCGGTAACGCGAAAGAAGCGCCCTTATCCTCATGCGGACAATACGCACGATATCGTCATAGGTGGTGTTCCAGCTATCAAGCTCCTCGGCGATGCCCGTTTCGCGATCGTACAGCAGCTGATCATAGATGCGACGCTCCTCGAGCGAGCGGTGCTCGATTCGAAACGCCGCGTACCACGACTCATCATCGCCACATTTGGATTGAAAGAGGCGCACAAGCCTACCAGAAACGCATGTGCAATAGCGACCATCTCCCAAGCGCACCGCAAAGCTGCGCAGCTCCTCGGGAAAGGGATCATCGATGCGCACGAGTACACCACCGTCTGACATGTTGATGGCACGCCCCGCGAAAACACCCACAGGGCCTTCGTCATCCGTCTCGTCCGAACTGCAATCGGGGAAAACGCCACCTTCGGCCACGGCTTCGCCGGTGCCCTCGGTTAGCTTCGACCACTCATCCTCAACCGGCAGCGCCGTCAGCACCGCAGGTTCGTCTACGGAGATGCGAGTACTCTTGCGCGGCATGGACCGACCACCCGAAAAGGCAATAGCATACAAAAGGGCAATCAAGTTGTAGCACAACCAATAGATGATCACGGAACTGTACACGAGCGCCATGCCATACTTTCCCCATGTAAATCTGATAATAGCTGCAACCGAGAGCACCACGAGCAACAGGTGTGGGAGCATGTTCCACAGGCTACCGCTGCGATTGGTCGTCTTGTCTTTACGCGTAACTTTGAACTTTGTCTCGCGGATACCGAGCGTCTCAAGAAATACGGGAATAATAAGTGATGGCGCCAGCGTGGTGTCGATGATTTGACTCCATTTCTGACTGCGAACATTGCTCGAAAGCAATTTCATAGACCTGCTATAAAAGAAATAGCTCGGCAGCCAAAAAATTAGTAACTGCCAGAGTGTGCAGTTAACCACTTGGAAGTCAAACAAGGCAAACATAATGGGCGCAAGAATGAAGATGATGCGGTTGAAGAATGACCACCAGTACAGAAAACTGCACAGATAGGTAATGCGCGCGGAAAAAGAAATCTTGTGAGAAAAGATGACACCCGTGTTTTGGATGCTCTGAATCACACCGCGCGCCCAGCGGATGCGTTGGCGCACCATCGAGCGCACATCCGTCGTCGAGAGGCCGTGAGCTTCGACCTTATCAGTGGCGTAGGTAATATAACCCGCCATCTGCAGACGACAGCTCGTCTCGAAATCTTCGGTGATCGTATGATACGGAAACCCGCCAATCTCCTCCATACCGGCGCGCGATATCACGGCATTGCTACCGGTGTATGCGCAGGCGTTGGAAGAGTTGCGCATCTGGTTTACCTCGCGTGAGAAGAAATCTTGCTCATTAGGAATCTTATCCTTGGCATACAGATTGAACTGAAAAAGATCGAGATTATAGAAGCTTTGCGGCGTCTGAATCAGACCGACTTTAAGGTCCTCATTGAGTTCGTCCTCGGAACGATAACGCCATGCGCCGGTCGCGCCATCCTGAATATAGCGAGGCAGCAAGAAATAGGGCACGGTATCTACGAGAAAGCTGCTACGCGGAATCATGTCGGCATCGAACGTCGCGATCAGCGGTGAAGTCGTGTGCCTTAACGCGTTGTTGAGGTTGCCCGATTTGGCATACTTGTTATCCTCGCAGGGGATATAACCAATCCCAAGTTCAGCCGCAAGGGAAACGACCTCTTTGCGGCAGCCATCGTCAGCAAAATAGACGTGCACCCGAGAACGATCGGGATAGTCCATGTAGGTACAGGCGTTCGCCGTCTTGAACAACACGTCAGTCGGCTCGTTGTGCGTAGCGATTACCACGTCAACGTCGGGATAGTCTTCGGGCAAGATTTTCGGCATAACGAGATGTCCGCTGTCGGCCTTAACCTTGCGGTAGTAAAGTTCGAAGGTCGTAAACGCGGTTACTGTCTCAGCGATGAGCAGCAAGACCGCAAAAACCATCTGGGGAATCCCCTGATCAAACGGCAGGGTGAACAGCAGACGCCATAGCAGATAGATGACCATAAGGACTGCAGTGACGATAAAGGTCGTCACATCGCGCTTCCGTGCCCCCTGTTTTTCCACCACGCTTTTCTTGGCTTTCTTAAGCTCATGAACGTTCACGGAATCATCCCCCTATTCAAAGACCCATGACTGCTGGATACGGTAGTTAGCAAAGAACAATGCCGTATCAACAAACGGTTTGATGATGAAGACCGGTATGGGCAGTGCAACGGAAATCAAGAGGACGAGAGCTGCGCTCGCCAACATACAAGCTGCGCACAGGGCGATATAGCGGCAAAGGCTCCGAGAACAGCTGGAATTATCCGCTTTGAAGACGATATTTCGATTCAGCATATAGTTGACAAATGCCGAGACGACCCGCGCAACGACGGTTGCCCACACGATGGCTGCGCTGGTCGCGACACCATGCGACCATAGGAGTACGAGCGCAGAGAACAGTGCCCAATCCAACAACGATGTGCAGAGCGAAGAGAGCGTGTAGCGCGCAAACGCAGAGAATAAGACACCGAGCACGCGAAGCGAATCAACAACGGGACGGAAATGTGATGCCTCGTTGTCACCCTCGTAGACCGTGGTAATGGGAACCTCGAAGATGCCACCCGCACGCCGCGCCAGCACAAGCATCTCTGTCTCGAACTCATATCCGTCTCGCACCACAGCGAGCATACGGCGCATAAGCGACGCCGGAAGGCCACGTAAGCCCGTCTGCGTATCACTCACATCGACACCGCAGAGCACGCGCATGGCCCCAAGCATAAAATTGTTACCGAGCTTACTGCGCGCAGGAACGCCATTACCGTCAAATCGGCGACAGCCAAGCACCAACGAGTCCTGGTGCAGACCGAGTTCGCGCGCAACGGCGCGGATATCGGCAGGCAAATGCTGACCATCGGCATCTGCCGTGACGGCCCCCGCAACAGTCGGGACCTGTTCCAAGAGATAAGAAAAGGCAGTCTTGAGAGCCGCTCCTTTGCCGCGGTTGAGCCCGTGGACAAGAACCGTAGCACCAAGCGCGCGGGCGCGGTCAAACACCACAGAACAGGACGCGCTGCTCCCGTCATCCACCACAACGATCGGTCCCGGCCATCCGAGCACGAGCTCCTCAAGTAGTGCGGCCAGCCGACCACTCGGCTCATACGCGGGAATCACCAAAGCTATCCTATTGTCGATATCTGCCATAATCAAATGGATTCTCCAACATAATGAATCGATTTGCGGACGTCGATTATAACGAAATTGCCTAGCGGTTAAAACAAAAGCCCGAGTGTCGCTGGGACACCCGGGCTCGTGAAAAGGGGCTAGTCCTTAT
>CAUBTS010000020.1 GCA_958438955.1 uncultured Collinsella sp.
GACGACATGGCGGCCCTCATGCACGGCTGCGACCTGGCAATCCTCAAATCGGGCGGGCTCACCGTCACCGAGTGCCTGTGCGCACATCTGCCGATGATCCTGCTGGGCAAATCATACGGTCAGGAAAAGGCCAACACCACGATGCTCACCGGCATGGGCGCCAGCATGCATGTCACCACAGCACGAGAACTCATCGTAACCCTGCGCCATCTGCACGATCATCCCGAATCACTCAAAGCCCTACTCATCAACGGCGAAGTACTACGCCGCCCCCACGCAGCCGAAGATATAGCCATCGCAACCATGGAGCTAGTAGGCAAACCCCAAAAGCGCAAACGAGCCTTCTGCCGCTTCTACTGGGGCGGAAAACCTGCTCATATCCGCTAGGGTCTTAATGTCCGCTAGCCTGCGGGAGGCCCTATATATCATCCCGTGCTCAAACATTCTCGCTTCGCTGCGAAACTGCGCGCGGGACGATATATAGGGCCTCCCGCAGGCTAGCTGCGTTAACGTACTAGCAGCTATACCAGATTCCCCACCAGTAAAATCTGCAAAGGGGAACCAGAAAATATAAATACAGTAAGCCGACGCTACAAGGGGACGGTCCCTTTGTAGCGTCGGCTTACTAGAAAAGTAAATATTGTTTCAAGCGAGTAGCCGCCCGCCCGCCTCTCACACATATCGTTCCACGCGCAGTTTCGCAGCGAGCGAAGCGAAGCGAGAATGTTTGAGCATGGAATGATATGTGTGAGAGGCGGGCGGGAGGGATACGAGCGCCCCTAGGCGACGCCGGAGGAGCCGAAGCCTCCGTTGCCTCGGTCGGTTTCGTCTAGTTCTTCTACTTCTATGAGGTTAACCGTGGGGACTTCTTGGATGACGAGCTGGGCTATGCGGTCGCCTTTGTTGATTTGGATGTTGTTGGTGGGATCCAGGTTAATGAGGATAACCTTGAGTTCTCCTCGGTAGTGGGCGTCGATGAGGCCCGGCGTATTGACTATAGACAGGCCCTGCTTGATGGCCAAGCCGCTGCGGGGCTGGACGAAGCCGGCGTAGCCATCGGGCAGGGCGATAGCCAGCCCAGTAGAGACCAGACGACGTTCGAAGGGCTTCAGGACGCAGTCCTCGTTGGAGCGCAGATCCAAGCCGGCATCGGTGGGATGGGCGTATTTGGGAAGCTCGACGGTGGGGTCGAGACGCTTTATGTTAACGGTAATGTTGGACATGGAATCACCTTAGCTTGTCGAGCTCTTGCAGAAACTCATCGACGTCTTTGAAATCGCGGTAGACCGAGGCAAAGCGGATGTACGCCACCTTGTCGATCTTGGCCAAGCGCTTGAGTACCATGTCACCCAACTCATGGGACGTAACGGCCGTCAGCGTGCGAGAGCGCAGCTCGACCTCGATGTCATCGATAATCTCATTGAGCTTCTTAGTGTCGATATCACGCTTGATGGTGGCGCGCATCAAGCCGACGAGCAGCTTATTGCGATCGAACCGCTGCTTAGTTCCGTCTGACTTAATGACCTCGATTGGGTCTTCGCATCGCTCGAACGTTGTAAAGCGGTAATTACACGAGCAACATTCGCGACGGCGCTTAATGGTGTTATTTGACTCCTGCATACGGGAATCAACGACGCGGGTATGTGCCTTGCCGCATTTGGGACAGCGCATGGTACCTCCTCTTAAACGATAACAAGGGTACCATGCGCAGCGCGATAATGATTACGAACGAGCAGGAACCTTAAGATGCGCACCGGCGGCGAGCGAACCATGCTCCAGATGATTGACGTTACGGATCATGTCGGAAGTCTCTTGCGTGGAAAGGCCTTCGATTGGATATTCCTCGGCAAGCGACCAAAGAGAATCACCAGACTGAACGCGAATGGTCTCGTAGGTAACGTTGGAAACGGACTCGGCATACGCGGCGTGACGAGCGCTAAAGACCGACGTAGCGAGGACAAAGAAGAGCGTAAGCGCAACGGCAACGGCGACAATCGTCGGAACCTTCAGGGCAACGCGGGCCGGCGCGGCTACAGCCTGCTGATTGCGAGCAGGCTTTACGGTCAAAGGCTGAAAGCCGGAGCGGCCACCCTGAACAACCGTAAAAGTGTATTCTGCAGGCGTCTCGAGCTTAAGGGCGAGGTTTCCCTGGACCATATTCGTTGCGTTCATCATGTTCTCCTCTCGCGTGTTTTGCTGAGAACAGTTTTATCAAGCCGCGCGGACAAAAATGTCTAGCGCGAGAACGAATGTTCGGTTATTATTATCTTCGAACAGTTGTTCCTGTCAAGCAAAATTCGAACATTTGTTTGACATGGGTAGAGAGGATGCCCTGATGGCTCGCAAAATTACCAAGCGTCAGCAGCAAATTTACGACTTCATCAAGGAATATCAGCAGGAGAAGGGTTATCCGCCCAGCGTGCGCGAGATGGCTTCTGCCGTGGGCCTATCCTCTCCCAGCACCGTGCACGCCCATCTCTCTGCCCTGGAGGCGCGCGGGCTACTCAAGCGCGATGCCACCAAACCGCGCGCCCTGGAACTCTTTAACGAGGACGGTTCCTCTGTCTCAATTTCTAAATCTGACGAGCCCACCGCACCTCGCGGAACGGTCTCGCTACCGCTCGTTGGTCGCGTCGCGGCTGGGATTCCCATTCTGGCCGAGCAGAATATCGAAGACACTTTTACTATCCCGACCGAAATCGCCACTGATCAGGGTTCCTTTATCCTTGAGGTGCATGGGAGCTCAATGATCAATGTCGGCATCTTCAATGGCGATTACATCATCGTCCGTGAACAAAAGAGTGCCATGAACGGCGAAATTGTCGTGGCCATGATTGATGGTTCAGCGACCGTCAAGACGTTCTACAAGGAGCAGGGACGCGTACGCCTGCAGCCCGAGAATGACACCATGGAGCCTATCTATGCAACGAATCCCATCATCTTGGGCAAAGTCGTCGGCTTAATGCGCCGGTTCTCGTAATGCAAAAACGCATCACCATCTTTGATACCGTCCGCGGGTTTACGATGATTTCAATGGCAGGTTTTCACGCTTGCTACGATCTCGCCTACCTGTACGACTGGGATATGCCCTGGTTTACCCAGACCGTCTTTCAAGACATCTGGCGCGCCAGCATCAGCTGGGTATTTTTGTTTATCGCGGGTTGGATGTGCACCCTTTCGCGCAACAATATCAAACGTGCCGCCAAATACGCCTTAGCAGCACTCGTCGTCTGGCTGGCAACAACACTTGTCTCAGTCGACGATTCGGTTAATTTTGGCATCATCTACTGCATGGCCGCATGTACCGGCATCGTGGCGTTGACCGATCCCGTCCTTAAGAAGATATCGGCGAGATGGGGCATGTCGCTATGCCTTGTGTTGTTCGCCCTCACCTGGAGTATCCCCAAAACGATCTACCCTGTCCCCTACCTGGCGTGGCTGGGATTTCCGAGCCTTGGGTTTGTTTCAGGTGATTACTACCCCATCATCCCGTTTATCTTTATGTATCTTGCAGGATACTTCGCCGCACATATAGCGCAGGGAATCGATAAGACCGCCCTAAGCTGGGCCTACGCCAACCCCCTGCCGGCGCTCGCCAGCCTTGGACGTCATGCACTCCCCTTTTATCTGCTGCATCAACCCATTATTCTGGGCTTTTTGGAGCTCGTCTACTCGGTGCGATAACGCTTGAGCCGCGGCGCGATACGGGCCGGCAGCTTCGCCACAATACGAACGCCGTCCTCAAGATATTCCTCGTGCAAAAGGGTTCCTTGCTCATGCACCAGCGTGATGAGGGCGCCCTCGCGATACGGGATATCAGCAGAGAGCAACACATCGGTAGCAGCCGCCTCACGAGCAATACGGTCGACGAAATCGTCGAGTCCCTCGCCCGTCTGGGCCGAGAACAGCACGGCCTCGGGATAGCGACGACGGAAGCTCAGGCGATCAACGCTATCGAGAAGATCGATTTTATTGAATACGGTCAGCGTTAAACGCTCTCCAGCGCCGATCTCATCAAGAACGCGGTCGACAGCCTCAAGCTGCCGCTCATAGTCCTCGTCAGACGCATCTACGACTTTGAGAATTAGATCGGCACCCAACACCTCGGACAGCGTCGATTTAAAGGCATCGACCAGACCATGCGGCAGCTTTTGAATAAAGCCGACGGTATCAGTAATCGTCATGCCGCGACCGCCGGGCAGGCGATACGAACGCGTCGTCGGGTCGAGCGTAGCAAACAGCTTGTCCTGCGAAAGTACCGTAGAGCCGGTCAGGCGATTGAGCAACGTCGATTTACCGGCATTGGTATAACCGGCTAACGCGACGCGAAACGCCGGTGACTCAATGCGGCTCTTGGACTGGACATCGCGACGCTGTTCAACCTGCTTGAGCTCACGACGAAGCGCGGCAATCTTATTGCGAATCAAGCGACGGTCAACCTCGAGCTGGCTTTCACCCTGGCCAAAGCGCGAACCGATGCCGCCGCGCGTCTGCTCCTTGGCAAGATGGCTCCACATGCCACGCAGACGAGGCAACAGATATTGAAGCTGCGCCAGCTGTACCTGTAGGCGTCCCTCACGCGTCTGAGCATGCAGGCCAAAGATATCCAAGATCAGTGCTGTACGATCGATAATCTTTACCGGCTCGCCCACGGCTTTCTCCAAATAGGATTGCTGCGAGGGCGTCAGGTCGTCGTCAAAAATAACGACATCGGCATCCATGCGATGCACCAGGCCGCACAGCTCTTCAACCTTACCGGAACCGATAAACGATTTTGGATACGGCTTAACCAGACGCTGTGACAAACGCGCCACGCACTGGGCGCCAGCCGTATGGGCCAGGCGCTCAAGCTCGTCAAGCGAACGATCGAGCGGCCATGCATTGTCGCGCCACTCAACACCAACTAATATGGCACGCTCGGGCTCGGGTGCCGTGGGAACAAGGGGGAAACGGGCCATTAGGCAGCCTCAATACGATGCAGGATGTCCTCAACGACCTCATCGATCGTAAACTCGTCCATATCAAACCACACGATACGGTCATCGCGCTTAAACCACGAAAGCTGACGTTTGGCATAGCGACGCGAACGCATCTTGATGAGTTCGCGAGCCTCATCCATAGAAATCACGCCATTGAAAGCATCAATGATCTCTTTATAGCCAATTGCCTGCATCGAAGTCAGGGCATCTCCCAGCCCCTGGTCCATAAGACCGCGAACCTCATCGACAAGACCCTGCTCAAACATCAGATCGACGCGCAGGTTAATGCGCTCGTAGAGCACCTCGCGATTACGCGTCAGACCAAACCATAGAGCATGATAATGCTCGCGCGGAACACTAAACTGACTTTTTTGCTGTGCATAGGAGATACCATCATCATGCATCTCGAGCGCACGAATCACACGGCGCACATTATGGGGATGAATAACAGCAGCCGATTCTGGGTCGCGCTCGGCAAGCAGGGCATGCAGCTCTTCCTCGCCAATACGCTCGGCAAGCTCCTGATAGCCCATACGACGATCGTCCTCAAGTTCACCCGAAGGAAAGTCCATTTCATCGAGGACGGCCTTGAGATACAGCCCCGTACCTCCGCAAAAAACCGGCAGGCAACCCGAACCAAGGAGACGTTCAACATGCGCGCGAGCGTCAGCCTGATAAAGCGCAGCAGAATATGCCACACCCGGCTCTACAATGTCGACGAGACGCAGCGGCGCCGTACACTCATCGGGCGTCATCTTTGCGGTACCGATGTCCATGCCGCGATAGATTTGCATCGCATCGCACGACAGCACTTCGGACGAAAGACGAGCGGCCAAACGGTCGGCAACATCACTCTTACCAACCGCCGTCGGACCGACGATCGCAACGGCGGAAAGACCTGCCCCGGAAGAAACCATTAGCGCGGCTCGCCCACAACGGAGCCGGACAAATACCAGGTCTTGGCAACGTCAACGTCAACATCAACGATCTTGCCAACAAGCTGATCGATGCTGTAACCCTCGGGGATAGGCGCATGCACGGTCTGATTCTTGGGACTCTTGCCCAGCAGGACCGCGTCGTTCTTTTTACTCGTTCCCTCAATGAGCGCCGGAACCACAGTATGAAGTTCACCCTGGTTATACTCATGTGCCGTGGTCTCGATAACCTTAACCAGGCGGTTGAAACGCCCGAGAATAACCTCATGCGGCGTAGGATCGCCAATCTCTGCGGCCGGGGTACCGGCGCGCTTGGAATAGATGAAGGTATAGGCCTGGGCATAGCGGACCGTCTCGGCAAGTGAAAGCGTCTGCTCAAAGTCTTCTTCAGTCTCGCCCGGGAAGCCAACGATAATGTCAGTCGAGAGCGCGATATCGGGCATGCGGTTGCGAATGCGATCGACCAGGCCCAGATAGTCCTCGCGTGTATAACGGCGATTCATCTCTTTGAGGATCCGCGTCGAACCTGACTGGACGGCCAGGTGCAGCTGCGGCATAACAGCAGGCGTCTCGGCCATGGCGTCGATGGTCTCGGGCAGCAGATCCTTGGGATGCGAAGACGTAAAGAAGATGCGCTCCACACCCGTATCGCCCACGGCACGCAGCAAATCGGCAAAACGCGGCTTGCCAAACAGATCGCGACCATATGAGTTAACGTTTTGGCCCAGCAGCGTAATCTCACGCACGCCCTGGCGCACCAAACCGGTCACCTCGTCGACAATCTCCTCGAAGGAGCGGCTCTTTTCGCGACCGCGCACGTACGGAACGATGCAATAGGTACAGAAATTATTGCAGCCCGTCATGATGGGCACCCAAGCGTGATACTGGGTCTCGCGATGCCACGGCATGCTCATGGCATCCGTATCCTCATGCTCATTGGTGCGGATATGACGCTTGCCATCAAGGAACGCCTCGGCAATGAGCTCTGCCACATGTGCGATGGAATGCGTACCAAAGATGACATTGACGTTATCGACGTTGGTGAGCAGGCCCTCGCCATCGCGCTGCGCGATGCAACCACCAACGGCAACCACACGCTTGCCCGAAGGCGAAGGCGGCAGGCTTTTACAGGAATTGCACTGGCCGTACAGGCGAGTATCGGCGGCCTCGCGCACGCAGCATGTCATGAAGACAACAATATCGGCATGCTCGGGATCGAGCGCCATGAGGCAACCATACGAATCGAGCAGACCGCTCACGCGCTCGGAGTCGTGCTGATTCATCTGGCAGCCAAAGGTGCGGATAAAGTAGGTTTTACCGGCAAGAATATCGCGTACGGAACGCTGGTCCATGTGCATAAGTCCTAACGATGGAGAGGGGGGGGCGAATCGAGGCAAGCAGAAGCTATGCCACAGGCTTAACATCATCCATGACGACGTTATCCATAGCAGCTCGATTGATCTGGTGAACGTAAATAGAAAGACGGATGGCCGTGCGCGACTCCCCGTTAATGAGGATGTCGGAGAACACGGGCGCGCAGGAAATATCAAACCCGGTTGGAATCAAAAAACCGCGCGCAATAGCCACGGCCTTTATGGCCTGGTTGACCGCACCGGCGCCGACACACTGAATGTTGACGGGCACACCATCCTTGACCATGCCGGCGATGGCGCCGGCAACGGACGCGGGCGATGATTTGCTTGATACCTTCAGGCAATCCATGAAGAAACTCCTGCGTTTAAAAGTACGTTTTAACTGCAATAACTGTATCGTACCGAGTGGACTCGGTAAAGGCACTATTCCTCTTTGGCAAGATCGAAGGTCACAGTGATTCGATCACGCGAAACACGAATCTTTGGGTCACCGCAAAGGTTGAGATAGTACCGGGCGGCAAGGTCATTAAAGTCACGCTCCACAGCACGCGAAAACTGTGCCATGTCATCCTTGGCAATACGTAGCCCGCGACGATCCTTTGCAAGATCGACAGGAGCCGGCGCATGCGAGGACGAATCACGCTCGCGCAGCAGACGCGCGGTCACACCGCGAACGGGTTTAATCTGCCCTGCCAAAATGCGATGGGCCGTGCGCTCGGACATCTCAAGACCCAAACCCGAACAGATACGGATAAAGTCCTCGGCATCAGAGGCAAGGCCTAAACGATCGACAACCGGAAGCTCGCTCTCGTCATCAATGAACAGGAGACGCGACGTATCGAGCCGACTTGACGCCTGAGCATAAAGGGTCGCGGCAATCTCAGACGGAGAACCAAGATAGACATCGCAACCACGCAACTCCTCGAGCGCAAACTCACAGGCAGCGCGAATAATATTATGCGGACCACGAGCACAGACATAACGTCCGTCCTCATCCTTGACGGCCTGGGGCCAGCTGGACTGATCGGCACGCTCGCTGAGGCGGTCGGCCGCAACGCTCACCTTAAAGGCTGAGCCAAGATCGACACCAGACGTGACCACACGGGCCTCGTCGGTGTTCTGCTTGATCGAAAACAATGCCATGCCACGACCGTGAACGCCCCAACGGTCCATCTTCATGCTCTCGAGCTTGGAGGTAACGCGGGCATCGAAGATTCGCTCTTGCATATCCTGCGGAACGCCCGAACCGTTATCCAGAAAGACAAGCGTGCGGACGCCATCTTCCTTGGTCGTAGCGAGATAGACTTTGTCGGCGCCAGCATCGCGAGCATTACGGAGCATTTCAATGACGATATCCTCGACATGCTGAATGTCGTGCTTTGCCTGGCGCCTCTCGGCCTCCGAAACGCGGAGGCGGACATAACCCTCGCCAAGGTTCTCCTCGACGCGAAGGTTGCCCTCCCCCGACATCGACGCGATAAATGAGATGAGCTCGTTCGCGTCGCTCATGTTATTTAGCGATATCGACAGCGCGGCTCTCGCGAATCACGACGACGCGCACCTGACCGGGATACTCCATCTCTTCCTCGATCTGATGGGCGATATCGTGAGCCAGGACCGTGGACTGGGCATCGGAGATCTTGTCCGGCTGAACCATGACGTGGACCTCGCGACCAGCCTGCATGGCATAGGTACGCTCGACGCCATCATGGGAGTTGGCGATCTCCTCGAGCTTCTCAAGACGCTTGATGTAGTTCTCGGCAGACTCGCGACGGGCACCGGGGCGAGATGCAGAGACAGCATCGGCGGCCTGTACCAGGACATCGAGCACCGTGTTGGGGTCGACGTCGGCATGGTGAGCCTCGATAGCGTGGACGATAACGGGCTTCTCGCCATAACGGCGGGCAAGCTCGGCGCCGATGACGGCATGCGGGCCCTCGACGTCATGGTCGATTGCCTTGCCCAGGTCGTGCAGCAGGCCGGCGCGCTTGGCGGTCACAACGTCCAGGCCAAGCTCGGAAGCCATCACGCCGCACAGGTCAGAGACTTCGAGGGAGTGCTGAAGCACGTTCTGACCAAACGAAGTACGGTAGCGCAGGGCACCAAGGGTCTTGACGATCTCGGGATGCAGGTCGTGGATGCCGGTATCGAAGGCAGCCTGCTCGCCAGCCTCGCGCACGCGCTGCTGAACCAGGTCGGCAGCCTTGTGATACATCTCCTCGATGCGGGCGGGGTGAATGCGGCCGTCGGCGATGAGGTTCTCGAGGGCAACACGGGCGGTCTCACGACGGACCGGGTCGAAGCTCGAAAGAACGACAGTCTCGGGCGTGTCGTCGATCACGAGGTTGACGCCGGAAACCTGCTCGAAGGTCCGGATGTTGCGACCCTCGCGACCGATGATACGGCCCTTGAGGTCATCAGAGGGAATGTGCACGGAGGTAACGGTGACCTCGGCTGTGTGGTCGGCAGCGCAGCGCTGAATCGCCAGGGACAGAATCTCCTGGGCGGTCTTGTGGCACTCGGCGCGAACCTGCTGCTCGGACTCGCGAATGATCGTGGCAGCCTCGTGGGTGACCTCGCCGCGAACCTTATCGAGGAGCTCCTTGTGGGCGTCCTCGCGGGTCAGGTCGGCGATACGCTCGAGCTCAGAGGTCTGCTTGGCGCAGAGCTCCTCGAGCTCGCGGGAGCGCTTCTCGACCTGACCGGCCTGGCTGGACAGCTGGTGCTCACGCTTGTCGAGAGCGTCGTTTCGGCGATCAAGGGACTCCTCGCGCTGCATCACACGGTTCTCGAGCGTACGAATCTCGCTCTTACGCTGCTTGTCCTCGGCCTCGGCGGCCTGCTTGTTCTTGATGATCTCCTCTTTAGCCTCGAGCAGAGCCTCTTTTTTGAGGGTCTCGGCCTGACGCTTAGCATCACCGATCAGGGACTCAGCCTGTGCGTGTGCCGACTGGATCTTTTCGTCGGCCTCGTGAAGACTACCCTGCTTGGCGGTGCGCATGTAGGCAATGGCGGCGATGGCACCCAAAACGATGCCAACGAGCGCTGCGATGATAGGCATGCTCACTCCTTTTTATGGATTCGTTACACAACAAAGCGAACCGTCCTTACGAACGGCTCGCGACATTTGAGTAATATGGGCGCAGCTTATGCGGGTCGGATACAGATAAACATATAAACAAACTCATCACAGATGAGCACATATCACAAAGCAAATGACAGTGTTTATCGTACGTTGAACCACAACAACTGTCAAATAAATGGCCCCGGCACGGCGGCTAAAACACGGTGAACGGCAGGGCCACAAAACGCATACGCCTAAACCGCACATTCCTCGCGTTCGGCATCGAGACGTGCCTTAACGGCATCGGCGGCGACGTGATACGAGAAGCCCTTGCCCATCAAAAACCGAACCAGTTTTTCGAATGCGCGCGTCTCTGGAACACGCCGCTTGGCGAGCAGGGCTGACGCACGCGCCAAATCGTCTTCGACGGCAAAATAATCCTCGGGATAACCGGGAATTTCATCGAGCACGACATGACGGCGCTTGAGCTCGGTCTCGATTTTGCGCTGTCCCCAACCGCGCCGCTTGCGCTCCTCGATAAAGTACGAGCAAAAGCGGCTCTCGTCTAAAAAACGATACTCGGTGGCGCGCTCGACGGCGAAATCAATCGCAGGCTGGTGAAAGCCGTAGCGAGCCAGCTTGTCACGGACCTCACCCGTCGCATGGTCGCGGCGCGATAACATCTCGGTCACCATGGTAAGTGCACATTTACGCTCAATGAGCTGCACCGCCTCACGGAAGTTGTCCCAATCACAGGGAAGATCGGGGCGGTTTTTGACATACAGCCGCGCGACCCGCACGGGAATCCAAATGGACCGCTCAAAACCGCCCTCAAGCTCACAATCGATATGTGCGCAAGGCTTTTTGGACGCATACCCGCTCGAGAACGAGGAGACCGCCTTCTTATCGGGAAAGACGACCGTGGCCTCGGTCACCGTATACGACATGAGCGTAACCGCTACTCGTCGTCATCATCGAGCATGGCGGAACCATCGATGGCGTAAAGCTCGTCAAACTCCTCAGGCGCAGGCTGATCGGTCAGCTCGACCTCGGACGGAGCATCGTCATCAAACTCAAGTCCACAGGCAAGGCGGACCTTATGCTCAATCTCGTCGGCACAATCGGGGTGTTCGCGCAGGAACGCCTTGGCGGCCTCGCGACCGTTGCCGAGCTTATCCTCGCCATAGGCAAACCAGGAGCCCATCTTCTTGCAAATGCCGCACTCGACAGCCATGTCCAGAATCGAGCCCTCCTTAGAGATGCCCGTACCGTACATGATGTCGAACTCAGCAGAACGGAACGGAGCTGCCACCTTGTTCTTAACGACCTTGGCGCGCACGCGGTTACCGATAACCTCGTCCTTAAGCTTAATGCTGTCGATGCGGCGAATGTCGATACGCACCGAAGAGAAGAACTTAAGGGCGCGGCCGCCCGTCGTGGTCTCGGGGTTGCCGAACATGACGCCGATCTTCTCACGCAGCTGGTTAATGAAGATGCACGTCGTGTTGGACTTGGACAGCGAGCCGGCGAGCTTGCGGAGCGCCTGGCTCATCAGGCGAGCCTGAAGACCGACCGTAGTGTCGCCGATTTCTCCCTCGATCTCGGCACGCGGGGTCAGCGCAGCGACGGAGTCAACGACGATGGCATCGATGGCGCCGGAACGCACGAGCATGTCAACAATCTCAAGCGCCTGCTCACCCGTATCGGGCTGGGAAATGAGCACCTCGTCGATATCCACGCCGATGCGTGCGGCATACGTGGGATCGAGCGCGTGCTCGGCATCGATAAATGCCACAACGCCACCCATTGCCTGGGCCTCGGCCAGGATCTCGAGCGAAAGCGTCGTCTTACCGGAGGACTCAGGACCGTAAATCTCGACGATACGGCCGCGCGGCACGCCGCCGATACCCAGCGCGGCATCGAGGGCCAGGGCGCCCGTGGGAATGGCCTCGACCTCGAGCTCGGGACCACCGTCGCCGTACCTCATGATGGAACCCTGGCCGAATTTCTTCTCGATCTCAGCCTTGGTGGTGGCGATCATCTCATCGCGCTCTTTACCCGTCGTGCGAGCATGAACGGTACGTACGGGACCTGAATTCTTGGCCATGAATAGCCCTCCTCTTAACAACCTGCATCGATAATAAACGAACGGCTGTTCGTGGTCAACCGTTCAGGCCAATCATATGCAGGCGGTCTTTCCAAAACCCAACCAAACGCCGACCAAACACTGACCAAATACTTGACCACAAAGGACCAAATATGAACAAGGCAGGCAAAAATACATCTACAACCAGCACAAACGCTAAATTTGTCAGAGGTCCCTATCTCCACAATTAAGGGGCCCTAAGGCCCCTTAAAACATGTCTATTCCATAGAGTTGAGCACAAGGGCAATGCGCCCCAATGCCTCCGCGACCGCATGGGCACGAACACACGAACGGTCGCCCTCATAGTGGCAGCGCACAGAGTCCACGACCGGCACGCCCCCATCGGCGGAACGATGCGCCCAGCCAATATAGAAAGTGCCCGCCGGATCGTCCTCAGTGCCACCGCCGGGGCCGGCATAACCCGTTGCGCTCACTGCAATATCGCTCTGGTACAGCTCCAGCGAACCCACCGCCATCTCGCGCGCGGTCTGATGCGACACCGCGGTATAGCGGTCGAGCGTCTCCTGCTCAACACCAAGAACACGATGCTTAATCTCATCGCAATAGGTCACCGCACCGCCACGCAGCACCGCCGAGGCGCCCGGGATATCGGCAATCGTCGAGGCGATCATACCCGCCGTCAGCGACTCAGCCGTCGAAACCGTCACGCCCCGAGCGCCCGCACGCTCGACAATATCGCGCGCCAGCTCCTCGTTATGTGCGGAAATCTGCTCAAAAGAGACCGTCATACCCACCAGGACCTAGACCGAAAAGACGATCTTGCGGCAGTTCCAGAAGTACTGGGCACCCGAGATAACGGTCAGGACAACGGCAACGGCGTACAGGAAGCGCGACACCGAGTAGATGCCGAGCGTCAGTGCCACCGGGCCAAGGTGCAAGCCGGCCATAGCAAAAACGCACAGGTAACCGCAGATGGAGACCATCGTGGTTGCCGTCTTGTACTTGCCGAGCTTATCGGCCGCAACGACCACACCGGCCGCACTCGCGACCATGCGAAGGGCGCTCACCAGCAGCTCACGGAATAGGATAATGAACACGGACCACACGGTCACCGCGCCAAAATCCAAGAACAGCAGCAGGGCCGAGAACACCAGTAGCTTGTCGGCGATGGGGTCCAAGAACTTACCGAAGTCGGTGATCTCGTTGCGCGAGCGCGCCAGATAACCGTCGACCTTATCGGTGCACGACAGGATCACATACAGAATGAAGGCAGCGGCGGCGAGCGGGCCGTCGAAGGTGCTCCAATCCGTACCGGCAACACTCGTGTGAGACAGCGCCGAGACGATCATGAACACCGGGATAAAGACGATGCGAACGCACGTCACGATGTTGGCGGGCGTCCAGACACTCGTCAGTTCCTTATTACTCTCGTTAGCCACGACGCTCTCCTACTCCACAACATGACCGATAAGCTCGTAGCAGAAGCTATCGGTAAACTCGACGGTCAGAATATCGCCCACGGACGCCTCGCTGGCGTCCAGATGCACCGCGCCATCGGAATCGGGCGCCTGGAACCAGGCATGGCCGATCAGCTCGGCGCCATCCTCGGTCTCTTCGATACCGTCGACGATTACCTGGGCTCGCTCGCCCACATGGGCGGCGGTGGCGGCAAAACCGAGCGACTCGGCCAGGTCCATGGCCTCCTGGGCGCGCTCGAGCTTAACCTCCTCATCGACCTGGCCCTCCATCTTGGCGGCCAGGCTACCTTCCTCACGCGAGTAGGCAAAGACACTCGTGTAGTCAAAGCCGACGGTGTCCATAAAGTCGATAAGGTCGCGGAACTCGTCGTCGGTCTCGGTCGGGAAGCCGACCATGGCCGTGGAACGAATCACGATGCCGGGGATGCGCTCGCGAAGGTCGCGGAACAGATCCTCGAGCTCCTGGCGTGAACCGGAGCGACGCATGGCCTTAAGAATGCGCGCGTCGCAGTGCTGCACGGGGATATCGATATAGGGCAGCACCTCGGGCGTATCGCGAATCGTCTCGATGAGTTCGTCAGTCATGCCCTCGGGCTGCAGATAGAGCACGCGGACCCAGACGTTGTGCGGGCGTACGGCCTCGGCGACGGCACGCAGCAGCTGCGCCAGATTGCGCGGCGAGCCATCGGCGACGTCCTCGTCGGCAAAGTCGGTACCCCAGATGCCCGTGTCCTGGCCGATCAGCACGATCTCGCGCACACCGCCGGCAACCAGGTCGCGCACCTCGGAGATGATGCTCTCGGCATTGCGCGAATGATAGCGGCCGCGGATGTAGGGAATCATGCAGAAGCTGCAGAAGCGGTTGCAGCCATCGGAAATCTTGACGTAGGCGACAGCACCCTCGACGGTACGTTTGACCTGCGGGATATAGGCTGCAATCTCACGCTCGACACCCAGCACGCCATCGATGACCGCCACGATGCCGTCTTCATCGTCGGCCTTCACAAAGGCAGCGACCTCGGGCAGCTCGTCAGGCAGGTCATCGCCATAGCGCGACGGCACGCAACCGCACATGACGATGGGGCAAGAACGAACGCCGTCCTGAACCTCGTTGGCGAGCTCGAGCGTGGTCTCGATGCTCTCGGACGTTGCGGAGGCGAGGAACGAACATGTATTGACGATGGCGATATCGGCATCCTGCGGGTCGAATGCCTCCTCGTAGCCCGCGGCGGTCAAAAGAGAACGCATGCGGTCGGTGTCAACCTCGTTCTTAGCGCACCCGAGGGTGATGTAGAGCACGGAGCCCAACGGTGTATCCATGTTGGAGAGCGGTCCTTTCGATTGATATTAGCGGTAGTTGGTGAACTGCAGCGGCTGGCCGTAGTCCTGGTCGCACAGGAACTGGATCACGGTCTGCAACGCGTCCTTCGAAGCAGAGGAAACACGCAGTTTGTCGGCCTCGATGGTCACCTTGACCTTGAGCTTTTGGTCCTTGATGTCCTTGTTGATCTTCTTGGCGGTCGCCTGGTCGATACCCTCGACGATATGGCCGAGCACGCGCACGGTGCCGCCCGACGCCGCCTGCGGAGCATCCCACGAGACAGCCTTGAGGTCGATGCCGCGCTTGATGAGCTTGAAGCTCAACACGTCGATAATCTGTTTGGAGACAAAGTCGGCCGGGGCGTTGATCGTAAAGAGCTTGTCGCCCTTCGAAAGCTCGATCGTGGCGCCAGAATCCTTAAGGTCATAGCGCTGGGAAATCTCGCGCGTGGTCTGCTGGAAGGCGTTGTCGACCTCTTGCATGTTGACCTCGGACACGACGTCGAAGCTGGAATCTTTAGCCATGATGTTTCCTTTCGCGTACGAGCGGCTTAGTAGCTATCGTACGAATAGTCGGTAGAATCGGTGGGCGTCTGACCGTCAGTTGCGGTATCGGCGCCATCCGTGGACTGGGCATCGGTACCGTCGGTGGTATCGGTACCATCGGTGGTGTCGGTACCATCGGTGGTGTCGGTACCATCAGAACTTTCACCATTCTCGGAATCAGTCGTCTCCTTCTTGGGAACGGTGATCGTCACACGCGCCACGCCCGAGGTCTTGGTATCGTAACGAACCTTTTCACCGTTCTTGGTAACGGTGACATCGGAAGGCTTGGACGTGGTGATCTCGATCGAGGACTCGGGCGTGTACTCCTGCTCAAAGGGGCCAGTCGCCTGGGCGCCATAGACCGACTTGCCGTCGACCTTGACCTCAATCCACGCGGTCTTTCCCTTGGCAACGGAGACCTTGACCTTCGTTACCTCGTTCTCTTCCTTTTTAGCCGTCGTCTTGGTGGCGTCCGAATCGGTCGACTCATCCGTCGCCTCATCGGTGTCTTCGTCCTCGTCAACCGTTTCGGTCTTCTTAGAAGACTTCTTGGTCGTCGTCTTGGTAGCAGCGGGCGTCTCGGGCGTGGTCTCGGGCGTCGAAGATGCGCAGCCACGCAGAAGCACCACGATGAGCACAATCAACAGCAGCGCAACGGCACCGATGCCGGCGTAGATGATACGCGGATCGAGCCCGTTGTTTTGAGGAGTACGTGACCCGCCGCGTCCACGACCGGAACTGCTGCGGCCGCCTCCCTGAGGCATACGACCGCGATTGCTATCGGGACGGCCGCGATAGCCGCCCTGGCCCTGAAGGCTGCGTTGACCCGAGCGGGGCGCAAGCTCACCGCGGCATTGATAGCCACGCTGGCCCGAACGCGGAGCCGAAGAGCGCTGGCCATACGGCTGTGATTGAGAGCGAAGACGCGGCGTCACCTGCGTGGTATCGGCATCCGCATAGCCACCGCGAGAGCGTCCGGCGGAGGCACCACGGTAACCGCGATCGGAATAGCCGCCGTCGCCGTAGCCGGCACGAGGGTCACGAGCCACGCCGCGGGCAGCGGGAAGTGCACGGTCCTCGGGCATCGGCGTACTGCGGAACCGGTCACGCTGCGAACGAATCTCCTCGCCCGAACCCGTCTCGGTAATATAACCGGCCTGCTGAGGACGCTGTCCATAACGCGTCGAACGACCGCCCTGAACCATCAGGAAGCGCCCGTTATCGACCGAGGAACGCGAATTGACGTAGCCAGCGGCGTCCTGAAAACGACCGCCCTGCTGCGACGTCTCGCGCTCATATGCCATCAGATCGTCAAAGTAGGCATTGACGACCTCGCGCGGATTGAGGCCCAAAAAGCGAGCATAGCTCGAAATCATGCCCTGCGCATAGCCGCGCGGCGGCATCGAAGCAAAGTTACCGGTCTCGAAAAACTCGATGATCTGCGGCCTGATTTTGATGGTGTTGGCGACTTGCTGAATGGAAAGGCCCATTCGGCGACGCTGCTCGAGCAGCATGTCACCAAAGCGTGCAGCCATCAGAATCCTCCAAACTCACGATCTTCACGTGCCATCTCGGCGTCGACAGATTCCAGCGCGGCAAGCCCCTCCTCATCCAGCAGGACCTCGCGCGGCTTGGAACCGTCGGGCGGACCGACGACACCCTTTTCTTCCAGCATGTCCATAATACGCCCGGCGCGCGCATAGCCAACCTTCAGACGACGTTGCAGGCCAGATGTGGAGCCAAGCTGCGATTCCACCACAATATGGGCGGCTTCCCAAATGAGAGGATCATCGTCTTGCGGCTCGGCGACTCCGGTGCGGACAATGCCGCCGCCACCCGCCATGGACATGGAAGCGGGCGCCACGGCAGACAGGATCTCCTCGTGGTAGTCGGGCTCGCTCTGCGACTTGACGAACTCGACAATCTCGTTGATTTCGTCATCCGAGACAAAGCAGCCCTGGATACGGCGAGGCTTACCCCAGTCGACCTTTGAGAACAGCATGTCGCCCAAACCAGTGAGCTTTTCGGCGCCCATCTGATCAATGATGACGCGCGAGTCGATACCCGTGGCGACGTTAAAGGCGATGCGGTTGGTGATGTTAGCCTTGATAAGGCCCGTCACCACGTTGGAGCTCGGGCGCTGCGTGGCCACGATAAGGTGGATACCGGCGGCACGACCCAGCTGAGCAATACGCACGATCGAAGCCTCGACATCCTTACCGGCGACCATCATCAGGTCCGAGAGCTCGTCGATGATGATGACCAGGTAGGGCATCTTTTGCGGCGGGTTATCGTAATGCTCAAACTCGCCGGCGGCCTGCTTTTCGTTGTAGGTCGAGATCTTACGCACGTTGAGACGCTCGAAGACCTTCAGGCGACGCTCCATCTCGGACACGGCCCATTGCAGAGCGCTCGCGGCCTGCTTGGGCTCGGTCACTACAGGCACGTAAAGATGCGGCAGACCGTTATAGCCCGCAAGCTCGACGCGCTTGGGGTCGACCATGATCAGGCGAACGTCCTCGGGAAGGGCGCGCATGAGCAAGGTCGTGATGATGGAGTTGATCATGACCGACTTACCGGAACCCGTGGTACCGGCGATCAGCAGGTGGGGCATCTTGGCGAGGTCGGCGACGACCGGCGTACCCTCGGCATCGCGACCGATGGCCAGCTCGAGCGGACCGCCCTTCACATAGGGCAGCACGTCGCCCAGGTTGACGTTCTGGCGCTTGCGATTGGGGATCTCGATACCCACGAGCGACGTGCCGGGGATCGGGGCAAAGATACGAACCGACTGAGCTGCGAGCGAAAGCGCGATATCGTCCTCGAGGCTCGAAATCTTGCTCACGCGCTCGCCCTCGCCAGGTTGCAGCTTAAAGGTCGTCACCGTGGGGCCGGCGATCCAGCCGACCACGCGGGCGCTGCGGCCAAACTCAAGCAGGGTCGACTGCAGCGACTCGGCAGTTTGCTCCATCTCCTTGTCCGAAGACGCAGCGGAAGCCGACTGCGGGTTGGCATGCAGAATCTCAAGTGGCGGAAGTTTGAGGCCGTCCTCTTCTTCGCCCTCGTTATCTGCGGCGCCGCCGTCCGTTCCCCCATCGCTGGCCGCAGCCGATTCGACAGCACTCAAGGCAGGCGCATCGGCAACCTTGGGATGCTTCAAGAAGTCGGGGATCTGAGGTGCTGCCGAGACAGGATTCACGGCAAACGGCGGCTCGGACTCGTCGATCTTATCGGGGTCGTCTTCCATCGAAAGCTGACCGGTTACCTGGTCGCGCTTTGCATGGCGACGCGGCAGCAAAGTTGTCTTTGCGGTCTCAATCGGAGCCTCGTCGTCCTCGTCATCACCCTCGGTGAGCTCAATCTCGCTCTCGGACCAAGACGGGTCGGGCTCACTCGTATTGAGTTTGGGCGCAGCCTTGCCCTTCTTGGCATGGCGGCGCGGCAACAGCGTTGTCTTGGCCCGCTCGGCCTCCACGGCCTCAGACACGTCGACAAACGGATCTTCGTCCACGTCCTCATCGTCCAGAATCGGATCGACTTCGCTACCCATAACCGTAGTCACGGCCGCATCGGAGCCCTTTTGACGAAGAATGCTCAGATGCGGACGGGCGACACCAGGCACCGACAGGGCCTCATCGTCACCCCACGGACTCGCGTTGACGTCGGCACGACGGCGCTCGGCAAAATCTGCCGCACGGTCGCGGGCAGAGCGCAAAACGCCGCCCACCGAAAAGCCAATGATGACCAAGCCCACGACGACAAAGCCCAACAGGACTACCATCGCGATAGGCTTACCCAGGGCATTCTGCAGCGCACTCGCAATAAACGCACCGATGTAGCCACCCGAGGCGGACAAATTTTGCGGCGTGAACATAAGGTCACAAGAGACACTTGTACCCGGCACCATCAGCGAAAGAATGGAGACGACGGCGATAAAGACCACGGCGCCGCCCGCAACAGAGCGTACGTTGAGCGGCGAGTCCTCGCCTAAAAAGAGCGTGGCGGCAAACAGCAAAATGACGATCGGCAGCACGTAGGCGCCCAGACCAAAGCCCAAGTGGTAGAAACCGGCAACCGCAGCCGTAACGGGCGCAGTCGCCGGCGAAATCACGGCAATAAAGGACGCAATCGCCAAAACGGCAATGACCACGCCGGCGATATCGCGGTTGGCCGAGGGCTCGACCAAGGGCTCGAAATCATCGAACTCGGACTCGTGGCCCTTATTGGCACGCAGATGGGAACCGGCACCCTTAGCAGATGCCGGTTGGTTGTTGGCCTTATTGCCTTTGGCGTTTTGTGCAGATCCGCGCGCCAAACTAAACCTCCATGACGACCGGGATGATCATCGGGCGGGTGCGCGTACGGCTCCAGATAAAGTTAGAGAGCGAATCGCGCACGGCCTTGCGAATGGCATCGGAACCGCTGCTCGTAAAGCTGAACTTGCCCTTCTCGATCGTCTTCATAATGGATGCGGAGGCATCCTCGGAGAACTGGTCGTCGATGGCAAACGAGACGCCGCGGCCCGAGAACTCGATGGCCTCGATCTTCTTGTGCTTGAGCGAGACGATGGCGACAGCGGTAACCATACCGTCGTTGGCGAGCTTCTGACGATCGCGCAGGACGATGGGGTCGGTATCGCCGATACGCAGGCCGTCGACGTAGACGACGCCGGACTCGACGGGCGTACCGCGTTTGACGATACCGCCGCGCATCTCGAGCGTATCGCCGTTATCGAGGATAAAGATATGATCGTCCTTGATGCCCATCTTGCGAGCCAGCTGGGCATGGGCGCGCAGATGCACGGCTTCACCGTGAACCGGCATAAAGTACGTGGGCTTGGCCATGGCCATCAGGAGCTTGAGCTCCTCCTGGCTACCGTGGCCCGAGACGTGGACAAGAGCGCGGTTCTTATCCCACACGTCGCAACCGAGCTTGGCCAGGCTGTTGACGACCTGCTGGACGGCTTTCTCATTGCCGGGAACAGGAGTTGCCGAGAGGATGACGGTATCGCCCTCGTGGATAGAGAGCGTCTTGTGCTCGCCATTGGCCATGCGGGACAGGGCCGACAGCGGCTCGCCCTGCGAACCGGTGCACATGACGACGATCTTGTCGTCGGGCAGGTTATCGATATCGAAGGCATCGATGATATCGGCATCGTCGATGTTGAGGTAGCCCAGCTCACGCGCCACGCGGGTGTTAGTGAGCATGGAGCGACCGGTCACAACGACCTTACGGCCGCACTTGCGGGCGGCATCGCAGATCTGCTGCAGGCGATGGATGTGGCTCGAGAACGACGCGACGAACACGCGACCCGGGGCGTTCTTGATGGCGTGCAGCAAGTTGGGACCAACCTCGGCCTCGGACTTGGTAAAGCCGGGAACCGTTGCATTGGTGGAGTCGGAAAGCAGCAGATCGATGCCCTGCTTGGCAAAGCGGCTGATAGCGGCATAGTCGGGCGTGACGCCATCGATGGGCGTCTGGTCGAGCTTAAAGTCGCCGGTGTGCATAACGGTGCCCTGATTGGTGCGAATGAACACACCCAGAGCGCCGGGGATGGAGTGCGTCATCGAGAAGAAGTCGAGCGAGATGCCGCCGAGGTTGACATGGCTGCCGCCCTTAACCTCGCGGAACTTGGGCGCGCGGATGCGGAACTCAGAAAGCTTGCCCTCGATAAAGCCAAGCGTCAGCTTGCTCGAGAAGATGGGCACCTTATTGTTGAGGTCCTGCAGCAGATACGGAAGCGAACCGGTGTGGTCCTCGTGGCCGTGGGTGACGACGATACCGCGGAGCTTTTCCTCGTTCTCCAAAACATAGGTGTAGTCGGGAAGCACCAGGTCGATACCGGGCTGGGAGTCATCCGGGAACATGAGGCCGGCGTCGACGAGCACCATGTCGTCGCCGCACTCGAAGACCGTCATGTTCTTGCCGATGCCGTCAAGGCCGCCGAGCGGGATGATCTTCAAGGGAGATGATTTTTTAGCTGCCATAGGTTAGTGTTGTTTCCTTTCTTCGAAACGGGTCTGAAACAACCGACGGGGCGCTTCTGGCAAACCGACCGCCGGGAACGTACAAACATGCATCACAGAGTCGATGCAATAACCACAGTATGATACCCATTTGCACAACAACAGACCACCCATGCATCAAAGCCCCATCTGAACCGGTCTATCCCGCCGGGAATAGCAAAAGGGCGACCCCCGTCCGGAGTCGCCCTTGTTGAGCTGATTATATGCGGCTGTTACTCGGCGTCGTGGTGACGGCGGGGCTTGCGGCCTCCGTTGTCGCCGGGACGG
>CAUBTS010000021.1 GCA_958438955.1 uncultured Collinsella sp.
AGCTGCTGTCCTTTGGATCCGATAAGGACCTTAAGCGCTACTACAAGATCGTCGACCAGATCAACGGTCTTGAGCCCCAGTTTGAGAAGATGACCGAGGAGGAACTCCGCGGCCAGACCGATAAGTTCCGCGAGCGTTACGCCAACGGCGAGTCGCTCGACGACATGCTTCCCGAGGCCTTTGCCACCGTGCGTGAGGCTTCCAAGCGCACCATGGGTATGCGCCACTTTGACGTGCAGCTCATTGGCGCCATGGCACTGCACGAGGGCCACATCGCCGAGATGAAGACCGGCGAAGGTAAGACCCTCGTCTCCACGTTGGCCGGCTATCTCAACGCTATTGCCGGCAAGGGCGTGCACGTCGTTACTGTCAATGATTATCTTGCCAAGCGCGACTCCGAGTGGATGGGCCGCATCTATAAGTACCTGGGCATGACCGTCGGTCTGCTCCAGAACAACATGCCGCTCGAGCTCAAGCGCCCGGCCTACCAGGCCGACGTCACCTACGGTACCAACTCCGAGTTCGGCTTTGATTACCTGCGCGACAACATGGTTACCCGTCCCGAGCAGCGCGTGCAGCGCGGCCACAACTACGCCATCGTCGACGAGGTTGACTCCATCCTGATCGATGAGGCCCGCACCCCGCTGATCATCTCGGGCGCTGGCACCAAGTCCGCCAGTACCTACAAGGACTTCGCGCGTGCCGTGCGTGGCCTTGAGCGCGGCGAGGACGTGTCGCACGACATGCTCACCGCCACCGAGGACGTTGAACCCACGGGCGACTACGTCATGGACGAGGCCAAGCACACCATTGCCGCCACCGAGCGCGGCCTTAAGAAGATCGAGCGCCGCCTGGGCATCGATGATATCTATGCCGATCTCTCCGGCCAGCTTGTCAACCACCTGCAGCAGGCGCTGAAGGCCCAGTACATGTTCCACCGCGACAAGCAGTACGTGGTCACCAACGGCGAGGTCAAGATCGTCGACGAGTTCACCGGCCGCATTATGGAAGGCCGCCGTTACTCCGAGGGCCTGCACCAGGCCATCGAGGCCAAAGAGGGCGTGCTCGTACGCGAGGAGAACCAGACCCTGGCCACCATCACCCTGCAGAACTACTTCCGTCTGTATGACAAGCTCTCCGGCATGACCGGCACAGCACTTACCGAGGATGCCGAGTTCCGCGAGATCTACAAGCTGCCCGTCGAGGTCATCCCCTCCAACAAGCCCGTGCAGCGCGTGGACCACGAGGACCTGGTGTACCGCACCATTCAGGCTAAATACAATGCCGTCGCCGACGATGTCGAGCAGCGTCACGCCAAGGGCCAGCCGGTCCTGGTGGGCACCGTCTCCATCGAGAGCTCCGAGAAGCTGTCCGCCGCCCTTACCAAGCGCGGCATCGCGCACGAGGTCCTCAACGCTAAGCATCACGAGCGCGAGGCCCACATCGTTGCCCAGGCCGGACGCTACGGCGCCGTGACCATCGCCACCAACATGGCCGGTCGTGGTACCGACATCCTGCTGGGCGGCAACCCCGACGAGCTGGTGCGCGAGCGCCTGGAGTACGAGGGCCTGACCATGGAGGATGTGACGCCCGAGCAGCTCGAGCAGTTTAACGCCGAGGCCAAGGAGACTTGCAAGGCCGAGCGCGAGCGCGTGCTTGCCGCCGGCGGCCTGACCGTCATCGGCACCGAGCGCCATGAGTCCCGTCGTATCGACAACCAGCTGCGCGGCCGTTCCGGCCGTCAGGGCGATCCGGGCGAGACCCAGTTCTACCTGTCGCTTGAGGACGACCTCATGCGCCTGTTCGGCGGCGACAAGATGGACCGCGTCTCCAAGATGATGGTCACGGCCGACATGGGCGACGACATGCCCATCCAGCACAAGATCATCTCCAAGGCCGTCGAGAGCGCCCAGCACAAGGTCGAGAGCATCAACTTCTCCATGCGTAAGAGCGTCCTTGAGTACGACGACGTCATGAACAAGCAGCGCCAGGTCATCTACGCCGAGCGCAATAAGATTCTGGACGGCAAGGACCTGACCGACCACATCACCGAGGTCATGCACGACACCGTGTACCGCTGCGTGCAGGAGTTCTGCACCAAGGACAGTCACGATGGCGAGCGTGACCTGGAGGGCCTGCGCAAGTGGGTTGTGGAGCTCACCGGCCACATCGATACGCCGAAGTTCCCCGACGAGGATTATGAGGCCCTGGCCGCCGATGTCCTGGCTTACGTAGAGAAGTGCTACAACATGAAGGCCGAGCGCTTGGGCGAGGACCTGATGCGCGAGCTCAACACCCAGGTCATGCTGCGCGTCATCGATACCCGCTGGATGAACTACCTGCAGGAGATGGACTACCTCAAGACCGGCATCGGCCTGCGCGGCTTTGGCCAGCGCGACCCGCTGGTTGAGTACAAGACCGAGGCCTACGGCGCGTTCCAGATACTCGTCGATACCATGTATGAGGATTACCTGCGCACGGTTCTGCGCATCGAGATCAAGGCTGCCCCGCGTGCCGTGGAGCACAAGGAGGAGCCCGCGCTCGAGGGCGCGCGCTTCTCCGGTCCTGCCGAGGTCGATGGTGACAACGGCGACTCGGTGCTGCGCAAGCAGGCGCAGGTGCAGGCCCGCACGGCTGTCCAGGGTGGTCCGGCTGCCGTCAACAACGGTGGCAAGGTGACCACCTATCGCAAGTCCGAGAGCGACGATCCGTACGTCAACGTGGGCCGCAACGACCCGTGCCCCTGCGGTAGCGGCAAGAAGTTTAAGTACTGCCACGGCAGGAATCGTTAATGGCTGAGGCTTTAGAGGTAACGCCCGCCGAGCTGGACGCGTTCGCGGACCGGCTCGGCGAGGTCGAGTCGTATCTCCATTTGGACGAAAAGCGCACGCGCGTGACCGAGCTCGAGGCCAAAAGTGTTGCCCCTAGCTTTTGGGATGACGCCGACGCCGCCCGTGCCACCATGGAGGAGATCGCGCGTACCAAGGAAGATATCGCTGCCGTGGATACCGCGCGGGGCGAGCTTTCCGATGCCCGCGCCGCGCTGGAGCTTGCCGAGGAGATGGGGGATGACCCCGATGCCGTCGCCCTTCGCGAGGAGGCTACAGCCACGGCTGAGCGCCTGGCCCGTGCCATCGATGAGCTTGAGCTTTCGAGCTGGTTTACCGGTGAGTTCGATCACGGCGATGCCATCGTGACCATCAAGCCCGGACAGGGTGGTCTGGAGGCCCAGGACTGGACCTTCATGCTCTTTAAGATGTACATGAAGTACTGCCAGCGTCGCGGCTGGAAGGTCACCATCAACGACTGTCCCGCGGCCGAGGTCATCGGCATCGACCGCGCGACCTTTACCGTCGAGGGCAAGGACGCATTTGGCATGCTGCGCGCCGAGGCTGGCGTCCACCGCTTGGTTCGCATTAGCCCCACCGACGACAAGAAGCGCCGCCAGACCACGTTTGCCGGCGTCGAGGTCATCCCCGTGCTACCCGATGATATCGACATCGAGATCAGTCCCGACGACATCCGCGTGGACGTGTACCACGCGAGCGGCCCGGGCGGTCAGGGCGTCAACACCACCGACTCCGCCGTGCGCGTGACGCATTTTCCCAGCGGCATTGTGGTCACCTGCCAAAACGAGCGCAGCCAGATCCAGAACAAGGCCGCGTGCATGCAGATCCTCAAGGCTCGCCTGTACGAGATTGAGCTCGAGAAGCGCGCCGAGGCCCTGGATGAGATTCGCGGACCCAAGACCACGATTGGTTTTGGCAACCAGATCCGCAGCTACGTGCTCTACCCGTACCAGATGGTCAAAGACCTACGCACGGGCGTGGAGACCAGCAATGTCGAGGCCGTCCTTGACGATGGCGACCTGGACCCGTTTGTTATTGGCTACCATCGCTGGGCTACCGGCAACGCCGATGCAGAAGGCTCGGAGGTCTAAAACATCGGGTGGCTTCAAGCCGATGCCAAGCCCAACGGTTGGACGGGTTTGTATCCAGAATAAACCCTGCGCAGGGGTGGTTTTTGTCCGGCGAATCGGTAGAATCGAATACAAGAAGAAGTTCAAAGCGCATCCGTTTGGGTGCGCTTTTTTGAGGGAGGCAGCATGGCATATCGTCTGGACATCAAGCGCATTCTTTCGATGAACCTCTTTCACGACCTGCCCCAGATCATGTTGGGGTGTGCCTTGGCCGCCATCGCGACCGACTTGTTTTTGATTCCCAACGGTCTTGCCGCCGGTGGCGTTACGGGCCTTGCCACCATTATCCAGGCGGTCGGCGCGGCGCGCGGCCTATCGCTTCCCGTTGGTATTCAGACGATCGTGATGAACGCCTTGCTGTTGTTGGTCGTTATGCGCGAGGGCGGCATGTTCTACGTGGTGCAGACCGCGACGGGCTTTGTGCTGCTGGGCTTCTTTACCGATCTGTTTGCCCCGTTTGTAGCACCTCTGGCGGATGCGGACCTGATGCTCCCTGCCATGTGGGGCGGCATTATTACGGGCATCGGTTACGGCATGGTGTTGCGCGCCGGCGCCAACACCGGCGGCTCGGACACGATTGGCCAAATCATCTCGCGTAACACCTCGCTGCCGGTGGGCTCGACCGTCATGGCGATCGATGTTGCCGTATGCGCGCTATCGGCTCCGGTCTTTTCAATCGAAAACGCACTGTATGCAGGCCTTTCGATGGTCATTAGCGGCTACGTGATCGATGCCGTGGTCGATGGTGGCAACAAACGCCGTATGGTACTCATCATCTCGGACAAGTTCCCTGATATCGCTGCCGATATCATGTATGGCCTGGGTCGTGGTTGTACCAAGTTTAAGGCGACTGGCATGTATTCGGGTGCCGAGAAGCCAGTGGTTATGGTCATCGTGAGCCGTCGAGAGCTCAATACCCTCAAGACGATCGTGCGCGAGCGCGATCCTCATGCCATCGTGACGGTTGCCGACGTTACGGAAGCCTTCGGCGAGGGATTCAAGGACATTAGCGCGTAGGGTCGATCGCGTTCCATCCAAAAGACGTTCACATTGATAAACCGTTTCATCAGCGGTTCTGCCTGCTAAATTGTTCAAATAATGATAAAAACTCTGGTAAAGCCATCAGTTTCCAGCATAATGAATGACGTACGTGCATTGCGGCTGTGTTGGGATTACCTTCGGTGCCGTGCGCATTTTGTCTAATGAGGATGAAAGGAAGGCACAATGAGCGACGAAGAGCTCAAAAAGGTTGCCAACGAGGTGAGGAAGGGCATCGTCACTGGCGTGCACGCTGCCAAGTCCGGCCATCCGGGCGGTTCGCTCGGCGCTGCCGACATCATGACCTATCTGTACTTTGAGGAAATGAACGTCGACCCGGCCGATCCCCGCAAGGCCGATCGCGACCGTTTTGTGCTCTCCAAGGGCCATTGCGCTCCGGGCCTGTACGCCGTGCTCGCCGAGCGTGGGTTCTTCCCCAAGGAGGATCTCGAGACGCTGCGCCATATCGGCAGCCACCTGCAAGGTCATCCCAACATGAACGACACCCCGGGCGTCGATATGTCCACCGGCTCGCTCGGCCAGGGCATCTCCGCCGCCGTGGGCATGGCGGTTGCCGCCAAGCACTGGGGCGATACTTACCGCACGTACGCCCTGCTGGGTGATGGCGAGAGCGAGGAGGGCCAGGTCTGGGAGGCAGCCATGTTTGCCGGCAACCAGCAGCTCGATAACCTCTGCGTGATCGTCGACCACAACGGCCTGCAGATCGACGGCCCCGTCGAGGAGGTCAACGACCCCATGCCGCTCGCCGACAAGTTCCGCGCCTTTAAGTTCCACGTGGTGGAGCTTGCCGACGGCAACGATTTCGATCAGATCCGCGCCGCCTTTGCCGAGGCCCGCGCCACCAAGGGTCAGCCGACCGCCATCATCGCCGAGACCATGAAGGGCAAGGGCGTTTCCTTTATGGAGAACCAGGTGGGTTGGCACGGTAAGGCCCCCAACGATGAACAGTTTGAGCAGGCCATGGCAGAGCTCACGGCCGCCGGAGAGGAGCTCTAGGATGGCAGACGTCAAGAAAATCGCCACGCGCGTAAGCTACGGCGAGGCCCTCGTCGAGCTCGCCAACGAGCACGATGACTTTGTGGTCCTCGACGCCGACCTGGCTGCCGCCACGCAGACCGGCAAGTTCAAGGCAGCCTGCCCCGACCGCTTCTTCGATGTGGGCATTGCCGAGAGCAACCTGATGGGCGTCGCCGCCGGTATCGCGACCACCGGCCGCGTTGCCTTCGCGAGCACCTTTGCCATGTTCGCTGCCGGTCGCGCCTTTGAGCAGGTCCGCAACTCCATCGGCTACCCGCACCTCAACGTTAAGATCGGTGCCACGCATGCCGGTATCTCGGTGGGCGAGGATGGCGCCACGCACCAGTGCTGCGAGGATATTGCCCTCATGCGCGTCATCCCCGGCATGACCGTGATCGTTCCTGCCGACGACGTGGAGGCCCGCGCCGTGACGCGCGCTGCCTACGAGTGCGACGGCCCGGTGTACATGCGCTTCGCCCGTTTGGCCTCGCCGGTTATCAACGACCCCGAGACCTACAACTTCGAGTTGGGTAAGGGCATTGTCATGCGCGAGGGCGCCGACGTCACCATCATCGCCTGCGGCCTGATGGTCGGCGAGGCTCTCGAGGCCGCCGAGCAGCTCGCTGCCGAGGGCATCGACGCCGAGGTCATCAACATGCACACCATCAAGCCCATCGATGCCGACCTGATCGTCAAGAGCGCCACCAAGACCGGCCACGTCGTGACCGTCGAGGAGCATTCTGTAATCGGTGGCCTGGGCAGCGCCGTTGCCGACGTCCTGTGCGAGCAGTGCCCGACGCCCCTCAAGAAGATCGGCGTCAACGACACCTTTGGCGAGTCCGGCCCGGGTGCCGAGCTCTTGCACAAGTATGGCCTGGACGCCGCCAACATCGTGGCGACCACCAAGGAGTTCTTGGCATAAGGCAAGGCGGATCTCAAGGACTGCTTCGCCAGAACTATGGAAACCCGGCAGGGGCGCTCTCTTGGAGAGCGCCCCTATTTCACCGCAACTCATGAAGACGCCCCTCAAGCACGGTCCCATCAGGGAAAAGGGCATATATCGACAAAGCGCAATTCAGACCCTTCCAGCGTTGTATATGCAGCACCCCAAGATAAACGCGGCGACCCCTTAGTTATCGCAGGCCGGGCACAGGGTTACTCTCCAAATCTTTCCGCAGGACGGAGGAGCCCCTGCCGCGCGAAGCGCGCAGCGGGGGCTCCGACATGTCCGAGGACGATTTGGAGAGTAACCCTGTGCCCGGCCGACGGGATCCCTAAGCACGCCATGCTTCTTATGTGCAGCAAAGCTAATACTGCTAAAATACAAAGCGCTCATGTAGTTTAAACGCACGACGATAAGGAGCACCAGTGGGTAACCACTTCCGTACCTCCGGTGCGGGCGATGATGCCCCCAAGACGCAGGCAGGCGTCCAGGGCAGTCGTTTCGCCACTCCGGATTCAGAGGGCCAGCCTGTTGCTCAGGCCCCCGCTCAGCCGGCAGATCAGGCACAGCCGGCATCCGATCCCTTTGCCTACAATCCAACCAGCGATGTCGCGCTTTCCGGCACGGCGGGTTTTGAGCCCGTTCAGGCCGTGACCGCTCGCGTGGAGCAGCCTCAGGCTGGTGCCGCCACGCCGCAGCCTACCATGGCCGGCATTCCCGACCCCTTGGCCCCTGCGACGCCGGCTCCTCAGCCTGCGCAGTCCGGTCTCTTTGCCGCTATTCCCGACCCCACGCAGCCTGCTGCCCCGGTGGTCGAGAGCGATCAGGCAGCCGAGGTCGCAAGCCTCGATAACGCGCTCAACAACCCCGATTTTACGTCGGTGTTTGCGCCCATCGATCCGCAGGCCAGCCGCAAGAAGATGGCCAAGCAGGCCGGTGTCGAGCCCGTCATCCTTATGGAGCATGTTACCAAGATCTATCCGGCACAGCCTAACAAGCCTGCACTCGACGACATCAACATCGAGATCTATCCGGGCGAGTTCGTCTTCCTGGTCGGTCACTCCGGCTCGGGTAAGACCACGCTGCTGTCGACGCTCAACCGCGACGTCAAGCCGACGAGCGGCCGCATCCTGGTTGCCGGTCAGGACCTCATGAAGATCAAGAACCGTAAGGTTCCGTTCCTGCGCCGCCAGATTGGCGCCGTGTTCCAGGACTTTAAGCTTCTGCCGCAAAAGACCGCCTACGAAAACGTGGCGTTTGCCCTGCAGTGCATCGGCAAGCCCAAGGGCGTCATTCGCAGCCAGGTGCCCGAGGTGCTGCGTCTGGTCGGTCTGGCCGATCAGATGGACTCGCTGCCCGACCAGCTTTCCGGTGGCGAGCAGCAGCGCGTTGCCGTCGCCCGTGCTATGGTCAACCGTCCGCCGCTGCTGATCTGCGACGAGCCCACGGGCAACCTCGACCCGGCGATCTCGCTGGGCATCATGAAGCTGCTTGAGCGTATTAACCGCACCGGCACCACCGTGATCGTCGCCACGCACGACCGCGAGATGGTCGATAGCATGCACCGTCGCGTGATCGCCCTCGAGGGCGGCCACGTCATCCGCGACCAGGAGAGGGGAGGTTACGGCAACTATGGCACCAACTAACGTGGGCTACTCCTTCAAAGAAGCAATCAGCCACTTCTTCCGTAACTGGACTACCTCGCTCGGCGCCGTCATTACGATCTTCCTTTCGCTGTTTATCATCGGCCTGTTCATCATGGGCTCTGCGATGCTGAACTCCGTGATCGGCACCGTCGAGGATCAGGTTGTCATCAACGCGTTCATTAGTGATGACGCCGATCAGGCCGATGTTCAGGCTTTTGAGGCCGAGCTTAAGACGTGGAATAACGTCAAGTCCGTGACCTATAAGGACAAGGACGACGCGCTGGCCGAGTATACGAGCAAGATGTCGGGCAACGCCGACGCCACCATGAGCGCGCTCGATGGCCAGAACCCGCTGCCGGCTTCCTTCGCTATTGAGATGGACGATCCGTCCAAGGTCGAGAGCACGGCAAAGAAGCTCAAGAAGGATGCCGATTTCCAGAAGATCGCGGATGACGGCGACGTCAACGCGAGCGTGCTGTACGGCCAGGAGGAAGTGAGCCGCCTGTTCCAGGTGACCAACTACATCCGCATCGCCGCCGTGGTGCTCGTTGGTCTTCTGACCTTTATCGCATTCATCTTCATCAACAACACGATTCGCCTGTCCATCACGGCGCGTCGTCGTGAGATTGCGATTATGCGTCTGGTCGGCGCCAGCAACGGCTTCATTCGTGGCCCGTTTATCACCGAGGGCGTGCTGCAGGCCATTTTGGGCTCGCTGCTTTCCGTCGGCGTTCTGGAGCTGCTGCGCAATCTGATGATCCCGCGTCTGCAGGAGAGCATCGGCTGGATGTCGTTTGCCCTGCCAATGCAGTACTACCTGGTGACCTATGCTGCGCTGATTCTGGTCGGCGTGATTATCGGTCTCTTTGGTTCTGCCATCGCCATGCGCCGCTACCTGCGCGTGTAGGCATGCTTGGAATTCATCCCTTCCAACGGGTCGTCTCTTATGGGGCGGCCCGTTTTTTGATCCCTAGGGGACGGCAGGAAAGCGAATCATTTGGGTAGACTCTTTGGAGTTCTCAATCGATAGTTAGGAGGCGCCATGGGGCGCAATAACAAGCATAAGCGTGGAGCTCGCAATCAGCGCGGGCCGGTGCGCAGCGAACGCCGTCCGAGCCTGACCGGGCGCGTGCAGCTCCATGAGCATAGCGCCTACGTTGTAACCGAAAACGGCGACTACAAGGTCATGGGCCGCGGTAAGCGCGAGATCATGGATGGCGATACCGTTGCCGTGAGCATTAAGAACAGCCCGCACGGTGAGCGGCGCGCCGTGATCGAAAGCGTGGTTGAGCGTGCAGCCATAAGCGTGGTGGGCACGTACCAGACCGCCGGTCCGCTCGGTGTGATCGAGCCGCTCGATTCGCGTCTGAAGGCCGACTTCTTCATTCTGCCCGAGGATACCTCGGCGGATCGTCTGGGTGTCCACCCGGGTGATGCTGTTGTCGCGCGCATTTTGACCTACCCGACGCGCCTGGAATCGGGTACCGTGACGATCGAACGCCGCATTGGCGGAGATGACGCGCCCGATTTGGGCGTTCAATATGTGATGGCGCGTTACGGCTATACCGATAGCTATCCCGAGGCCGCGCTGGACGAGGCCGAGGGGCTTTCGCTCGATGTGTCCGCGGCGCTTAAGGACCCGCTCCGCCGCGATCTGCGCGACCGCTTTGTCGTCACGATCGACCCGGTCGACGCGCGCGACTTTGACGATGCCATTTCGTTGGAGCGCACGACCGAGGGTGGCTACAAGCTGGGTGTGCATATCGCCGACGTTTCACACTATGTGGCTTGGGACGGGCATATCGATCTTGAGGCTCGCCATCGTACGACATCGGTGTATCTGGCCGATCGCGTGCTTCCCATGCTGCCCGAACGCCTGTCCTGTGACCTGTGCTCGCTTCGCCCTGACGAGGACCGTCTTGCGTTTACCGTCGATATCGAGCTCGATGCGCAGGGTCGCGTGCGGCATTACGATCCGTATCCCAGCGTGATTCGCTCGCGTGTGCGTATGGACTATGACGGCGCCGAGGCGCTGCTGGTGCGTGCCGGCGCGGTTGAGTATTCGGTGCTGGAGGGTGCAGCCGAGGATGTTGCGGCTGCCGAGACCTCGCGCGAGGAAGCGCTTGAGCGCGGTCTTGCGTGCGAGGAGGCCGCCCGCGGCTACAACATCGACCTCGGCGATTTCCTTGTCGCCGCTAACGAACTCGCCGAACTTCGCCGTCGTATTCGTCGCGCCCGCGGCTCAGTCGATTTTGACACAGCCGAGATTCGCGCTCTATTGGATGAGGACGGAGTGCCCGTGCAGATTGTGGCGCGTGAGCGTTCGTGTGCCACGTCGCTTATCGAGGAAGCCATGCTGCTCGCCAACGAGTGCGTTGCAGAGTGGCTGGCAGACCGTGATATCGAGGCCTGCTATCGTGTGCATGAGGATCCGAGCCCCGATAGCCTGCACGGTGCTGCCGTTGCGCTGGCGCAGCTAGGCATCATCGACGATCGCCGTGCTGCCGGTATTGCCCTGGGGAGCCCCGATGAGCTGCAGGCTGCAGTTGATGCTGCCGCCGGTACGGCCAACGCACCGCTCGTCAACACGCTGCTTCTGCGCAGCATGCAGCGCGCGCTGTACAAGCCGCGCAACGAGGGCCACTTTGCGCTCGCCGCGCCGTGCTACTGTCACTTTACGAGTCCCATCCGTCGCTACCCCGATCTGGTGGTGCACCGCGTGCTCAAACTGCAGTTGGCCTATGAGCGGCTCGGCGGCAAGGACGCCTTGGTCCGTACGCCGCGGCTGATCGGCAAGGGGCGCGAGTCGCTGCCGCGCATTCTGCCGCAGATCTGCCGCGCATGCAGCGATGCCGAGCGCGCGGCAGATGCCGCCAGCCATGCGACGCAAAAGATCAAGATTGCCCAGTACTATGAGGACCGTCTGGGCGAGCGCTATGCCGGAACCGTCTCGTGGGTTAGCAGCATGGGCCTTTTTGTGCGCTTGGATCTAACGCAGGTCGAAGGCTTGGTTTCGATCAAGAGCCTGGGCAACGAGTGGTTCGAGTTCGACGAGGACGCGCTAACGCTCACAGGTGCCGACACGGGCGCCCGTTACGAGCTGGGGCAGCGCGTGATCATCGAGGTCTCGCGCGTCAATACCACGCGTGGGCACTTGGACTTTAAGCTTATCCATTAGCCAAATCCCGACTCATGGTGGGGGAGCGGAGGGCGGCCTTTCGGGACCGCCCTTCGCATTTGAATCGTGAGTACCTTGCCGTCTGCTCGGCCGCCCGCTTACCTGCTATTTGAGAGGTAGAACCTACCAAAATAAACCTGTCCCTTTTTGGCAGGTTTACAAGAAAGCGGGGATGAGATGGCGACGGTGTACGGTTATGCGCGGGTGAGTTCGCGCGATCAAAATCTTAATCGGCAGCTGGATGCGCTGGGCGCCTATGGCGTGGGCTCAGCGAATATTTATGCCGACCATGCGAGCGGCAAGGACTTCGATCGACCGCATTATCGCGAGCTGCTGCACGTCCTGGGAGACGGGGACGTGCTGGTGGTGCTTTCTATCGACCGACTTGGTCGTAATTACTCCGAGATTCTTGAGGAATGGCGACGCATTACCAAGGAGCTCGGGGTTGCCATTGTGGTGTTGGACATGCCATTGCTTGACACGCGCGCTAGGGCCAGCGGCGCGCCGGATGTTACCAACGCTCTGATTGCCGATATTGTGCTGCAACTGCTGAGCTACGTGGCGCAGGTGGAGCGCGAGAATATCCATCGGCGCCAGGCGGAGGGAATTGCAGCGGCGCGGGCGCGAGGGGTCCGTTTCGGTCGACCTCGCAAGCCGTGCCCTCCTCAGTTTGAGCTGGTGCGCGATAGCTATGAGGCGGGCGATATTACCCGCAGCCAGGCAGCAAAGTGCCTGGGCGTGTGCGTGGGGACGTTCGATCGCTGGATGCGCGAGGCGGGGTAGGGGTTTGCGTCGCTTCGTCGCTTCCTGTTGCGATTCAAATTTTGATACGGTGACGATGCCATTTGGGGCTACACTCGCTGATATTCAAAAAAAGGAGGTTGGCCCTTGGCGCGCGTAAAACAAATAATCGGATGGACCGCGATCGTTCTGTTCGCTGTAACGCTGGCGGGCATCTGGGTGCTGACGGAGCAAAATGCGGTGGAGACGTCGTTGCTGAGCGAGTCCACCGCGCGTGTGGTAGAGGGTCAGGCTACGGGCGTTCAGGCTGCCGATGCCACGGGTGAAGCCCAGACGGAGAACGGAATGACCGGGGGCACCGATTCGGCTGCCTCGAATGTCCGGTCTGGCCGACTTGCTTCCATTCGCATGTGGGTGGGCGCAAACGTCCGTCGCGTTGCCCATACCGTAGAGTTTTTCTTCGTCGGATTGTTCGCCTCGGTGGTCGTGGTTTGCTTTTCCAAGCGTCCGTGGAGCGTATGCTCCCGTTGCGCGCCCGTATTGCTCTTTTGCGCCGCCTGCTCCGTTGGCGATCAGGTACATAAGATCTTTGTTCCCGGCAGGCATTTCGACGTTATCGATTTAGGATTCGATGCTGCGGGCTATGTCACCGCCATGCTGTTGGTATTGCTGGCAGCGGCGTTGGTGCGCCATGCGACTCGGCCGATCGGCGCCCATGCGAGGCGCTAGCCGGTAACAAACCCGTTTCTGATAATGCGACCTTGTTGAATTATTTTGTGTCGCGCGTATTTCCGAGCGGTCGGATTTGAGGGGCGAGCGGTAGAACGCTCGCCCTTTGTGCGCCACGATGCGGCACAATGTACCGCAAAAGCTGTTTGTATCCGGTACGAATCGTTCGTTGGTCTTTAATTCTTCTCAACGGAGGTGTTTGAGATGGCAAACGGATTGCTTTTGCGGCTTCGCGAGCGTGAGCTCAGCGCGTGCCCGGCGGAACGCAATGTCATCGCATATGTAAGCGCTCATCCGCACGAGGTGGTCGGGCTGTCCGTCCGCGGTCTTGCCGATGTCACGTTCTCCTCGCCCTCGAGCATTTTGCGCTTTTGCAAGCGTTTGGGTTTTGCGGGCTACAAGGAGTTCCAGCGCGAACTGATTGCCGAGCTGGCGCTCTTAGGTGACAAGAAAGACGTAGCCCTCGAGGACATCTCCATGGATGACAGCGTCGAACGTATCGTGGGGAAGGTGATGAAAAGCAACGTGCGCACGATCGAGGCGACGGCGCGAACGCTCGATTACACCGTCTTGGAGCGATGCGCGGCCCGTCTTAAGCGGGCACGCGCGGTCAATCTGTTCGGTATTGGTGCCTCTCGTTTGGTCGCGCACGACCTGGCGCAAAAGCTCATGCGTGTCGACAAAGAGTGCCATCTGTACGACGACTGGCATGATCAGCTCTTATGTGCCAAGAACATGCATGAGGGCGATATGGCAATCGCCTTTAGCTACTCGGGCTTGACGCAAGAGGTGCTGGACTGCACCGTCGAGGCTCAACGTCACAACTGTCCCGTTGTGGCCGTTACCAAAGTAGATGGATCATCCAAGCTTGCCACCATGGCCGATGCCGTGCTCGGCGTCGCTGCGAGTGAACCCTTGGTCCGCAGCGGTGCCATGGCTTCGCGTATGGCCCAGCTTATGGTTGTCGATGCCCTGTACGCTGCTTACGTTGCCAGCGACTACGAACGGGCGACGCATGTCATAAAGCAAAACTACATCGAGAAACAGGAAAGATGAGGTGAATGAAATGCTCGATTTAACAAAATTCACGACCGAACAGCGTAATCAAAGGTCAATGGACCTCGATACGATGACATCGCTGCAAATCGTCACGACGATGAACGATGAGGATCTCCGTGCCGTCCAGTCGGTCACGAAAGTGTTGCAACAGGTTGCCACGGCAATCGACTGGGCTGCCGAGGCGCTTGAGCGCGGCGGTCGCGTCTTTTACATGGGCGCGGGCACTAGTGGTCGTTTGGGCGTGCTTGACGCTTCGGAGTGCCCGCCTACGTTTGGCGTATCGCCCGATCTGGTCGTCGGGCTCATTGCTGGGGGCGAGACGGCGTTTATCAAGGCTGTCGAAGGTGCCGAAGACAGCGAGGAGCTTGGCGCGAGCGACCTGCGGGAGCGTGGACTCTCGGACAAGGATCTTGTCGTTGGCCTGGCGGCAAGCGGTCGTACTCCCTATGTGGTGGGCGGCCTTGTGTACGCCAAGGCAACTGGGTGCAAGACCATTGCAATTGCCTGTAACCAAGGGTCGAAGATCGGGGAGAGCGCAGATCTTGCCATTGAGCCCGTGCCCGGTCCCGAGGTGCTGACCGGCTCAACGAGACTCAAGGCGGGAACGGTTCAAAAGCTCATTCTCAACATGATTTCGACCGGTGCCATGGTCAAGATTGGCAAGGTGTACCAAAACCTGATGGTCGATGTGCAGCAGACGAACGAGAAGTTGGTGGTGCGCGGCCAGAACATCGTGATGGAAGCGACCGACTGCACGCGCGAGCGCGCTGTTCAGGCGCTTGCGGATGCCGGCGGCCACGTAAAAACCGCTATTGTCTCGGTGCTGTTGGACTGCGATGCCGAGCAGGCTGCGGTAGCTCTTGAACGGGCGCACGGCCATGTCCGTACTGCGGTGAGTGGCCATGAGAAGAGCAATGCCGACGCCCAATAGGTGCGCGGCGTGAGCTGATATGACATCCAGACGAGATACCCAATACAAGGAGGAGTTATGACGAACAAAGAGCTGGCCCAAAAGCTGCTGGACCTTTTGGGCGGTAAAGACAACGTGCTCGCAAACGCGGCGTGCATGACGCGCCTGCGCGTGACCGTCAAAGATACGGTCAACGTCGACACGGAGGGTATTAAGGCACTCGACGGCGTGATGGGCCTGGTCGAGGACGACACGATGCAGGTCGTGCTGGGTCCGGGCAAGGTGAATAAGGTGCTCGAGGAGTTCTCCAAGCTCACCGGCCTTGCGAAAGGCGTTGCTGACGAGAGTGTGGTTGACGCTGCGGCAACAAACAAGGCCGCGCAGAAGGCCAAGTACGAGTCCAAGCCGGTTCAGGCCTTCCTCAAGAAGATTTCCAATGTCTTCGTCGCCCTGCTTCCCGGCATCATTGCGGCTGGCCTCATCAACGGTATCTGCAACGTCATTAACGTCTCGACGGCAGGCGCGCTTGCAGGCGAGTGGTGGTACCAGGGCATTCGTTCCATGGGCTGGGCCCTGTTTGCCTATCTGCCCATCTTGGTGGGCTATAACGCAGCACGTGAGTTTGGTGGCTCCGCTGCGCTGGGCGGCATCGCCGGCATGATGTGTATCGCCAACAGTGCCATGCCCCTGCTTGCGCCCGGCGCGGCTGATCCTGCCACTGCCATTCTGCTGCCGCTCACCAATGCGCAGTACAATCCCGCAGCGGGCGGCATGATCGCGGCTCTCATCGCTGGCGCATTTTTTGCCTGGATGGAGCGTCAGATTCGCAAGGTTATGCCCAACGCACTCGACACGTTCTTGTCCCCGCTGCTGGTGCTCATCATCGGCGCCTTTGCTCTGATGCTCGTCATTCAGCCGGTAGGCGCATGGCTGACGACTGCCATCTTTAGCGTTTTGACCTTTATCTTCGAGAAGCTGGGCGTCCTGGGCGGCTATATCCTGTCGGCAGGCTTCTTGCCGCTGGTGTCCGTCGGCCTGCATCAGGCGCTCACGCCGATCCACGCTATGCTCAACGATCCCGACGGCGCTACCAAGGGTATCAATTACCTGCTTCCCATCCTTATGATGGCTGGCGGCGGCCAGGTCGGTGCCGGTTTGGCGCTGTACTTTAAGACCAAGAACGCCAAGCTCAAGAAGTACGTCGCAGAGTCCATTCCCGTTGGAATCCTGGGTGTGGGCGAGCCTCTGATGTATGCTGTTACGCTGCCGCTCGTTCGTCCGTTTGTGACGGCCTGCCTGGGTGCCGGATTTGGCGGCGCGCTCGCGGCGCTGCTTCACATCGGCACGGTTTCTCAGGGCGTTTCCGGTCTGTTTGGCCTGCTGATCGTCGTTCCTGGCCAGCAGCTCGGCTACGTTGCCGCTATGCTGCTTGCCTATGCCGCCGGCTTTGTCCTGACGTGGTTCTTTGGCGTCGACGAGCAGAAGATCAACGAGTTCTTTGGCGAGTAGTTTGATATCGCGAGCCGTGTTGCTCGGGGCTCGCGGCGCGCGGCAGATTTCTTGATGCTATGGTTGTGCCGGCGGGGCTAACTGCTCCGCCGGCCTTTTTTAAAGGAGCGTTGAAGCGTGAAAACGGGTATTTCGATTTATCTTTCCAGCCCTCTGCAGGATATTGAGCGGACGATTGAGCGTGGTGCCGAGGCGGGTGCGCGCTATGCGTTCACCTCGCTGCATATTCCCGAGGATGGGGGAGCGGCGTATGCCGATAAGGTCCGTCATGTGCTGTCGCTGCTTTCCGCCCGCGGCATTGCGCTCATTGCCGATGTGGGGCCTCGCACGTGCGATTTGCTCGGGCTTGAGCGCATCGAGGACCTGCGCGATCTGGGGTTGGAATACCTTCGTTTGGACTATGGCTTTAGCGCCCAGCGGGTCGCGGAGCTGTCCGGTGTATTTCGCATTGTGGTCAATGCATCGACAGTGAGTTCTGATGAAATCGCATCGTGGCGTGAGGCCGGTGCCGATGTGACTCGTTTTGCCGCCTGCCACAATTTTTACCCCAAGCCTTATACCGGTTTAGCTCTTGAAGATGTTGCTCGGGTGAATCTTCGTCTTGCGGCGCTTGGATTCGAAATCATGGCTTTTGTGCCGGGTGATGCTAACGTTCGCGGGCCGGTATTCGAGGGACTGCCGACGGTCGAGGCGCAGCGCGGTCGCGCGTCAAAGGTTGCTCTCAATATGCTTGAGCTTGCACATGGCGCCGATTGCGACATCGTGTTGGTCGGCGACCCCGATCTTTCCGATGCGGGCTGGGCGCAGTTTGCTCAAGTTTCCGCCGGATACGTGGACCTGCAATGCGAGCTTGAGCCCGGTTATGCTTATGTGCGCGGACAGATTCATCACGACCGGCCCGACTCGAGCGTCCTCATCTTAAGGTCTCAGGAGTCACGTACGAAGCTTAAGCCGGATTCCGTGCCGACGGATGCCGGAGCCGGCCTGCCGCGAAAGGCGGGGTCGATTGCTGTGAGCAATAGCGGATATGGGCGCTACGAAGGCGAGCTTGAGATTGCGCGGGTCGATCTTCCCGGTGACGAGTGCATGAACGTTGCGGGCCATATCACGCCCGAGGCAATGGAGCTGCTGCCGTTCATCAAACGCGGATTCGGGGTACGGTTCGTTTAGCGTGTGACCTGTGGGCTACAATTGGCCCATCATACGAAGGCGCCTCGTGTGGCGTGTGCCTGCGTTGGCCGATCTATATTCGGAGGATTCCCATGACCGTACTGTTTGTTGAATATCCCAAGTGCTCGACCTGTAAGAAGGCCAAGGCATGGCTGGACGAACACGGGGTAGAGTATATCGACCGCGATATCGTTTTGGACAATCCCACGGCTGATGAGCTTGCGACCTGGATTGCTCGTTCGGGGCTGCCGGTGCGGCGCTTCTTTAATTCGTCGGGCATGAAATATCGAGAGCTGGGCCTGAAGGCGCGTCTGGATGCGGGCATGACGGATCGGGAGTGCTACGAGCTGCTGGCGACCGACGGCATGCTGGTCAAGCGTCCGCTGCTGGTGGGCGACGACTTTGCGATTCCTGGCTTTAGGGAAGCGGCTTGGGCCGAGGCGTTGCTGTAGCGGCTGCGGAAAGTGCGTCCCGGAATTCGCTTCCAGAATGGGATGCACTTTCCCAAAGTGGCCGGTTGCGGAAAGCACGTCCCATTCTGAGCTTCGATTGCGGGACACGGTTTCCGGTTGAGGGCTCAACGGGAAAGTGGGGACCAGTTTGAGCTTGAAATCTGGGACGCACTTTCCGCCGGCGGGCCTGCCCCAGTCAGTCCGCCAGCTGTGCCCATTCGTGCGGATCGTAGACCTTTACGTGTTTGTTGGGCTTGCCGCTCCAGTACTCCTCGTCCATAAAGGGCAGATATGCCTGAACGCCGGGGCAGATAAAGGGAATCCGCTGCTGTTGCAGTCGCTCGCGCTGGCGCTGCTCCAGGTGCGCCTCGGATATGACGGTCGGCATGCCGGACAGCTCGACGAGGCTTGCCTGGATTCGCTTAAGGTCGGGGAGTCCCGCGTGCCATGACATCCGCATGATCAAAAAGGATGCACGGCGGTATTTTGCCTGCACCACAGTAATGGCGGGGCGCAGTGTGGGATGGATTTTGTCCCGTTCGGGCCAAAGGTCGGCAGTGATCTCGAGGCCCAGGGTCTCCCATAGGTAATCAAGCTCTTCGTCCATGGCGCCTCATATCTACGCGATCATTGATACTTCGATTGTGTTGCCTGGTGCTATCGTTTTCACGGTAGAATCTGCCAACGGTTGACGGCTACCGCTCGCGGCGTTTTGCCCTTCGCGTACAGCGGTTGGCTTCACAGGTCCTTCACGGGTTGGACTAAATTAGGCCAATTTGACTGAATTTCAAAAAAGTCAAAATTGGGGCTTGCGTCACGGCGAGACTTCCCGTATATTTCTTTCTTGCGCAAAGGCACAGCCGAGCGCAGCGATGCAGTCATTGGGATGTCGTCTAATGGCAGGACAGCGGATTCTGGTTCCGTCAATGGGGGTTCGACTCCCTCCATCCCAGCCATTGCATTTGCTACATATGGCCCGTTCGTCTAGCGGTTTAGGACGCCGCCCTCTCAAGGCGGAGATCACCAGTTCGAATCTGGTACGGGCTACCAAAATTGAACGCCCGGGCCTCGTAAGAGACCCGGGTTTTGTGTATTGACCGTATATACGGCGCCTGCCGTGTTTCGCTCAGATCGAGGAGTAGCCATGGATCTGCCCATCAGCTTGCAAGACATCACGTATGCCGAGAACTATCTGGCGCAGGGCGACCTGGCTACGGCGACACCGCTGCTGGAGCGTCTGGTGGAGCTCGCCGAGGAGTATATCGACGCTGAGTGCAAGACGGAGGAGAAGCGCCAATACTTTAGCTTCGATAGCAAGTTTGAGCGCTTGGCCTATCGCCGCGTGGAGAAGGATCCGCGCGAGCTCGTGCAGGTCGAGGTGCCGTTTGACCGCCTGTACTCTGACATGGCGTTTGCCTACATTCGCCAGCAGGATTATGTGAGCGCTCGTAATGCCCTGATGCAGGCTGTGCGTTGGGACCCCATGAACTGCAACTATCGCTTGGATTTGGCCGAGCTGTTCCGCGCACTCGAGGACAAGCAGGAATGGGCATCGCTCTCGTTCTCGGTGCTGGAGCGTGCAAGCGATGGCAAGTGCGCCGCCCGCGCTTACGCCAATCTAGGTCAGTACTTCTTGGAGCCCGAGACCGAGAACGTTTCGGCTGCCGTGGGCTGCGCGCGTCTGGCGCTGCGCCTGGCGCCCAACGATGCGCATACGACGCGCCTGCTCAACAAGATCCATACCACCTATCCGGATGCCGCTGATGAGAGCGACGACCACGTGATGGGTGAACTGGCCCTGCAAGGCGTGCCGACCTCGCCTTCGGCCGAGATTGCCATCTGCCTGATTATGTGCGCGACCGATGCTGCAAGCGACGGCGACAAGCAGGAGGCGACGCGTCTGACGGTGCGTGCTCGCGACTTGGTGGGCGAGGAGGCCTGCGCGGCGATTATCAAACTGGTGCGCGAGAGCGATGCCGAGCTCAATGCCGAGCGCAAGGCAAAGCGTGAGGCTGCGGGCTCAAACGCCGATGGAGCCAAGGAGGCCGGCGATGCCCAGTAAGCGCGAGCGCAAACTCATTTCCAAGAATCGCTCGGCACATCACGAGTACTTTATCGATGAGACGTTTGAGTGCGGTATTGAGCTGAGTGGCACCGAGGTCAAGTCGATTCGCGAGCGCGCCTGCCAGATCACCGATACCTTCGCGCTGATCCGCGGCGGGGAGTGCTGGCTCGTCGGCCTGCATATCCACCCTTATAGCCATGGCGGCGTGTGGAATCGCGATCCTGACCGTCGGCGTCGTCTGCTGCTGCACCGCAAGGAGATCGACTTTCTTGACGGCAAACTTCGCAACCGTGGTTATGCGCTGGTTCCGTTGGAGCTCTACTTTAATACCGACGGCCGCGTAAAGCTGCTGTTGGGTTTGGGTCGCGGCAAGAAGCTCTACGACAAGCGCGAGGACATGGCCAAGCGTGATGTCCAACGTGAGATCGATCGCGCCCTTAAGGAACGCAACCGCTAGGCACTCTGTATAAGTTGCGGTGGAATACGGACTGTTTTGCCTGTTTGAGGGGCTATTCAGTCCCTATTTCACCGCAACTGCGGGCGTCTCATCTTTCTTACTGTTCTGACACATATGTCTCAAAGGCGGCGTCCGTTATGGGTGCCGCCTTTTTTGTGGGTACATACATCCATGAGGTTCAATCCTGGGTTAGGGGAGTGATCGTTATGGACAAAACTGCGTTCTTTACGATGCCGAGCGGTCTGTATGTGGTGAGTGCCGCGGCCGACGGGCTGCGTGCCGGCTGCGTTATCAACACAGCGGTGCAGGTGACATCCGCCCCGGCGCGCATCTCGGTTGCCGTGAACAAGGAAAATGTCACGTCCGGCGTAATCGCATCGGCCAAAGCGTTCGCGCTGACCGTGATCGATCAGACCGCCGACATGCTCTACATCGGTAACTTTGGGTTCCGCACCAGCAGCGATTATGACAAGTTTGCCAAATACGAGACCCGCGAGACGGCTCTGGGCATGCCCTATGTGCCTGAGCACGCGGCGGCCCTGTTTAGCTGCCGTTTGATCGACACTGTGGATGTGGGCACGCATC
>CAUBTS010000022.1 GCA_958438955.1 uncultured Collinsella sp.
TGGAGAGAGCGCTCCCGCAAACTGCCTCTTGACAACTTATAGGAGCGTCGGTTTTGTTTTCACGTTTTTTGGTATGGTTGGGGGTAAGGGGCTAAACGTAGTAGATGGGCCGGTTTCGTGGCGCGCCCCCGGCGCATAAAAGCGCCGCCACGGAGGAGGGAGATGCCTCCGTGGCGGCTGGGGGTAGGAGTAGGTCGGAATTTAGCCCTGCCGGCCGCCCGGGGCCGTTTGGCCCCGGGCGCTGTCGACGTGCCTAGCGCTTACGGATACCCCAGACTAGGGCTCCGACGCCGGCCATGGCGATGACAAATGCCATAAGCAGAGCGGCAGCCTGCTGGTCGCCCGTGGTGGGCAGGAAACCCTTGACCGTCTTGACGATGTTCGTCACGGTCTTGGGCGTGCCGGGATCGGGTGTCGGCACGGGCGTCTCGGGCTTTTTGTACGTGTTGTTGAACACGATGCCCTCGACGCTCTTGTCGCCCTTGGTAAAGGCGACGTTCGCCTTGAGGTTGCCCTCGCCGTCATCGACCACGTTGACGGTCACGGTAAAGACGGACTTGTCGTAGGTCATACCGACCTCGTCGCCCTTGACCTCGCTGATGGTGTAGACGTGCGTACCGGGCTCGTCGTACTCAAACTTGTCGAAGCTGATCTTACCGTCGGCATCGTTGGTGACGGTGGACTCGATGCCCTCGCCAACGAGCTTAAAGCTGAACTCGTCCTTCTTGAGCTCGCGTCCCTCGAGCACCTTGAGCGCGCCGATGGAAACCTGCGTAGGCATGGCGTGATACTTGTTGGTAAAACCAGCCGACTCGGTGGTTCCCTCGAGCTTGTGCGTCACGGCCAGTGTGCCATCGCCGTTGTCAGAGACGGTGGCCACGACGGTGTAGGTCGTACCGTCATAGGTGACGCCCTTGTACAGGCCGAGCGCATTGGGGCAAGCCTCGCGCAGCGTGTACGTGTGCGTGCCGGGCGCCTCGTAGCGGATCGGGCTCAGTGTCACAGTGCCGTTGGCGTCGTTGGTGCCGCTTGCGACAACCACGTCGTCCTCGAGCAGATCGAACGTGAACTCGCCGACTGCAAGGTCGCGTCCGGTCAGACGCTTGACCGTCTTGACCTGATCGGTCACGAACGAATCGGTAGGCGTTACGCTGTAGGTGTTGGTGAACGTGAAGTCTGCACCGTCGTCGCCCTCGCGCACGACACGCAGATGTCCGGCACCGTCGTCAGTCACGGTATAGGAAACCTTGCGCGTGGCGTTGGCGTCGTTGGTCACACCAGGGGCGCTACCGGACTCGGCCACCGTGTAGGTAAAGGTGTGCGAGCGCGGAGCGGTGGGGGCTGCGGGCTCGGACTCGTCGCCGGGCTCGTCAGCGTTGGCATCAGCGTCGGCGTCGGCCTCTGCCTCGTCAGCATCGACGTCGTCAGCTTCGTCTGCCTCGGCCTTATCGGTCGCATCGTCCGTCACGCCCAGGGCGTGGTTGAGGTCCTCGAGCGTAAAGTGGATCTTGCCAAAGTCCACGTTACCGGCTGCGTCGTTGGTTACGGTCGTGCGCTCGGGCATCGGGGCACCTGCCTCGTCGGCGGTCACGGTAAAGGTGAACTTACCCGTGATGTCGGCCGGGGTCAGGCCCTCGGCAACCTGGAGCTTCTTAGTACCGGTGAGCGCGGCATCCACGGCGTCGGCGCCGTAGACGTTCTCGAACAAGGGCTCGACGCCGCCGTAGTCGACCGTCGCCGTCAGGGTACCATCACCGTTGTCGACGACGATAACCTTAAAGCCAAAGCTCCACGTTGTAGCGGAAACGCCATTCGGCAGCCCGAATAAATCTTCGTAGGCCGTGTAGTTAATGGTCCAGGCAAGCTTGCCGTCCTTATCGGTACGATAAGCAAGCCCAGCAGCCTCAAGATTAGCAAGCATCTTGGTGTCGTAGTGCAGCGTATCAAAGCTCACATGCCCGCCGATATTGGGCTTGAGGTTTTCGTATGCCACAAGCTCACCCTGATAGGCGATGCCGAACCAGAACTCGCCGTCGGCCATCGGGCGACCGGTCAGAGTCTTGGTGGCAACGACCTGAGCAGCGGTACCACCAGGCGTGTTGGTCGTAGCGCTGTAACTGTTGTGGAACGGCACCGGGGCCTTCTCGACCTTGTTCTCGCCACTCTTGTGGACCGTCTCATGCGTGCCCTCGGGACCACCGGAAACGGTCGTCGTAGCAGTGAGCGTACCGGCGGTGTCGTCGGCGATGGTGATCGTCACCGTGCGTACGGCGTCATCGTAGGTGTAACCGGGCTGGCCGTCGTTCTTTTCGGCCACGGTGTACTTGAAGGTCTTGCCGGCGTCAGCCTGCGTAAATTTAACCTCATGACCAGCCAGAATGTCGATCAGTCCGACCGTTGCCTCTGCCGCTTCGGGGGACTTGAAGCTGTTGGCCCCGGGCAGCAGACCGAGCGCGCGAGCCGAAGCGTCGTCAGCAGGTGTCACGGTAAAGGTGAACTGGCCCTCGGTCATGGGGCGGCCGTCCAGATACTTGCTGAGCCACAGACCGCCGGCCGCGGTGTAGTTAAGCTCAGTGCGGTACGTGTTGGTAAAGCGTCCGTTTTCCTTCTTGGTGACATTGGCGGTCAGCTTGCCCTCGCCGTCCTCGGTCACGGTTACTTCGGCGGTCGCGACGTGGGAGTCATACGTCATGCCGACCGTATTACCCGCGTTCTCGCGGATCTCGTACTTGTAGGTTCCGGCAGCCGTGTAGCGAATCTTGCCGAACTTGATGGCGGCAATGCCGTCCTTCGCATCGTGCTTGCTCACGGTTACGGTTGCAGGATCGGGTAGCGGAGCGCCATCGGGGGCGGTAATGGTAAAGCCGAACTCGTCCCCATCCGTCCACTCGCGACCGTCGATGGCCTTGCTCAGGTCAAAGTCGAGGTCTGCATCGGTCGGGGTCACGCTGTAGGTGTTCTTGAAGGTCGCAGCCGTGGCGTCCTTCAGGACATGCTCAGCCTTGAGCGTGCCATCGCCCTTGTCGGTAATGGTGGTCTCGATGGTGTACTTGGCGTCGCCGTACGTGATGCCCTTGCTGATGGTTCCGCCGTTGACCTCGCGCAGCGTGTAGGTGTGCTCGCCGGCCTCGGTGTACTTCACGGCGCTCATCGTGATGTTGCCCTCGGCGTCGTTCTTGCCGGTGGCGACGACCTTGTCGCCCTCGACGAGCTCGAAGGAGAACTCGCTGTCCATGAGATTGCGGCCAGTCAGGACCTTGTTCGCGGTGATCTGGTCGGTAACGCTCGTCTCGACAGGCGTCACGTTATAGGTATTGGTGAACGTAAATGCCACATCGCCGTCCGGCTTGCGGGATACGCTCAGATTGCCCTTGCCGTCATCAGTCACGGTGAAGGAAACCTTGCGCGACAGCTTGGCGTCGTTGGTCACGCCAGCCACTTCGCCGGACTCGGTCACGGTGTAGGTAAAGGTGTGCTCGCGCTTCTCGGGCTTCTCGCCCAGAGCCTTGTTAAGGTCGTCGAGCGTAAAGGCGATCTTGCCAAAGTCGACCTTGCCGTCAACGTCGTTGTGCACGCTCGTGCTCGCAGGCATAGGCGCGCCCTCTTCACCGGTCACGGTAAAGGTGAACTTGCCGGTGATATCAGCCGGGGTCAGAGCGTCGTCAACCTGCAGATTCTTGATACCCGCAAGCGATGCCTCGGTAGCATTCGTGGTGTAGGCGTTCTTGAACTCGATGCTCTTGACGTCCTTGGCGTCCTTCAGCTCGTGCGTGGCAACCAGCTGGCCCTTGCCGTTATCGGCGATGGTCGTCACGATGGTGTAGACCGCGTCATCGTAGTCAATACCGCCGGCGTTGCCCTTAACCTCATGCAGCTTGTAGGTGTGCTGGCCGATCTCGGTGTACTTGATGGCACCGAACGTCACCTTGCCGTTGGCGGCGTTCTCAACGGTCTCGACAGGCTTAACTTCCTTGTCAATGATTTCGAGCAGCTCAAAGCTGAACTCGTCGGCCGTAAGGTCACGCCCGGTCAGAGACTTGGTCACGGTAATCTGGTCGGTGACGCTGGACTCAACAGGATTCGTGGCGTAAACGTTCTTGAACTCGGTCTCGCCCGAGGTCACCTTCACGCCAGCGCTCAGCTCGCCCTTCTTGTCGGGCGTTACCGTCACGGTGATCTCCGCGACGTTCTTGCTGTAGGCGATGCCGTCAATCGTGGTCCCGGCATGCTTTTCACTGACCTTGTAGACGTACGTGCCAGGTTCGGTGTATTCGATCGTGCCGAAGTCGATGGCAGCCTTGCCCTGGTCCAGGTCAGCCTTGCGCACGGTCGCAGTCCTAGCCGCAGGCATCGGGGCGCCGCTCTCGGATGTCAGGCCAAACTCAAACGCGTCAGCATTCGTCCAGTCGCGACCCTTGAGCACCTTGGTCAGGCCAAAGCTGGCCTTGGTGTTCACCATTGCCGGCGTCATGTCATACGCAAAGCTGATCTTGCCGTTGTTGCCCAGGTAGGAATTGACATGCGTCGCGGTCGCCTTGGCAGACACGTTGTTCCACTTGAGGTTGAGAACGTCGGTCGCGGTACCAGTGCTGTTGCCGCCCACGCTGCCCTTGGTAGTGTGGAGCTCATCGATAAAGGCCAAACGCGCGGTTCCCACGCTAAACGAAAGGTTGCCGTCCTCGTCGGCAACAAGAGCGCCGTCAAACTTCGCTGCGTCGCCGCCGACAAACTCGATGACAGCAGTGGCGGGCTTGGCCTCACCGTTCGCGCCCTGCTCCTCAAACTCATCCTTGTAGTAATAGGTGCTGGTATCTGTCAGCGAATTCTTTGCAGGCTGCGTGCAGTCCTTATCCGCGTAAATGGGAGTCTGCTTCTGGAAGTAGTAGTAGCGGTTGGTGTCGGCCGGCTCAAAGGTCGCGACCGTATCACCCAACGCACCACCGCTCCACTTGTTCGCGTAGAAACTCACGGTCTTGGTGCCATCAACGACAGTCGTATTGTTCTCGATGTAGTCCTTGAGTCCCGTGACCTTCTCAGGCGTAAACAGGTTATCGAGGGCGCCCCTCTTCACGCTCGAGGCATACTTCACCTGAATGGGCTTAACGCTGTCGACCGAAAGCTTGCCGTCTACGGTCTTAAAGTGACTCAGCGGAATCAACGACGCAGGAATGTTGACCGTTACGATATCGCCCTTCTGGGGATTGTCATCGCCGGCGCGCTGCACGGTAATGAGCAGGTCTTTTGCCTTGCCGGCGAACTCGTAGGTGTCGGTATTGGTCTCTTTGTTGACCGTCTTGCTCGCCTTGGTAAACGGCGTGCCGTTGATGACGACTTCGGTAAATCCATCAACCTGCATGAAGTCGCCTAGCTCATCGGTAAACGTGATGTAGCCGGACTTGGTCTCGTCGTATCCCTTATGGATTTCGGTCGGATAAGGCGGCTCCGATGTGATGGCCTGTGAGATGTCGTCGAATACCTTCTTGAGTTCTTCTGCATTGGTCGCCGACTTGTAGTAGTCGGAGTTTTCCGCGCGTGTGCCATGAGTATCCCATGCCGTGGCATTGGGGTAGTTGCTTGAAACAGCCTGCATGAACTTGTTCTCTTTTTGGCTTTTTCCCGAATCCTGGATACCAGCACTGGGGTTCGCGCCATCAAAGATGCCGATAGTATAAACGGTGGCCTTGCCGTCCTTCATATTCTTAGCAGCTGTCACGGCAGCGTTGGCGACACCCGCATCGAATTTATTTTGCTTTGTTGGCGTACCGTCGGTAAAGAACACAATAATCTTCTTGGCGTCTTTGCGGCCAGAAGTGATAGTGATTCCCTCGGCCAGCTCTAGGCCATAGTCGGCGCGCGTGGCGCCGGCAGGCTGAATTTGATTAATTGTATTCTTCTTGAGATCATCTGCATTGCTGCCGGAACAGTAGGTCAATTCTTTCATAACCTGGGTGTAATTGTAGGAGTACCCTCCGTCGTGATACATATTGTTGCCGATATCGTTGGACTTCTTGCCCGCAAACTTAACAATGGCAACCCTATGCTGCCTATTGACGCCCTCGATGCCCTCGTTTTGCTTGGCAATGGTATCGATAAAGCTATTCGCAGCGTTCTTCAACGCATCGATACGCTTAGGTGAGTATCCACCGCCCATATGATCATCCATCGAGCCAGAGGCGTCCAGCACCATCACGATGTCGAGTGGCGTGGTGACTGTCACGGTTGAATTAGACGTCGAGGACATCGCCGAAAGCGTGGTCAAAAAGTCCGACTCTTCGTTTTCCCCGGTTGCCTTGACCGTCTTATCGGTCCAGATTCGGCCGACGTTTTGGGTCGTTACCTTATTGCCGCCGTGGCCTGCCGCCCAAATTTCCCAGCGTCCGCTGGTATCGGGGTCGACGACCTTTCCGGCCATTTCCGGTCCGTCCATTCCTGTGCTGGACCTGGCGTTGGCCTCGGGCAGCATGGCGAATGCTGCGGCTGGCAACACCAGCACTACGGCCAGTATCACCGCCAAGAGACCCCTCGTGTACTTACCCATCGTGTCTCCCTTCTCGCGGTCTCAGACCTTGCATCAGCCTAAAGTTACGAAATGAGACACAATTAAGGCAGGTGACACACGTTCCAGATTTGATTTTGGGCGTGAGACAAATGTCTCACCAAAGTTGAGACACGAGAGTTTTCGCAGGAAAACGGGTGCGACTCGGAGCCATCAAGCAAAAATGATCCGTTTTCCTCCGTCCCCGGGGGATTAGTTGGTAACGTTCGCCACGAAACCGGCCCATCTACTACGTTTAACCCGATACCCCTGACCATAACCGCGTTTTACGAAAAACCGCAAGCGTTCTACCTGCGGTTTTCTTTTCGCGTTTTTCGCCGTGGTTGAGGGCAGCCACCCAAACGTAGTAGATAGGCCCATTTCATGGCGAACGGGTCACGCGGATATCCTCGCAAGGCCAAAATGATCCGTTTCCCTCTGTCCACGGGAAACCAAGGGCTGTTATGGATATGGTTCCATTTCAAAACTATGCCGGATTACGGGGCTAAAGTCGGGACCCTCATCCATACAACCTTTTTTTGAAAAACGGCAAGCAATCTACCTGCGGTTTTGTTTTTGGGATTTTCCGTATGGTCGGAGATTCGCTATCCAGCCCCGTAATCCGGCATAGTTTTGTTCGTGGCGGCCCAACCGCGCGTTTAAGCGCGGGGCCGATGGGGCAATTTTGCCCCACCGGCCCTATTCCAGCGCTATTCCGGCTTGGTTTCTACCGTGGGAGTCTTATCCGCCGCAACTGGAGTACGGGCGGTGTCCATAGTCAGGCAGTGCTTGGGGCAGCTCTCGATGCACTCGCCACACACCACACAAGCATACGGGTCAATCGACCACGTTCCGCCCTTGCGATCGACCGCGAGCGCGCCCGCCGGGCAGCGGCGCGCGCACATGCCGCAGCAGATGCACACGTCCATGTCGTTGACGATATGCCCGCGCAGGCGCTCGGGCGCCACGAGCTTCTCCTGCGGATAGCACACCGTGACCGGCTGCTTGACCATAGAGCCCAAGGCCGTCTTGGCAAATGTCAGCAAACTCATGCCGCGCCTACCTTTCCGTGCAGCTAATGCAGGGGTCGATAGTCAGGATAATCATGGGCACGTTGGCAAGGAGCACGCCCTGCAGCGCATGTGTCAGACCCGCCAGGTTTTGCGACGTCGGCGTGCGTACGCGAAAACGGTCCAGGTTCTTGGTGCCGTTGCCGCGCACATAGTAGTACGCCTCGCCGCGCGGCTGCTCAATCACAACCTCGCCGCGCGCGCCGTCGGCCGGCGTAAGCTTGGTGCGCCCGCCGATGCCGTCGTGCGGGATCTTGCCCACAAGCTCCTTGATGATGTCCATGGCCTGCGTGACCTCGGCACAACGCACCTGGCAGCGGGCATAGCAGTCGCCGTCGGTCGCCACGATGGGCTCAAACGCAGACAGATCCGCATAGGCGCCGTCGCCAAACATGCGCACGTCGTAGTCCACGCCCGAGGCGCGGCCGAACGGGCCGACCATCGAAAGCTCCAGCGCGTCCTTCTTGCTGATCACGCCCACGCCATGCAGGCGCTCGCCACAGCTGGCATCGTCCAAAAACGTATGCACCAGGGCCTCGTAGTCGGGGCGCATGGCGTCGAGCGTCTGGACAATGCCCGCCAGCTCGGAGTCCTCGATGTCGTGTTTAAGGCCGCCGATCTCGTTAATCGACAGAATCACGCGCCCGCCGCACGTGCTCTCAAAAATCTTGAGGATCTGCTCGCGCAGCGTCCACGAACGATAGAACAGCGCCTCGAAGCCAAAGGCATCGGCGAGCAGGCCCAGCCACAGCAGGTGCGAGTGAATACGCGAAAGCTCGTGCAGAATGGTGCGGATATACTGCACGCGATCGGGCACCTCGATGTCGAGCATGCGCTCGCAGGCGCTGGCATAGCCGTAGCTGTGGCCCACGGCGCAGATACCGCAGATGCGCTCGGCGATGTAGCCAAACTGGTGCATATCACGCTTTTCGGTGAGCTTCTCGAGTCCGCGGTGCACAAAGCCGATCTGCGGAATTGCCTCGAGAACGCGGTCGTCCTCGATCACCAGGTCCAGATGAAGCGGCTCGGGCAGCACCGGGTGCTGCGGGCCAAACGGAATAACGGAGCGATGCGCCATGGACCTTACGCCTCCTTTTTCTGCTTGTCGCGGGCGGCCTTGGCGGCAAGCGCCGCACGGACCTTGGCCGCTTTCTCGGGATCCATGGCGGCGAGCTTTGCCTCCATCTCGGCGGCCTTGAGCGCGGCCTTCGCAGCAGCCTCATCGTGCTGAGCATCGGAGCCGGCAGCCGCAGCGGGCTGAGCAGCGACGCCCGCGGCGTCGCCGGCGCTCGCCGCAGCCGAAGCATCGCCGGCACTCGCAGCGCTCTCCCCTGCAGCAGCCGCAGCCGCGGCAGCCTTCTCGGCCGCGGCCTTGCGCGCCTTGGCCTCGGCAGCGGCACGGACCTTCATGGCTTTCTCGCGCGCGGCCTTCACCTCGGGCGTGATAACGCTCATGGGCTCGGCAGTCGAGACCTGGTAGAAAAAGCCCTTAAAGTCAATCTGCATATCGGTGATGGCAAGACCAAACAGGTCGTGCGCTTCGTTTTCAAACGGGAATACTGCCGGATAGTACGAGCTGATGGACGGAATCTCCTGGTACTGATTAATTCCCTCAACCACCAGGTTCTCGATCGCATAGCTGCCGTCCTGCGCAATCTGCTCCTGAGCAGCACGAACGTTGATAAACGTATAGACCAGGCGATACGTGCCGTCGTCGACGTTGCGCTCGGCGTGCATTTGCACAAAGCGCGCGCCGACGCCCTTAAGCGCCTGGACATGCGACAGGAGCTCTTCGATCCCGACGGTGGTATAGATAGCCTTTTGCATTACTCGGCCTCCTTTGCAGCGGCGGTCGCGTCGCCGGCCTCAGCCGCAGCCACAAACCCGTCCTCGCCCAGCTCAACGCCACCGTCCCAGGTAGCAGCGCCGCCTACGGTGAGCGGATCGCCGCCGGCGCGCATCACGGCCTCCTTCTGGTCCAGGATGCCGCATGCCTCCACGATGGCATCGATCACCGTCTCGGGGCGAATGGCGCACCCGGGCGCGTACACGTCCACGGGAATCGCGCGGTCCACGCCGCCGATCACGTTATAGGCATCGCGGAACACGCCGCCCGAGCACGCGCAAATGCCGCACGCCACCACGCACTTGGGCTCGAGCATCTGGTTGTAGATCTGGCGCACAACGGGCAGGTTCTGGGCATTGACCGACCCCGTCACCAATAAGATATCCGCATGCTTGGGGTTGCCGGTGTTGACCACGCCAAACCGCTCCGCATCGAACAGCGGGGTAAGTGAGGCCAGCACCTCAATATCGCATCCGTTGCAGCTCGAGCCGTCGTAATGAATAACCCACGGCGAGCGCGACATTTTATGATCCATGGATGCCGCCTCCTAAATAAACACGTCGACGAGGATGGGCATAAGGTTGAGCAGGCCAAACACCAGCGCCACACCCCAGCCGAGCTTAAAGCAGCTGCGCCAGGTGCTACGGGCGAAGGTGTTATCGATCAGCACCTCGACAAAATACGTCACAGCCATCACGACCAGGGCGACCACCCAGCTCACCGGGTTGTCCCAGACAAAGAACATGCCCACCCACATCAAAAACAGCACGGTCTCGCACCAGTGCATAAGGGTCATCTTGGCCAGCGTGCCGCCGCTCATCTCGGTGGCGACGCCTTGGACAATCTCCTGATGCGCGTGATGCGAGTACGAAAGATCGAACGGCGACTTGCGCAGCTTGATGGTAAGCACCGCGAGCAGTGCGAGGAAAATGGGTGCGCTGTACACGATGATGGGGGCCGACTGCCCCGTCACGGCGATGGAATCGAAGCTGTCGGTGGCAAGGTACAGGCCCACGCTCATCAGCAGAACGGCGGGCTCGTAGCTCATAACCTGCAGCAGCTCGCGGTCGGCGCCAACCTGGGCAAACGGACTTTGCGTCGAGGCGGACGCCAGCACCACAAAGATCGCGGCGAGCGTCACCATAAAAGCGCACAGCAGCGTGTTGGAACCCGACACAAAGATGCCGCCGCCCACGACGGTAAAGATGAGCGCGCACGCCATGTAGGTATCGTCCATGGTGTTTACGCTGGCAGGAGCTTTGCGCAGGAGCTTGGCAACGTCGTAGAAAGGCTGGAGCAGGCGCGGACCCACGCGGCCCTGCATGCGAGCCGAAAGCTTGCGGTCAAGGCCGTCAATCAGGCCGCCCACAAGCGGCGCCAGCAAGGCAAACGCCACGGTGCCAATAAATATGCCCACGACACCCGAACCTTCGAAATACTTACCGCGCAGCACCGAGGGCGCGCTCATGGCAAGCCGCTCGGGCCCAATCCACGCGCAGCACAGCAGCGCAAACAAGATAATGCTGCAGCACACGACGCTACCCGCGGGGCTAATACGCTTCTCGCCAAGGGCGTCCTCCGAATACCAATTGCGCTTTTCGGCCTTCACCTCGTGTCCCATCGAGCCGCGGAAATGGCGGTAATTGTCGGTTCCCACACCCGAAAGATATACGTTTACGTGCGGCTTGTTGCTCACGCGGAATGAAGTCAGCAGCACCACGGCGATAAACGCCACGATAACCACCATCAGATACATGGCGTCCTTGCCAATAACGTACGGCACGCGGCCAAACACCATGGCCAAGTAAGGCGACACCAGACCGCTCGAGATAACCGGAAACGCCACGCAGCACAGAATCAGCAGCGCGGCGATGGTGTTGAGGGTCATCCATTCGGTCTTGTGGACATTGACCTCAACGTTTTGAGCCGTGGGGTCGACACCCGAAAGCTTGGCAAGCCACTTGCCCCAGAAGAAGAACGTCGCGGCCGAGCCAAAGGCCAGCACCATGATCATGAGCACGTTGCCAGTCTGCGCGAACGCCACCAGGGCGCCCCACTTGGACACGAGCATGCCAAACGGCGCCACAAACATGCCCATGATGCCCAGCATCATCAGACGCGTCAGGTGCGGCATGCGGCTGAACATACCGTCCATGTCCTCGATATTGCGGCTGCCGATATGATGCTCGGCCGTGCCCACGCACAGGAACAGCAGCGACTTGGCCACCGTGTGGAACAGGATCAGGAAGATGGCCGCCCATACGGCCTCGGGCGCGCCGACACCCAGGCAGGCACTAATGAGGCCCAAGTTGGAAATGGTGGAGTACGCGAGCACGCGTTTGGCGTTGCTCTGCGAGATGGCCATGAGGGCAGCGAGCAAAAACGTGATGGCACCCACACTCGTGACCATAAAACCGGTCACAGGATAGATAGCATAGAGCGGGCTCAGCTTGACCATCAGGAACACGCCGGCTTTGACCATGGTTGACGAGTGCAGCAGGGCGCTCGTGGGCGTGGGGGCAACCATAGCACCGAGCAGCCAAGTGTGGAACGGCATCTGTGCGGCCTTGGTGAGCGCGGCGAGCGACAGCAGAACGACCGGCATCACCAGCAGCGCGGATTGCGCGGTTCCGGCACCGGAAAGCTCGATCATTCCCGAGATGGTCAGTGGCATGCCGTTAACGTGCAGAAACATAAGGCCCGCCAAAAACGCGATGCCGCCCAGCATATTGAGGATGATCTGGGTAAAGGCGTTTTTAATGGCCTCGGGCGTGCGCGTGTAGCCAATCATAAGGAACGAGCACACGGTGGTGATTTCCCAGCCGCAGAACAGCCACTCAAGGTTGTCGCTCGTCACGATGACGAACATGGCCGAGAGGAACAGGAACATAAGCGCCAGGAACTGCGGGCGACGGTCGGGCGCGGTCTGCCCGCGCAGTGCGGCCTCGTGCTCGTCATGGGCCTGGAAGTCCTTCATGTAGCCCAGGGCATACACGCAGATTAGGCTGCCGACGATGCCGACGGCAAGCACCATGATCACGCTCATGTAGTCCAGGTAGAGCGGCGTGGCGGTGACGACCTCGGCCGCGGGCAGCGTCATGGCTGCAAAGGCGAGCGAGCCCACCAGCTGGACTATGCCGAGCACCGTGGTGAGCGCGTTCCTATATTTGTACGCGTTGTACAGGATGACGGCGCACAGAATTACGTCGATGACGGAGCTGATGATCGAGAGCACATGCGAGGTGCCGGGGGCAACCTCGAAGCTCTGCGGACCCGTGCCAAAAAACATAACGGCGACTACAACTGTCACCGCCATAATAATGCCGGAGCCTATGAGCCCCACCGCATCGCGGGCGCGGTCACCGCGCGCGAGCAGCATGCCCAGCGCCGGTACCAGCGGAAACAGGGTAAGGAAATACAGTAGCGTCATACCATCACTCCCCCATGCAAAAACGCTGCAATTGTTTAACGTTATAGCTCAATTGAGGAGTAGCGGCGGCAGGTTTTCGGTCAACTGGGGAGTTTTAGGCGTACGGGGCAAGGAGTCTGTCCGCATTGGAGTAGAGGGACGGCAAGAAAAATGCGCCCCCGTGGGCGCACCATCCCGTTTACTATTCCGCCTTTTTAACGCGCGGCTTGCGACCGCGCGGCTTATCGACCAGTGCGGACTCACCGCTCTCGCGATACTGGCGGCACCAAGCCTTGACCGAAGACTCGCTGGGAATCTTGTGCTTGATCATGGCCTCGCGAACCGTTAAGCCGTTTTCCAAGCGGTCCTTGACCACGGCGAGCTTAACTTCGTACGAATAGGTGTGATGATGCGAACCGGCATTGAGAACGGCGTCGGCACCGCCCACGGCATACGCGCGGGCCCACTGACGAGCCGTGGCCTGGGGAATGCCGAGCTCCGCGGCGAGGGCGCGATGACCGACCCCCTCTTGGAGGATCTCGACGGCACGCTGCCTAACCTCGGGCGCATGCGTGCGAGTCCTAGTTGCTTCCGACATACCTGCCACTTCTTAGCCTTAGCCGTTAATCTGCTTTCTTACGTGCAAGTTAGATAGTAACATTTTACTGTTTGCTCAAAGCAGTTAATTAAAATAGACGCGGCGTTATCTGGGCATTTGGCACCAAATTACGACATTTCTTTATCGATTATTTACGCTGGTAGCTGACTCGCAGCTAATCGTCATTCGCTTGTCAACAAAATTGGCATCTCTTTATGTCCTTTGGTATAGAGGATATAGTTATTAACCCCTCCCCCAATATTTTTGAGTGATCTGCAAGGCAGTAGACGTCCTCACTCCTCATGATTCCGCGCATTGCCATCCACCGGAGCAAAACAAAAAGGGCGGGACCTGCTGCGCTTGCAGGCCCCGCACCGGTTGACACCCGACGGGACACAGCCGGGCGAGACGGATCCGTGCTACCGCCCCGCCTGGCCGCGATGTTCAACTACAGCTCGTTGGCCGCGTGATACGCCGTGCGAATGGCGCTCGCAATGTCGGCGGTGCGCTCGCCCGAGCAGTCGCCCACGCAGGTCACGGGCACCGTCACGCCATCCAGGTCAAACGCGTTGGCCTTGGAGCCCACGGCCATCACCACGTAATCGCAGGCGATCTTCACCGGCTCCTCGGCGCCGTCCTCGGTGGTGCGAATGGCCTCCACGCCCTCGTCGGTAATGGCGGTCAGGCGGGTCTTAACATGCTGCTCCACGTTGTGCTCTGCAAAGTCGCTCATAATCAGCGGCAGAATGGTCTCGGACTCGCCCGCGGCAATCTTGTCGAGCATCTCCACGATCGCCACCTCGCAGCCGTGCTGCAGCAGGTACTCGGCAGTCTCGGTGCCCACCAGGCCGCCGCCAATGACGGCGACGCGGCCGCTGAGCTCCACCTTGCCGGCCAGCACGTCCCAGCTCGAGACGACCTTCTCCGAGTCGGCGCCCGGAACGGGGATGACCACGTCGTGCGCGCCCACGGCCACAATCGCGGCGTCGGCGGCGTTGAGGTCCTCAGCGGTAGCGGCATGGCTGAGCTCAACCTTCACGCCCAGGCCAGGCAGAATCTTCTCGTAGTACTCGACCGAGCGCATGATCTCGTCCTTGCGCGGAGGCGCAGCCGCCAGCACAATCTGGCCGCCCAGATGATCGCTCGCCTCGTAGACGGTCACGTCGTAGCCGCGCTTGGCCGCCACGCGCGCGGCCTCCAGGCCGGCGATGCCGCCGCCCACCACGGCGATCTTCTTGTCGCCCTCGCCCGGCTTGATGGCGATGGTCGCCTCGTCGCCGTTCTCGGCATTGAGCACGCACGAAATGTACTTGCGGTTTTGAATCGCATCGACGCAACCCTTGTTGCAGTTGAGGCACTCGCGGATGGGCTCACCCGTGGCGGCCTTCAGCGCAATGTCGGGGTCGCACATGAGCGAGCGGCCATAGGCGATGATGTCGGCGGCGCCGTCTTCCAGAATCTTCTCGCCGGCCTCGACCGAAACCACGCGGCCCACGGTTGCCACCGGCACGGAGACCAGGGCCTTGACGCGCTCGGCCACGGGCAGCGTCCAGTTGTAGGGCATGGCGCCCATGGGCGGAATGGTGTCGCCCATGTTGCCGGTGTGGTTGGCCTGTGCGACCTGGATCATATCGATGCCCGCGCCCTCGAGCAGCTTGGCGAACTCGCAGGCCTCGTCGGGCTGTAGGCCGCCCTTGCCGCGCGGCGTGCCGTCGGGGTTCTCCATGATCACGGGGAGCTTGTACTCCACCATCAGCTGCGGCGCGGCTTCCTTAATGGCAGCGACGACCTCCAGCGCGTAGCGAACGCGGTTCTCGAAGGAGCCGCCGTACTCGTCGGTGCGCTGGTTGAGGATGGCCGAGCACAGCGAACCCACCAGACGATCGCCGTGGACCTCGATGGCGTCGATGCCGGCCTGCTGCGCACGGGCGGCCGAGGCAGCGATGGCCTCCTTGATCTGGGTGAGTTGCTCTACGCTCGCCTCGTTCACAAAGTGCTGCATGTCGTGATGCAGCTTGGCGTAGGCCTGGTTGCGGATCTCGTTGGACTCGGCCATCTTGGCGGCAAAGGTCTCCTCGTCGCCGGCGGCCTTGGCCTCCTGCGCGGCCTTGGCGGCAGCCATGGAGCCCATGACCATGCGGCCGACACCGGGCACATCGTACTCGGGGTGGAACAGCTGCAGCGCGACCTTGGCGCCGTGCTTGTGGACGGCATCGGCCAGCGCCTTAAACGTGGGGATCTGGGCGTCGGTTGCCAGCTTGGGCGTGGGGCTTGCGGTCATGACGGGAGCGACGTCGCCGATGACGATGTAGCTCACGCCGCCACGGGCCAAGCGCTCGTAAAAAGCCAGGCTGCGCTCGCCGATGGAACCGTCACGCTCCTCGTAGCCGGTGGTCAGCGGCGGAAACATAATGCGGTTCTTGAGCTCAAGGGGGCCAACCGTAATGGGCTGGAGCAGCTTGGATGCAGGTGCGGTCATGGATATTCCTCTCTTGTAGGCGCGGCGGCGATGATGCCGCGTAGTTGTCTAGAGGATATGGCATGGGAATACAACAGCGCAACGGAAATCGGCGAATATCAGGTGCCGGCTGGTGGATGGGACGGGGCGGCCCGTCGGTTTGTCTCAATCTGTAACAGTTACGCGGCAAAACTGGGTCTTACTGTTACAGATCAAGATATTCCTCTCGACCCATCCTCAACAATCTCGATCTGTAACAGCTAGGCCCACTTTTGACCCCTACCTGTTACAGATCGAGACAAACCAAACCCGCCTGCTAGAAAATCTCAATCTATAACAACAACTCGGCAAAATCCGTCCCTCGTGTTACAGATTTAGACAAACACGACCCAACCCACCGGTATATCTCGATCTGTAACACCCAGCCGCCTAAATCGGGTCTAGATGTTACAGATCGAGATTTTGTTTGAGAGGCCGAGAATTGGACCGAAAACACGGTCCCGCAATAACAAAAAAGCTCGCCGGCTAGGCCGACGAGCTGTAAGTTCTTGGTCGCGGGGGCAGGATTTGAACCTACGACCTCCGGGTTATGAGCCCGGCGAGCTACCAGACTGCTCCACCCCGCAATGTCTGGGCGCCTCATGTGCGCAAGAAAGAATATTACGCGGGAGTTCGGTAAACGGCAAGGAAAATCTCGTAGAGCATAATTCCTTCATATTTAAACCCCTCAGCCCCTATCACCGTAAACGAATCGCAGCCGAGCGCCGTCGACGGCACGTATACAATGGTGCGCGTCCTTTTATGCCGACACCGGGAGTAGACATGCTGCTCACTATCGATATGGGAAACACGCAGACGGCCATGGGCCTGTTTGACGGAGACGAGCTGGTGCAGTCGTGGCGCATGCCCACCGACCGCTCCTATACCGCCGACGAGATCCATGTGCGCCTGATGGGTTTCTTTAAGATGTACGGCCTTTCGCTCGATGCGGTCGACGCGATCGCCTTTGCCGGCGTGGTGCCGCAGCTCTCGCGCGAATGGCACGCCGTGGCCGACCGCATTGCCGCGGACGCCATCGTCATCGGGCCGCAGACGGCCGCGGTGACCAAGCTGCGCGCGGCGCGTCCCCAAGCCGTAGGCGCCGATCGCGTCGCTAACGCCGTTGCGGCCGAAACTTTCTACGGCGCGCCGGCAATCGTGGTGGACTTTGGCACCGCGACCAATATCGACGTCATCGATGAGGACGGTTATTACATTGGCGGAGCGATCGCGCCGGGCATTCGCATCTCCATGGACGCGCTTGCCGCCCGTGCCGCCAAGCTCGCCAGCGTGCCGCTCGAGGCGCCCGAGCACGCCATCGGCCGCGATACCGAGGAGTGCATCAAGGTCGGCGCCGTAACGGGCGCCGCCGCCATGGCCGAGGGCCTGGTCGCGCGCATGAAGCGCGAGCTGGGCCGCGAGGATGCCACCGTTATCGCCACGGGCGGTCTCGCCAGCATCGTCGCCGATTCGACCGATGCCTTCGACGTGGTCGACGGACAGCTCACCATCAAGGGTATCTGCGAAATCTACCGCCGCATGCAGGAGCTGGGATAGAGCAGGGGCTTAAGTCGAGCACGCCCGATGCCGCAGTCCCCGCAAAGGCTCGCCAAACCTATTCCTCAGACAGGCGAAACCCTCCCCGGCACAGGCCGAGGAGGGTCTTGTTGTCATCGTTGTCTTTGAGCGCTGGCGCCTCGCGCTACAGCCCGCGAATCCATACGGCCTCGGGCGGAAACTCCTGCTCGCCGGCATCGGTCTTGATGGTCGCGCGGCCCCAGATGTCCAGGCCCGCAAACACACCGACCGCAAGCGGCAAGCCGTTGGGCGACACCGCCGCAACTTGGCGACCGAGCAGCGGCACCATGTCGAAGTACTCGCCCAGCACGGGGGCCAGCGGACCGGCAGCACCCTGTGGCGTGTTGGCGACAACCGCCCAAGCGTCCACGCGGGCCAGCACGGCGGCGGCCAGCGTCTCGACCAGCGCTTCGTCAGCCACGTCCACACCAAGCTCGCCCAGCGCCGAACGCTCAATATCCACCGTCACGGCACCGAACATGCCCGCAGCACCGGCACCACCGTTGACGGCGACGCGCGCGAACGACGTCTCAAACTCAGGCGCACCGCACACGATATCGCTCGGCCACTGGATACCCACCTTACCGGCAAGGCCCAACCCCGGCGTCGAAGCCGTGCCCACGAGCGCGTCCATCATGCCCATCGCCGCCACAAACGGCAGGCCGTGGAAGGCATGCATGTTCACATCCGGGCGCACGACCAGCGAAAACGTCAACGACGCCTCGCCCGCGCTCCAAGCGCACCAGCCCGCAGACGCACCCTCGCGGCCCGCGTCACGCGCGGTGTCAAGCTCGGTGCCGGCGGCAACAGCATTCATCTCGATCATCTACATACGCCCCAATTCGCCCACGATATGACCCACGCGGTCCTCGGGCTCCTTGACCTCGACGCCGTTGTAGCGGAAGAACCGCGCCGGGTCGTGCATCAGGTCCTCGAGCGGCACCAGCACAAAGTCGCGCTCGCCAATGAGCGGATGCGGCAGGCGCAGCTTTTTGCCGCCGTGGGTCTCGCCGTCCATCCACAGCAGGTCCAGGTCGATGGTGCGCGGGCCGTTGGCCTTGGCCTTTTTGGAACGGTCGCGGCCCAGCTCAGCCTCGATCTTCATGAGCTCGTCGAGCAGCACCAGCGGCGCCAGCTCGGTCTTGATCTCGATGACGGCGTTGGCAAACGCGTCCTGGCGCGTCTCGTAGGCCGGCTCGCTCTCGTAGATCTTGGAGGAGTTGGACACGCAGGTGAGCGGAATCTCGGCGATCATGTCGCGCGCGGCGCGGATGTTGTCGCAACGATGCCCCAAGTTGGAGCCCACGGCCACAAACGCACGGCGCGGCTGCGGCTTGGCGACGGCCCAGTAACCGTTCAGGAACTGCGCAAAACCCGCGGCGTCGTGCACGCGCACGATGTTCGCACCGGCCTGGATGGCGCCCAGGCACACGCCAAACGTGGCGGCATCGCGCGCGGCGGCCTCGGTCACGCCCGAGACAGCGCCCACAAAACGCTTGCGCGACACGGCGCACATGAGCGGATAGCCCAGTGACGCCATCTTGGCAGTCTCACGCTGGATGACGATGTCCTCGTTAGCCGACTTACCAAAGCCCGGGCCAGGATCGATGCAGATGCGGTCGCGCGACACGCCGGCATGGATGAGTGTGCGGGCCTGGTCGGACAGAAAGCCCATGACGCGGCGCATGATGGGCGCCGAATCGGGCAGGGTAAAGCGGCGGAGCTGAGAGGTGGGCACGTAGGCCTCCTCGCGGCGGGCGCTGCGGCGCATCATGGCGGCCAGGCGGTCATTGGACTCCGATGCGGCCTCGGTGGCCTCGGGCGCGGCCTCGGGCGCGGGCGCGACGGTCTCGGCGGCAGCAGCCTGCTCGGCGGCCGGCGTCTCCTGCCCCAGCTCGGTTGCAGGCTCGGACGTGGGCTCCGGCTCGCCAAACGGCAGTGAGGGCTGTACCACACCGCCCGGAAGCTTGGCCTCAACCTTGGGCTCGCCCAGCAACTTGCCGCGACGGCGACGGGCCGGCTTCTCGGCCTCGCGCGCGGCCTCGGCAGCCGCTTCGCGTGCCTTCTCGGCAACAAACGCCGCAGCCGAGGTATCGAGCTGCACCGTTGCGTGCGTGCGGGCGGGCGCGGCGACCTCGCCGGCATGCATCACGATGACGCCGCAGGTGCTCGTCTTAACAAACTCGACCATCTTGGGATCGGTGAAGCCGGTCACGTCGTTGACGATCGAGGCGCCGCAGCGCACGGCCGCCTTGGCAACCGCTACATGACGCGTGTCGATCGAGACGATGGCGCCCTCCTTGGCCAGCGCGCGCACCACGGGCAGCACGCGGCGCGCTTCCTCATCGGGGTTGACCGGGGTAAAACCAGGGCGCGTGGACTCGCCGCCCACGTCGATGATGTCGGCGCCGGCGTCGAGCATCGCCAGGCCGTACTCGATGGCGGCATCGGGGTCGAAGTGCTCTCCGCCATCGCTGAACGAATCGGGCGTCACGTTGAGGACGCCCATGATGCGCGGACGGTCAAAGCTGAGCTCGTACTTTCCGCACCGCCATGTCTTGCTGTCGTTCGCCATGAACATCCTCCTAAAATGCCCACGCCGCCGAGCTTGGGGAGCTGGCGGCGGGGTCGCTTTGCACTCAGTCTTTCTATTGTATCCGCGCGCGCGGGCTAGAACGCAAACGCGGCCGCGATGTCGCAAGAAATCAGCAGGTCGGCATTTGCATCCTGATCGGTGGGAGCAAGGTTGCATATGGCCAGCGTATCGCCGGTAAAGTATCGCGTAAGGCCTGCCGCCGGATACACCACGAGCGAGGTCCCGCCCACAATGAGGGCATCGGCCGCGGCGATGGCGGCAACGGCACCGGTCAGCACATGTTCATCGAGCGGCTCTTCGTAGAGCACCACATCGGGCTTGATGCGGCCGCCGCACGCGGGGCACGCAGGCACGCCCGCGGCGTCCTCGTGCTCGCGCGAGCAAATCCACTCGGCGCTATAGACCGTGCCGCACGACTGGCAAATGTTGCGATGGACCGATCCGTGCAGCTCGAACACGCGCTGTGATTCGGCCATCTGATGCAGGCCGTCGATATTTTGCGTCACCACGGCATCAAGCTTACCGGCGCGCTCCAGCTCGGCCAGCTTGGTGTGGCAGCGGTTGGGTTTAGCGTTAAGCGCGATCATCTTGGTGCGGTAAAAGTCGAAGAACTCCGCCGGATGCGCCTCGTAAAAGCTATGCGACAGCATGGTCTCGGGCGGATAGGCAAACTGCTGGTGATACAGGCCGTCCACGCTGCGGAAATCGGGAATGCCACTTGCCGTAGAAACGCCAGCGCCGCCAAAGAAGACCACGCGCTTGTGGGTGTCAAACAGATCCGCCAGCGCGGCGGAGGCCTGCCTGGGGTCCGATATTGCCTGCGTCATATGAGTCCTCCGTCCTTGTTAGTCGGGCGGCGTTGAGCGACGTCCCAGCATGCGGCCTTTAAGTCAGCATGCGCGGATCCCACCCCGCCCCTGTTGCGCTAATCTTAAGCCTGCCAACCCCGTCGAAAGGACACCATGCCTCAGACTTACACTTTCGCCTCGTGGAACGTCAACGGCCTGCGCGCCGTGCTCAAAAAGGACCCGAGCTTTATCCAGATCGCGCAAGAACTCGACGTCGATATCCTGGCGCTGCAAGAGACCAAGTTGCAAGAAGGCCAGGTCGATATTGACCTGCCCGGCTATCACCAAACCTGGAGCTACGCCGAGCG
>CAUBTS010000023.1 GCA_958438955.1 uncultured Collinsella sp.
TCATTGTGATTGTCTGCGCCATCGCCGGCATCTACAACAACATGGTCACCAAGCGTAACCGCATCGATAACGCCTGGCAGAACATCGATACGCAGCTGCAGCGCCGTAACGACCTGATCCCCAACCTGGTCGAAACCGTCAAGGGCTACGCCAAGCACGAGCAGGAGACGCTCTCCGCCGTGATCAGCGCGCGTAACACCGCCGTCAAGGCCACCACGCCCGAGGCCAAGATGGAAGCCGACAACGTGCTGACCGGTGCGCTGCGCCAGCTCTTTGCCGTCGCCGAGGCCTACCCCGACCTTAAGGCGAACACCAACTTTACGCAGCTCCAGTCCACACTCGAGGACACCGAGAACAAGGTGAGCTACGCGCGCCAGAGCTACAACGATTGCGTGCTCAGCTACAACAACGCCATCCAGACGTTCCCGGCTGTTATCTTTGCCGGCATCTTCCAGTTTAAGGAGCGCCAGGGCTTCGAGGCAGCTGAAGCCGCCCGCCAGGCACCGACCGTCAAGTTCTAGGAACACAATCGAGTTTTCCGCCAGCATATTGGCCTATTGGGGTCCGGGGCATTCTCCTCGGGCCCTTTCTTTTCTCCAAATAAAATGCGCGGCAAAACAAAAAGCGCGGCCAAAAAGGCCCGCACCATCTTTAATTCAGCCAAGTAATCCCCCGTCGCGACAGCGCCGAGCCGCAGGGCAGAGAGCAAGCTCCCTACCAGCGCACTCCGCAGGACGCAAGAAGCCCTCGCCGCACGAAGTGCGCAGCGAGGGCTTCTTGCATGTCCGAGGACGCGCTGGTAGGGAGCTTGCTCTCTGCCCGGACGTGCTCGCCAAGAGCTGTAAGGCAGGTTACGCGACGGTGTAAACCCAGTTGTGCTTGTCCTCGACAGCACCGGACTGGATACCAGTCAGGGTCTCGCGAAGCTTCTTCATCACGGGGCCGATCTCGGTGTAGCCAGCCGGGAAGGTCACGGTCTCATCGGCACCGTAGACCTTGTTGTCGATCTCGCCCACCGGGGAGATGACGGCAGCGGTGCCGCACAGGCCGCACTCCACAAAGGTGCCGGCCTTGACCTCGGCCCACTCGACGGGACGCTGATCGACGGTCATGCCCAAATCCTCGGCAACCTGAACAAGCGAACGACGGGTGATGGAGGGCAGGATGGAGTCGGTGTGCGACTGCGGAACGACGAGGGTGCCGTCTTCCTTCACGAACAGAACGTTCGCGCCGCCAGTCTCCTCGACATAGGTGCGGGACTCGGAGTCGAGATACAGGTTCTCGGCATAACCCTCGCGATGGGCCTCCATCGTGGGCTTGAGGGACATAGCGTAGTTCAGGCCGGCCTTGATGTTGCCGGTGCCGTGCGGTGCGGCACGGTCATACTCGGAGACGCGCAGCTTGACGGGCTTGAGGCCACCCTTAAAGTACGGACCGACCGGGGTCACGAGGATACGGAACGTGTACTCAGGAGCGGGAGCCACGCCGATCACGTCACCGGAGCCGATCATAAACGGACGCACGTACAGGGTCGCGCCGGAACCGAAGGGCGGAACCCAAGCGGCGTTGGCAGAGACGACCTGCTTGACGGCCTCAACAAACTTGTCCTTGGGGAACGGGGGCATCTCGAGGCGCTGGGCAGAGTTATACATGCGCTCGGCGTTCATGTCGGGACGGAAGCAGACGATGCTGCCGTCCTCGGCGGTGTAGGCCTTCAGGCCCTCAAAGACCTCCTGGCAGTAATGGAAGATGCCGCCGCACTCGGAGACATGCAAGGTGTGGTCGGTGGTCAGACCGCCCTCGTCCCACTCGCCGTCCTTCCAATGGGCCTCGTAGCTGTAATCGGTCTTCATGTAGCCAAAGCCGAGGCTACCCCAATCGATATCCTTCTTCTCGACAGTCATATGTCGCTCCTTACATACACAGTTGCATACTCGCGAACTCGCACGCAAGGACCGAGGCCGACCGCGTCGCAACGTCGAACGCCCGGAGCGTAGAGCCGGACGGGGCACGCGGGCAACACCAAAGCCCATGGCACGTCGATTCGCATGCACGAGATTGTACTCCCCGTACGCGTCTGATAAAACGCTTTTCTTTAACTAAGTAAAGTATTTTCATTTGCTTCGGAATTCACCAGGGTAAATAGGCATCCTCCAAGCCGCGGCGTCCACTCGCCCCATGCGCCCCGCGACCGCCCTATCGATATACTCTAAAGTCGAGACGATGATTGGAGCCCCCTTGGCAACTCAAAACAAACGCGAACACTTGACGGAAGACCTGCTCAAGCGGCTGTTGGCCAGTTCGAGCATCGACGCCTATCTTGACGAAGGCGAAACCGTCGACCAAACGCTTCCCTCGTACTTGCGCTGCCTCATCGACGAGCGCCGCATCAAGCGCTCGGACGTCGCGCGCAACTCGGGCCTTAACCCGACCGTTGTGTACGACATCTTTGCCGGCAAAAGCCGCCCCGGCCGCGACCACGCCATCATGTTGGCACTCGGCATCGGCTGCACGCTTCGAGAGACGCAGCGTCTTCTGAGACTCGACAGCGTCGCCGAGCTTTGGTGCAAGGATCGCCGCGACGCCATCGTCATCTGGTGCATCGAACGCGGCATGAGTCGCGCTTGCACCGATGACGAGCTTTACCGCTTGGGCGAAAAAACGCTTCTGGGAACCAACCCACTCAAATAAACGCCCACGTCTGTGCGGGCCCCGTAACGCTATCCTCTCCATACGCGATTCAGTTGCCAACTGAACAAACAGAACAATCGTTGTCATATCATTCTTGGGGCATTTGCCCAGCTACCATGAAGGGAGGACGGCTTGAACGACAACCAGCTCATGCATGCCATGAGTCTTGACGACACCTATCGCGTCGAGCAGGTGCTCGCGCGCGGCGAAGACGGCATTACCGAACTCGTCACGATTGACGGAGCCGGTCCCTTCGTGCGAAAGAAGATTCGACAGGAGCTTGCCCGCCGCAATGTATGGTCGGCACTCACAGAATGCAGCTCGCCCCGTCTTCCCCACGTCGAGGCGACCTACGAACTACCCGAGCACTTTGTTGTCGTCTACGACTTTGTGCCGGGTCGGTCGCTTTCCAAAGTTATCGAAACCGATGGGCCGTTGACGCCGGAAGAAGCAACATCGCTTGACATCGAGCTTTGCGAGGCAGCCGAAGAGCTCCACAGACACGGCATCGTCCATCGCGATATTTCCCCCAACAATATCGTGGTTGCCGCGAACGGCGCACACCTCATCGACCTCGGTATCGCCCGCATGCGTGTCGAAGGGGCAAGCAAGGACACGACCTCCCTCGGAACTTGGGGGTTCGCCTCGCCCGAACAATACGGCTTTGCCCAGACCGATGCACGAAGTGATGTCTACTCCATCGGACGCATTCTTGGCTTTGCGCTTACGGGCGTCCGTCCTGATGACGAGGCTTACGAGCAGATTCTTAAGAAGAATCTTGGCAATGCACCCGCGACGCTGGTCCATGCCATCACGCGTGCCTGCTCGTTTGAGCCAAGCGCGCGATTCCAGTCTGCGGCAGAGATGGCGGGGGTGCTCTCCGGCTCGTCTCGACCGGGAAACGATAGAGCACCTTCTGGCACAGACGAGCAAACCGACCATGCCCAAATGGCGGCGGGTACGCATGCGCCCAAGCGCAACCCAGACAAAAGCAGGACGCAGACCTTTGGCGGCTTGTTGCTAAAACTGGCACTCGTCACCGCAATGCTTGCCGGGCTGATGGCGGTCGGCGCGATTGCCATCTCGACGTTCCACGCCGGCCGAGAAAGCAACAGCGGGCCCACGTCCTCATCGCAAGCCGGCCAGTCTGACGGCGTTTCGACATCCAAAAAAGCAAATTCGGCAAACGATGCCAGCCATTTGTCCGCCGAGCTCTCGATCGCGGAATCAGGTTGGTCGGTTGATGGACACGGGTGTGTCCACTTTGGCATCGGCCTTAAAAACTCCGACGGCCCTGCCGCTATCGCATTTCCTACCATTAAGGTCTACGGATACGACGCGGACGACAACCTAATCTTTACGGATGAGAAAACCTACAGCGGCATCGAGCCCGGCCAGACCGTCTACTTTGGCGATCAGACGGGAAATGGCACCGCTCCCGCGCGCGTTGAGTTCGAAACCGTCACACCCAGCGGCGTTGCGCTTGCCACCGCCACCGAAGCACCGGTGTACGAAATTTTCGATAGCACCGAATCCGCTGGGGCAGACGGCATGCAGTCATTCTTGGCAAAGCTCAAACTCCAAAGTGCTCCGAATGGCTTTGATAAGACCCAAGTGTTCCTATCGGCTATCCTGCGCGATAAGCAGGGCAACATCGTTGCCGGCTATAACAATTTTTGCGACTGCCCCGCCGTCGGCTCGACGGTCCCTGTTTCGATCGACGTCAACAATCCGCCCACGCACGCAAGCTGCGATATTTACGCAGCCCAGTGGTAAGGTCCGGAGCGCCGTTTGCCGACAGCATCTCCGATTCAGTTGGCAACTGAGGAATCCAACCCTTCCCACCACGACAATATTCATGTCGGGATATCGAAGGAAGGAATTTCCATGAACAGGACTCTTGTCATCATCGGCCTCGCAAGCTCATTGGCACTAGCGATGAGTGGTTGCTCGGCTCCAGCCCAAACTGGCTCAACCGCAACCCAAGACGAAGCACAAAAAGCCGAGTCATCCGCACCGGTTAAAATCAAATCGTCGGATGATCCCCATATTCAATATGTCAAAAACTATGTTGGAATGAACGCGCGCCAGGTGGGTTATACGGCACTCGATGAAATGCGACACGATCACTATGGAAACGGTACGCTCAAAATCGTGTTCCTCACGCCGGATGGTTCCCATATCGACCTAGGGTCGGACGAAAACGATTGGGACGACTCTGCACTTCAAGACTGGAAAGTCGTCTCGCAGAGCCTTGACCCCAATACCGAGTTTACCTATACGTTCACAAGCGACTCGGACGGCGAAGATACCACCGTCGTTGCAACACAAACCATTGATGAAATCGTGCTATCGCTCGGCAAGGTCGGCAGTTCAACAAAGAAGGCCGCCAAATTAACCAAAATCAATCCCGCCACAGACAAATACACTTATTTCATTAAAGATTATGTAGGCAGGAATCTTGCAGACTGCGGTTATCTCTCTCTTGCAGACACCTTCAACGATTCCTATGGTCCAACCTATATCCAGTTCGATATTGTTTCCGAAGATGGCGCCTATGTAGACCCGACCGACTCTTCCGCTCTTGCGAACTACGTCGTTGTCTCTCAAAATGTTGCGCCCAACTCCGAGCTCAAGTTGGTCTACAGCACCAATTCCGACGGTGAGGAATATCCAAACCTGGTCAGTTCGAAATCAATCGATTCCGTCGCATTGACCGTTAAGAAGATCAAATAGCTCCGAATAGCCATTAGCGCACAAAAGGCGCCGCCGCGAGCTCCTTCTGCTCGTAGCGGCGCCTTTTGTCATAAAGCCCAATCGCCCCCATGCTTGATGGGCGCTATTCTTGTTGACACCCATTTGGAGAGTCGCAACAAGCGCGGGCCAGGCGCTCTATTTACCCAGCTTAGCCTTAACCAGGCCGACCACGGTCGGGATGATCGACACGGCGACGATGCCGATAATCAGCAGCTCAAAGTGCTCTTGCACAAAGGGAATGCCGCCAAAGAAGTAGCCCAGCAGCGTAAAGACCGTCGACCAGGTAATGCCGCCCAGCACGTTAAAGATGACAAAGTTGCGCCAGTGCATGCCGCCCATGCCGGCGATAAAGGGCACAAAGGTGCGAATAAACGGGAAGAAGCGGCCCAGGAAGATGGCCAGGTGGCCCCACTTGTCCAAGAAGTCCTCGGACTTTTTAATGCGCTCGGGCGTCATGGCCTTGACCTTGCCCGAAGCGATAATCTTTTTGCCAAAGAAGTGACCGATCATAAAGTTGCACTGATCGCCCAGGATGGCTGCGGCCCATGCGGTGGCCAGCAGGGCCACGATGTTAAAGCCACCGTTGTGGGCAAAGAAGCCCGAAGCAAACAGTAGCGAATCGCCGGGAAGGAATGGGAAGAACACCACGCCCGTCTCGATAAAGATAATCAGGAACACGCAGCCGTAGGCCATAAGCGGGCCGGCGGCGATCCAGCTGGCGATCGCGGTGCGCGGGTCCTTAAGCAGCTCGGCGATAAAATTGATGAAACCCATGAAGTAAAACCTCTCAGTTGTGGGCGCGGATACGTCCAAGTTGACCAGTATACGGTTGCGGCGCCCCCTCGTGCGCAACCCCACAAAAGCATGACTCCATTACCAGCAAGTTTGCATAACTGACACCTGTCGTGCAAAGCCGCCAAGATTGTCCTTCCTAATCCCTAGCGAATCGCTATACTTTATTGAATCGCATTGCCATGGCGCTAAGGGAGGGCGGCCGGTGAGCTTTATCAATACCATTCGCGAGGACATCAAGACCGTCCAGGCGCAGGACCCCGCCGCGCAAAGCGGTCTGGTCATCTTCCTTTCCTATCCTGGCCTGCACGCCAAGTGGAACCACGTGCCCGAGCACTGGCTCTGGGAGCACGGTCATCGCTCGCTCGCCCGCGTGCTCTCGCAAATCACCCGCCACATCACCGGCGTCGAGATTCATCCCGCCGCACAAATCGGCAAGCACTTCTTTATCGACCACGCCATGGGCGTCGTCATCGGCGAGACCACCATCGTGGGCGACAACTGCGTGCTCTACCAGGGCGTCACGCTCGGCGGCACCGGCAACGAGACCGGCAAGCGCCACCCCACCCTGGGCAACAACGTCACCGTGGGCACGGGCGCCAAGGTGCTCGGCAACATTCGCATCGGCAACAACGTCAAGATCGGCGGCAACTCGGTTGTCGTTAAGGACGTGCCCGACAACTGCACCGTCGTGGGCGTGCCGGGACGCATCATCAAGCGCAACGGCTGCCGCGTGTTCGAGGAGAGCTTTGACGCCAAGCAGCACCGCGAGTATATGCCCGACGATGCCGCCGAGCAGTCCGCGCTCAACCGCCAGGGCATCACCGAGAACGCCCGCCGCGTCAAGGAACTCGAGCGAGAGGTGGCCGAGCTCAAAGCCCTCGTCGCCAAGCTCGTGGACGAACGCTAGCGGCGAACGACCACCGACAACATTGACGCCAACGCAAAGGCGCGCCAAAGGATTCACCCCCGGCGCGCCTTATTTGCGATGTGGCAAAGGGACTGTCCCTTTGTCACATTATGCGAACTGACTCAGATAGAGGTCGGCGTAAGCGCCCTCGGCTGCGAGCAGCTCCTTATGCGTGCCCTGCTCGATAATGTTGCCGTGGTCCATGACCAGAATCAGGTCGGCATCCACGATCGTCGACAGGCGATGCGCAATCACAAAGCTCGTGCGCCCATGCATGAGCGCGTCCATGGCACGGCCGATGGCAAGCTCGGTGCGCGTGTCCACGCTCGACGTCGCCTCGTCCAGGATGAGAATCGCCGGGTTGTTGAGCAGCACGCGCGCAATGGTCAGCAGCTGACGCTGGCCCTGGCTGATGCTTTCGGCATCGTTAGCCACATGCGTGTCGTAGCCCTGCGGCATAGTGCGCACAAAGAAGTCGACCTGAGCGGCACGTGCGGCGGCCACGACCTCCTCGCGCGTCGCCTCGGGGCAGCCGTAGGCGATGTTTTCGGCAATCGTGCCATCGAACAACCAGGCGTCCTGCAGCACCATGCCAAACTGCTGCCGCAGCTCGCCACGATCCATGCGGCTCGTATCCACGCCGTCGAGCGTAATGCGTCCGCCGTCAATCTCGTAGAAGCGCATGAGCAGGTTGATGAGCGTGGTCTTGCCCGCGCCCGTGGTTCCCACCACGGCGATCTTCTGGCCCGGCTCGGCGGTAAACGACACATCGCGCATGAGCGGCTTGTCGGGCGTGTAGCCAAAGCGCACATGCTCAAAGGCGACGCGGCCCTCCACGCGACCCGGCAGCCTGGCGGCCTCGCCCGGCTGCGGATCCGCCTCCATCTCGGGTTCATCGAGCAGGTCGAACACGCGCTCCGCACTCGCCAGCGCGCTCTGCAGCGAGTTGAAGGTAAACGACAGCTGCGTCATGGGCTCGGATGCCTCGTAGATAAACTGGAAGAACGCCTGGAACACGCCGACGGTCATGTGACCGGCAACCAGCATGCTGCAGCCCACGATCGCAATCACGATCTGTGCCAGGCGGCCGATAAAGCGCACCGCGGGGCCGACGGCGTTGATCATAAAGTCGGCCTTGGCACTCACGCGCGCCAGCTCGCCCGAGGCCTGGTGCACCTCGGCAGAGCTCTGACGCTCGCGGTTAAACGCGCGAATCACCAGACGGCCCGAGTAGCCTTCCTCGACCGCACTCGTAATCTTGGACACCCACTCCTGGCGCTCGCCGGTTACGTCATGCGTGCGACGCGAGACCACCTTGGTCACCAGCAGCGACAACGCCGTAAAGAACAAAAAGACGAGCGTGAGCGGCACGCTAAACACGAACATCACGCTCACGGCGCCCACCACGGTGCCGATCGACACCAGAAGCTGCAGCAAGCCGCGCTGCATGCTCTCGGACATCTTGTCCAGGTCGTTGGTCGCGCGGCTAACGACCTCGCCGGGACGATGCGCGTCAAAATAGGCGAGCGGCAGACGATTGAGCTTTTGGGCGATGCGGTTACGCAGACACAGGTTGAGGCGTTCGGCCACGCTCGACATCAAAAAGCTCTGGAGCGCGTAGAACGAGGCAGCGGCCGTCCAGATCATAAAGTAGATGAAGATGGTCCTGCCGCAATTCTCCCAGGTGATGTTGAAGGTGGTGTCGTTGGCAAACGCCACCTGAATGTGGCCCCACAGCTCATCGATCACGCGGGCGCTATATGCCGGCGCGGCGGTGTTAAAGATGGCATAGAACACAATGCTCGCGAACACGATATAGAAGCGCCAATGGTCGCCGGCAGCCTCGCTCCACAGGCGGCGCACCGTCGCCCAGGTATCCCGAGGCGTCTCGTCCTCGTCTTCATCGTCCACATCGCGCATGCGCTCCGCCTCGGCTCGAGCGCGCTCATCCTCGGCGCGCTCGTTTTCCTCGTACAGCGCCTGGCGGCGAGCCTCGCGCGCGGCTGCAGCCTTGGCGGCCTCATCTAGCTCGGGTGCTACGGCAGCCTGGTCGACCGTTTTATCGGCAGCGTCCGCAGCGGCAGTATCGACAACACCGCCCTGTTTCTCGAACTCCTCGGTCATGCTACTCACCTCCCTTCATTTGCGATTCCGCGATGGCACGGTACACCTCGCAGGTTTCCATAAGCTCGCCATGCGTGCCCAGGCCCACAACCTCGCCGTCCTTGAGCACGACGATCTGGTCGGCGTGCAAGATCGTCGAGATGCGCTGCGCGATGATGAGCACCGCAGCGTCACGCGTCTCGTCTTGCAACGCATGGCGCAGGGCGGCATCGGTCTTAAAGTCCAGGGCCGAAAAACTGTCATCGAAGATATATAGATCGGCATGCTTCATGAGCGCACGGGCGATGGCCAGACGCTGGCGCTGGCCGCCCGAAAAGTTCGTGCCGCCCTGCGCCACCGGGGTATCGAGCCCCTGCGGCTGATCGAGCACAAAGGTGCTCTGGGCAACCTGCAGCGCATGGAGCATGTCAGCCTCAGTCGCACCCTCGTTGCCAAAGCGCAGATTGCTTGCCACGGTGCCCGAGAACAGCCACGCCTTCTGCGGCACGTAGGCGATATGCCCGCGAATCTCATCTTGCGAAAGGTCGCGCAGATCAACGCCGTCCAGGCGAATGGCGCCCTTCGAGGCATCGTGGAAACGCAACAAGAGCTTGGCCACCGTCGATTTGCCCGATCCCGTCGAGCCCACAATCGCCGTGGTCTGGCCACGACGACAGGCAAAGCTCAGGTCGCACAGGGTGTCCTCGTCGGCATCGTCAAAACGGAACGACATATGGTCGAACACGGCGACCGCGTCGACGCCGTCTGCGGACTCAGGCGCCCCGTCGCCCAGCGTAGCCTTGCCGTCCACAATGCTCGGCTCGATTTCGAGCACCTGCTGCGCACGGTTGAGGCACGCCGCGGCGCGCGGCAGCGTCAGAATCACCATCTGCGCCATCATCACAAAGAACAGGATCAGGATTGCATACTCGAGCACCGCGGAGATGCTCGCAATCTGCATCGCATGGGCGCCCACGCGGTTGCCACCCACCCACAGCACCGCCACCTCGGCGATGTTCATCAAAAAGAAGCTGGAGCTGTCGAGCCCCACAAACAGGTGGTTGACCTTAATGGCATTGTCCGCGTAATCGCTAAATACCTCGTCCAGGCGCTGCTCCTCGTGGCGCTCCTTATTAAAAGCGCGGATGACGCGAACGCCCACGATATTCTCACGCAGCACCACGTTCATACGGTCGATAAAGCTCTGAAGGCGCATAAAAATCGGCGCGGCGTTAGCCACCGTAAAGACCGCCGCCACCAGCACGATCGCAACCACCACGCCCAGCAGCGTTCCCATGGCGGGATCGATGAACCAAGCAAAAATAATGCCCGCGACGGCCAAGAACGGCACCGGCAGCACCAACTGAATCGTCTGCAGAATGGCCTGCTGAATCACGTTGATGTCGTTGAGCGAGCGCGTGATCATCGACCCCGTGCCAAAGCGCTCAAAATCGCTGGCAGCGAGCTCGAGCGATTTGTCGTACACGGCATTGCGGATATCGCAGGCCACGTTGGCGGCCAGGCGCGCCGAAAGATAGCAGCCCAGCACCGTGCCGCCGCTAGCCATGCCGGTCGCGATAAGCATGTACAGGCCGTTGCGTAAAATATAGTCGACATCGCCCGTGGTAATACCGGTGTTGACCATGTTCGCCAGCATCGTGGGAACCAACAGCGTACCGACGTTATCTATCAGCACCGCAAACAGCGTCACCGCAATCAGCCCGCGATACGGCCTCATAAACCTCATCAAGAGTCGCACGTTTCCCCCTCTTCTTGTTTTTCCACTTGGCTCTCGGCGGCCATCTGCTGTTTAAACGCCTCGCACTCTTCGTTAAGAACATGGGAGAACTTGCCGACCAGGCGCATAATCTCACGCTGTTCCCAAGACTCGAGCGCGCCAAAAGCACGCTGCTCGGCTTTAACCGCCGGCAACGCATAGTGCTCGGCGAACCGCCGGCCCTCATCGGTCAAACAAACGACCTTATTCTTACGACTGCCCTCGGCAAACTCCAACGTCGCAAGCCCTCGCGCCCTAAGCGTCTTGATCGCCGAGTTAATGGTCTGCTTGCTATAGAACCATTCGCCTGTCAGACGGCTCACGGCGATACTACCGCCCGCCGTGCTGGTGTCGACGAGCATCCAATAGGCGCAGTCCGAAAGACCGCAGGTGCGCGAGAACTCCGAATAGATATGGTCGAGTCCGTTGAGCATCCGGTCGAAATCGACCAGCGTAACCGCACTATTCATCTATCCCACCATTCGATTGTCCGAGTTTTGACCAATTTGTATTTCTAGATTAGTCCGAGTTTTGACAATCGTCAATAAGCTCGATATATATGGTCGGCTCTACATTGCATATCGATAGAAAAAGACCGCCGGCGCGGGGGCGGCGCCGGCGGTCACGCGAGAATAGCGATGTATTTGCCCGTTAGGCAGCGACGGCCTCGTAGACCGTTGCGCCCGCAAAGCTGTCGTGCAGGCTCTTGCCGCAGATCCAAGGCAGCTCGACGACCTCGCAGACCGTGTTGACCAGCTCGGAGCAATCAGTAAAGTGGCCCTTATCGTTGAGGGTCTCGCAATCCTGAACACGCCAATAGCCATCGGTGTGCGTGATGTAGTACTCGTGATCGTTGATCGACACGAAAGCGCGCGTCTTGGAACGCAGCAGCTTCAGAAATCCTTCGAAGTCAGTCTCGACGACATCTCCAGCCTGGAACATGATAGTTACCTCCTGGCCCAGCGCCACCACAGCGCATTGATAAACGTTGGTACCCCTTTAGTAAAACCTTTATCAACGGATATGCGCCCATGTTTTAGGCAAGTGGTAAAAAACCGCAGGGTAGACGGGATAAAACGTTTAACCATCTCATTAGCTTCTCACATTCTTGCCGCAGTTTTATGCAAGCCGACTTTTCCGATTGGTAGCTATTGCTGTTTGGGGCCCTCTGCACGATTACGGCTACGGCACGACGGGTAAGAACGGAGCATCTGCAACGTCATCGCTAGGAGAACCCATGGAGACCATCGAAGCGCTCATCCATCGCCGTAGCTGCCGCAACTACAGCGATCGCCCCGTCGAGGCAGAAAAGCTCGCACGCATTATCGAGGCAGGCCAGTACGCGCCGAGCGGCATGGGACGTCAGCCGGTCACGTTTGTCGCCGTTACCGATCCCGCGACCGTCGAGCGTCTCTCGCAGCTCAACGCCCAAGTTATGGGCAGCGATGGCGATCCCTTCTACGGGGCCAAGACTGTTGTGGTAGTGCTCGTCGACCGCAGCGTGCCCACGCACCTGGAAGACGGCTCGCTCGCCATGGGCAACCTGCTTAACGCAGCCTATGCGCTGGGCGTCGATTCGTGTTGGATCCACCGCGCGCACGAGGTCTTTGACTCACCCGAGGGACTGGAACTGCTGGCCAAGTGGGGTCTGCCCGCCGACGGAAGCTTGCGCGGTGTGGGCAACTGCATTCTGGGCTACGCCGAGGACGCACTCCCCAAGGCCAAGCCTCGCCGCGACAACGTGGTGTACGTCAGGTAGACAGTTCCGCCGTTCTACCGAACGGCGGACCCGCTGAAAGGCCCCGTCCCAAATTTGCTGCCCCACTCGCAACTTATCTTGCCGATGGAGTTGTCGTCGTTTCGTTCGTGTGAGTCGTTTTGGCGCCGTCGCCTTGTTCGTCCTCGTTCTTTTGCGCATCGGCAATGGTGGCAGCAGCTGCGACCATGCCACGCTGGGGCGCCACACCCGTCTGGTCTCGTGCGCCTTCAACAAGCTCCGTGCCAACATGCGCGAGCTCGGGCGATTTGAACATCGTGCCCAGGCTCGCGCCGCCGCCGGCATAGCCAAGCGCTGCGAGCGCGATGACGACTATCGCAGCAACGACCACGATCGGCACGTAACGATGCCAGCCTGCAGGATTGAGGCCGCTACGGCGGGCAGCACCGCGGCTAATGTAGCCAAGCGTTCCATCGTGCTTGAGCTTTGAGCCCACCACGCGCCTTCGTCCCCACAACGAGGACTCGGCCTGCATGGCCAAGCGAGCGCTTGCCGAAGGATAGCCATATTTTGTGCGCTTGAACGAGCCGTCGAACCCCGAGGCGCTTTTGCCCCACGTCCGCGAAGTCGTACGTCGGCTGACCGGCGCCGCACTTCGCTTTGTTCGGTTCGTTTTTGAAGTCTCCGCCATACTCCCCCGCACGCCGTAACACAATCGAAACAATGCTTCTTTGGACTGTATCACACGCGCCGCACGCGGTCACGGCGCCTCGCTCAGCGGTCGTTGTCCTTCAGCAGGCGCCATAACGTCGTGCGGCTTATACCGAGCACCTCTGCCGCACGTGTCCTGTTGCCGTGAAGGTGCTGCAGGACCAACCGCGCGACATCGCGCTCGGTATCGGCCAGGGGACGCAAGATGTACAAATCGCTTTCGAGCGCCGGGGCGCCAAAGGTCGCGGTCTTGATAACGTCCTCCTGGGCAAGCACCTCTTTCGCCACGGCACGCTCCACCGTTCCAGCCCCCACTAATATATAGAGTCGTTCAGAGACTTCACGCAGCTGCAGGTAATTGCGGGGCCAACGGTACGCATCGAGCGTCTCTGCCGCGGCGGCGGACAACATGGGGGCACCCGTCTTAAACATATCTGCCAGATACCCCAGATAGCGCGCAACCTTTTCCGACGCGCCGCCCTGCTCGGCAATCGCCGGCGCCACACTCACTGCACAGGCCAGACGCTCGGTTACAAAAGCAGCCTGATCGCTTTCGCCGCCGCCCGGCATATCGTTTGCCGTCAACACCACATGGCAACGAGTTGCGAGCGCCGTGTCGATCATTGCGGACACGAGCTCGCGCAGACGTTGGGGGCCAACAGCATGCCAGCCGCCCATGCAAAGTGTCAGCCCCGTTTGGAATAGCGGCGATTCGGAACTTTTGAGCAGATGGCGCCAGCCGCGATCCGTAAGCTCATCGAGCGCAACGGACACAAAGGGCTGATCGGCATAGGGTCCATCCAGGTACAGGCGTTTTGCAATCTGATCCTGCCCCGCGCCCAGCTCGCCCTCGAGCATAAGGGGCACCCCACGCGCATAGCTCTCCCGTACGGGGGCAGCGACCGCCGCCGCGTCTTCGACGATGCCGTACGTGCTCGACGCGTAGCGAGCCTCGACTTCGTCGGCATTGAGCCACTCGATGCCCGCATGCGTCGCAGCGGCGCGCACCTTATGCGCCACGACCACCCAAAGCGCTCCGCGCTCCTTGGCCGTCGGGCGCACCGTCAAGCTCAACCGCACGCCCTCGTGGCCCATCACCAGGCGCGCCCCATCGCCCACGCGAGCGAGACGCTCGGAAACAAAAACAGCGATATCCTGCTCGAGCGCCGCGTCACTCATAGTCGAGATCACAACGCCACCGCGCTCGTCGATTGCCAGCGCCGATGCTCCGGCTGCGGACAATGCCTCAATCAGAATCTGCAGCTTGGCATCGCTATCCATGATTTGCCCCTGTCCGCGGCGATGTGCAACTGCCGACGGTCGCACGACCGAATGTTTCAAAATTGAACGATATTACTCACCAAACACTATAGGGCAAAAGTCGCCGTCCTGCGAGTATATGAATTGCCCCGCATCGCCATCCTGGCGGGGCGATAAGAGCTCTTCGGGACCTATCAACCTGCGGACAAGCCATACCCGCAAGAGCTCCTATCGCTCCACCGTGAGAATGCGCTCGCCAGCATGCAACACGCAAATAAGCTGCTTCTCTACCAGATTCCCAGCACGTGCTGCATTCCCAAACTCATGCACGCAATGCCAATCCAGCAGCAAAAGCCCAACGCGATAGGCTTTCCGCCCTTTTTGACCAGCTCGACGATATCGGTATTAAAGCCAATAGCCGCCATGGCCATCACAATAAAGAACTTCGACAGCTCCTTGATGGGCGCCGTAATGGACGCGGGAAGCTGAAGCACCGTGGTGATCACGCTCGCCAGCACAAAGAACAGCACGAACATGGGAAACGCTCGTTTAAGCGAGAACGTGCTTTTGGCGTCGCCGCCGGCCTTGCGCGCCAGATGCATCTGCCAGCATGCGAGAACCAACGTAATGGGAATAATGGCCAGCGTCCTGGTGAGCTTAACCACCGTGGCGCTCTCGAGCACATTGGCGCCGGGATGCATGCTGTCCCAGGCACTCGCCGCAGCCGTTACGGACGAGGTGTCGTTGATGGCGGTGCCGGCAAACAGGCCAAAGCCCTCGTTGGTCAGCCCGAGCATGCCGCCGAGCGTCGGAAACACGAGCGCCGCGATAACGTTAAACAGGAAGATGACCGAAATGGCTTGGGCAATCTCGCGATCGTCGGCATCGATGACGGGCGCGGTCGCAGCGATGGCCGAACCGCCGCAAATCGACGAGCCCACACCCACAAGCGTCGCAATCTTGCCCGGCACGTTCATAACGCGGCAGAGCACGAAGGCGATGACAAGCGAGGTCGAGATCGTCGCCACGATAATCGGCAGCGACTGGGCGCCCTTGGACAGAATCTGGGAGAGGTTCATGCCAAAGCCAAGCAGGATAACCGCGTACTGCAAGACTTTTTTAGACGTATAGGTGACACCGGCGGCGAGCTGTTCGCGGCGATTCTTGGGAAAGACAAGCGCCAGAACCATGCCAAGGAGGATGGCAAATACCGGACCGCCGACCACCTCAATCTGTTTGCCGAGCAACGTCGCGGGGATGGCGATGATCAGGCAGAACAAGACACCCTTCCAGCGCTCGCGTACGATATTTGTCAGTTGCATATGGGATTCTTTCTTTCTATTTCACGTTTGCGACGGCTTATGATACGGCAATATTGAGCACAGCCTTGTGCAAACAAAGACTAAGATGCCGCAATAGTTCTTGGGCAACAGCCGAATTACCCACCGCGGAGAGCTGATTCGCGGCATAATTAACAGCTGATATATGAGTGTGATAGAACGGTTGTGAGGCACTATGGAAGAATCGATGCACGTCGGCGAGCAGGAAACGAGCCTGCAGGACCAGTCCTACCACACCATTCGACGCAAAATCGTCTACCTGGACTACAAGCCGGGCGAAAAGCTAGGCGTCAAGCAGCTTTGCGACGACCTGGATATGGGGCGCACCCCTGTGCGCGAGGCACTGGTGCGCCTGGCGCAAGAGGGCCTGGTGCGCACCGTGCCCCAAAGCGGCACCTATGTCTCGCCCATCAACCTCACCTTTGCCGAGAGCGCCTGCTACATTCGCGAACACCTGGAAAAACAGGTGATTGTGGAGTGCTGCGCCCGTGCCACCTCGGCAGGCATCGAGCAGCTCGACCGAGCCATCGCGCTGCAGGAAAAGGCCATGGCCGAAGAGGATCGCATCGGATTCTTTTTAAGCGACAACCTCATGCACCGCATGATCTTTAGCATCGCGTGCCGCAGCACCGTGTGGTCGTGGCTCGAGGCGACCAATGCCGACCTGGAGCGCTTCCGCTGGCTGCGCGCCGCCACGCAGAGGCTCGACAATCAGGAGATTGTTAACGAGCACAAGCAAATCCGCCGCGCCATCGCCGGCCGCGACCCCATCGAGGCGAGCTTTTTGGTCAGCAAGCACCTGCATATGATGTTCCGCAACCAGACCGAGGTCCTGGACCAATATCCCAAGTACTTCGAGACCAGCAAGCTCCGCTAACCTGCCAAAAGAGGACAGGTTTATTTTGGCAGGTTTTATCTGGGCAAATGCAACAAGGCCCGGCTCCGCCGCAACGGAGCCGGGCCTTGGTCGGCAGAACGGCGGAACAACAATTACTCGACAGTAACGCTTTTCGCCAGGTTACGAGGTTGGTCAACGTCGCAACCGCGCAGGATGGCCACCTCGCGGGCGAGCAGCTGCAGCGGAACGCTCGCCGTGATGGGGCTGAACACGTCACGGACGGACGGCACGCGAATGATGCAGTCGGCAATCTTGTTGATTTCCTCATCGCCCTCGGTAGCAACGACGATGACCTTGGCGCCGCGAGCCTTGCACTCCATGAGGTTCGACACCGTCTTATCGTATGTTGCGCTCTTGGTTGCCACCGCGATGACAGGGAAACCCGGATCGATCAGCGCGATGGGGCCGTGCTTCATCTCACCGGCGGCATATGCCTCGGCATGCAGGTAGCTGACCTCCTTGAGCTTAAGCGCGCCCTCATAAGAAATGGCGGCGCCCATGCCGCGACCCACGAACAGCGCGGACTGTGCGTCCTTGCACACAAGCGCGGCCTCGTGCACGGCCTCGGTCTGCGTATCCAGGATCCACTGGATCTGCTCGGCCGTATCGGAAAGCTCGCGGAACAGCATGCGCGTCTGCTTGGTGGTCAAGCGGTACTTGACCTGCGCCAGCAGCAAGGCCAAAAGCGTGAGGCTCACGACCTGACCGATGAAGCTCTTAGTCGAGGCGACTGCAATCTCCTTGTTGGCCTTGGTGTAGATGACGCCGTCGCTTTCGCGCGCCACCGGGCTGCCCACCACGTTGGTGATGCCAAAGACCTTGGCGCCCTTGATGCGCGCATCGCGAATGGCGGCAAGGGTGTCGGCCGTCTCGCCCGATTGGGACACGGCCACGACGAGCGTCGTCGGCGTGATGATGGGGTTGCGGTAGCGGAACTCGCTAGCCGCCTCAACCTCGGTAGGAATACGAGCCCAGCCCTCAATAAGGTTCTTGGCGATGAGTCCGGCGTGGTAGCTGGTGCCGCAGGCAATCACATATACGCGGTCGATATCGTTGAGTTCCTCGAGCGAAAGGCCCAGCTCGTCGATATCGAGCTCACCGGCAGGGGTCATGCGGCCCACCAGCGTGTCGCGCACCACGCGCGGCTGCTCGTGAATCTCCTTGAGCATAAAGTCGGGATAACCGCCCTTTTCGGCCATGTCCAGGTCCCAGTCGATATGGGTGATTTTGGGCTCAATCACATTGCCGGCCTCGTCGGTATACTCGACGCCTGCGGGCGTGAGCTTGGCAAACTGACCATCTTCGAGCACCACGACATCGCGGGTGGCATCGATAAGCGCGATCACATCGGAGGCAACGTAGGAGCCGATCTCGCCCACGCCGACCACAATCGGGGAGTCCTTGCGGGCAACGGCGATCACGCCAGGTTCGTCGGCGCACACGGCGGCCAGGCCATAGGCGCCCACCACGTGGGTGCAGGCCTCGCGCACGGAAGCCATCAGGTCGCGCGTCTCGGCATAGGCCTCTTCGATCAAGTGCGCGAAAACTTCGGTATCGGTCTCGCTCTTAAAGTGATGGCCGCGGCCCTCCAGCTCTTCGCGCAGCTCGGCGAAGTTCTCGATGATGCCGTTGTGGACGATGGCGATGCGACCATCGCAGCTGGTGTGGGGATGGGCGTTGACAACGGAAGGCTTGCCGTGAGTGGCCCAGCGGGTATGGCCGATACCGCAGGTAGCGTCGCTGTCGATATTGGAAAGCTCGCTCTCCAGGCCCGCAACCTTACCCACGCGGCGGATGACGTCGAGGTGAGCCGCGGCGCCCTCACCCACCTCGAGCGCGACGCCCGAGGAGTCATAACCGCGATATTCCATACGCTTAAGGCCCGTGACCAGAATGTTCTTTGCAATATCAGAGCCGGTGTAGCCGACAATTCCGCACATAGGATAAATCCCTTCGCTCGCGTGACTGCAAAACGCCCACGCACGACGGGCGCTGAGACGTATAACGTCCGAGTATTGTACTCACACAAACGCAAGCTGATATACCAGAAGTGGTATCTTAAACTGGATACCACTCGATGCACACACCCTACCACCACAACGGTGACAGGCACCTTTGCGGTGGTTGGCACTCCCCTAGGGACGCAGGCGGCGTTCGAGCCGATTGCCCAGGGCCGTGAGGGCCATAACAATGACGTAGTAGATCACGGCCACCACTAAAAACGGTTCAAAGGCTCGATAGGTGAGCGCCTGCACGCTCTGGGCGGCGCGCATCATATCCATCAGGCCGATGGTTGCCACCAGCGAGGAGCTCTTGAGGACCGTGATCACTTCGTTGACCAGAGCAGGGGCAATCGAGCGCATCGCCTGCGGAACGATGATCTTGCGCATCATGGGAACATAACGAAGCCCGATGGCCCGAGCGGCATCGTACTGCCCCCGGTCAACGCCCTCGATACCACCGCGCACCGTCTCGGACACCGTCGCTGAGCCGTTGAGCCCCAGTGTAATGGCACCGGCGGCAAACATCGAAATTTTGAAGCCCGTGAGCTGCGGCGTCGCAAAGTACGCCAAAAAAAGTAACACGATGAGCGGCACGCCGCGAAAGATAGAGGTGTAGAAGTTGAGCACCGCACGCAATGGGCGACAGGGCAAAACCTTGAGCACGGCAATGAGAAAGCCCAGGACGAGTGCTATGGCCAGCGCGGCGGCCGTCACCTGACAGGTCACGACCAGGCCGCTCATAAACATCGGTATATATGGTTCTAGCAGTTCAAACTTCATCAGCATGCCCTTGGCGCGCGCCTCACCGGCTCGCTATTTTCCGGCAACCGTCGACGTACCGGAAGCGGAATAGTCGCCGTTCCACATGAAGTCGGCGCCCACATACTGCTTGATGCAGTCATCGATGGTGCCGTCCTCGAGCATCTCGCCGATGCATTCGTCAAGCGCCGCGACAAATCCGGCACCCTTCTTGGCCATCAGGCGGTACACGCCCACGTGATCGCTCGCCTCGGAGCGATCGAGCAGGCCCAGCACCAGGCCCTCATTCGCATCGCGCATGGACTGGCCCTCGGCGCCGTCACACAGGTAGGCATCGATGCGCCCGGCGAGCACCTCTTGCAGGCACTGGTCGCCACCGTCGTACGTGTGAATATCAGCATCGGGCATGACCTTGGCGATGAACTTGTTCTGCACGGTACCGGTGGTGCAGGCGATAGACTTGCCGGCGAGGTCCTCAACGCGCTTGACGGGATCGCCGCCGAGCGTGAGAACGCCCACAAGCGGCTGATAGTAGCCGCGCGTGAAGTCATAGGTCTGCTCGCGCTCTTCGTTGGAGCTCATCGCCATGGTAAAGGCCTTGTCATCGCTCTGCACCGATGCAAGCGTGGCGGCAAAGTCCTGCGGCTCAAAGTCGTAAGAAAAGCCCAAGCGCGAGGCCATCTCGTCAGCGATAGCGATGTCCAGGCCGACAACCTTCTGCTTGCCGTCCGACTGCGTCTCCAGATAGCGATAGGGCGCAAAGGCATCGTCGCCCACAAAGGTGAGCTTGGCGCCCTTGATATCGTCGCCCGCAACCGCAGCAGAACCAGCGGCAGAGCCCTTGTCAGCGCCACTGCCAGCGCAACCGCTCGCCGCAACCATTGCAGCACCGGCGATCAAACCCAGGAAATCACGACGAGAAACAGCGCGAGTCATACCAAAGCCTTTCAATCTACGTTCAAAGCGGCTTCTATTGTAGACACTCCACTGTTTAGCGAGCAGCCCAGCTGCGGCAAAACCACCACAAAGGGGACAGGCACCTTTGTGGTGGTTCGGGTGTCTGACAACAAGCTCCGCCGAAACGTCTCAATCTGTAACATCTGAGGCGCCGAAAGAGGGTTTGCTGTTACAGATCGAGATTTTCCGCCCGGCACCGGCGATCTGTCTCAATCTGTAACAGGTAGGTCTTGTTTTGTCGTCCAGATGTTACAGATCGAGACAATTGAAGGGCCAGGCAACGCGACCGCCGCAAAGGAGGCAGTGCGCTGCGCCACCCTTGCGGTGGTTTGGTCTGGACTCCGGTGTTTGCCCAGATAAAACCTGCCAAAATAAACCTGCCCCTAATTGGTAGGTTTTGACACCCCGGGAACGGGCGATGCTACAATCTGACTCGTACTTGAAACGCATCAAAGGGGCCGCTATGGCAAAGGTAAAAATCAGCGACGTC
>CAUBTS010000024.1 GCA_958438955.1 uncultured Collinsella sp.
TAGTCGGCCAGGTCATCGCGCGAGGCAATGACCGAGGTCGCCACGCCCGAGCGCTCGGCAACCAGGCGGATGAGCGCGTACATGAGATCCGTCACGCTCTCCAGCTCCGGAGAGATTTGGCGATGCCCGCGCACCATGAGCGGCAGGCGGTCGTGCGGGCAGCTCGCGCCGCGCTTGATGGCCATGAGCGCGCCGTCCACGTCGCGCTCCCCCAGCTGGTCGGTACCGCGGATGCTGCGGAACTCCTCAACACGCACGGGATTGCGCTTAACCAGGGCCAACAACGTATCGTCGGACATAACCCACTTGCGCGGGATGTTGCGCCGCTCAGCGCGGTCCTCACGCCAGGCGGCAAGCTCGCGCGCAATGCCCAGCTGATGGCGGCTACACGAGTTGATGCGCTTGACCTTGCGGAACGCCTCATGGCGATCGGCACGGTAGTGCGACTCGTCGGCCAGAGGGCGCAACTCATCGAGCACCCAGTCCACGCGGCCCAGCTCGCGCAGGCGGCTCATCATCTCGGTATAGGCGACGATCAAGTACTTGACGTCATCGATCGCGTATTCGATCTGCTTATCGCTCAGCGGGCGGCGCGACCAATCGGTCAGCGACTCAGTCTTAGGCAGCGATACGCCGCAGAACGTCTGGACGAGCGCGCCATACGAAATCTGCTGGCGCTCGCCCAAAAAGGCGGCGGCAACCTGCGTGTCAAAAATCGGTCGCGGCAGCGCGCCCACGGTATGGAGCATAACTTCCATATCCTGCGAGCAGGCGTGGAAGACCTTGGTCACGCTCTCGTCGGCCATGAGTTCGGCCAAGGGAGACAGGTCGTCGATCACCAGCGGATCGACCGCGACACTCTCGGCAGGAGTGGCAATCTGGACCAGGCACAGGCGCGGATGAAACGTGCGCTCGCGCAAAAACTCGGTGTCGACGGCGATCGCGTCGAACTCACGGGCGCGCTGGCAAAAGTCGACCAGAGCCTGATGTGTGGAAATGTACATATCAACCCATCGAATAAGGTTAGGCCCGAAAAACACGGGTAGGATATCGGCATTGCCCTACAACTATACTCGGTTAGTCACAGAACGGGAACGTAAGTATGCGCTGCCTTATCATCCACAACCCGGCATCGGGTCCCAGCTCCGATGAAATCTACGCATTCACGCACGCCCTTGCACAGGGCGGCGACGAGGTCGTGATGCGCTTTATCGGCGATGGCATGGAGCCCGAGGACGCGGTAGCGGACGTTCGCGAGTTCGATCGCGTGGTCGTTTCGGGCGGCGACGGCACCGTCTCCAACGTGCTCGACCAGATGCGCGGGTGCGGTGTCCCCACGCTTGTCTTCCCCTCCGGCACGGCCTGCCTGTTCTTTAACAACATCGGCAATGCCCCCGAGGCGGCGGCACTCGCCAAGGCTTGCCGCGACGGCCGCACGGTCAAAGTGGACATGGGTGAACTCTTTTGGCTCGACGAGAACGGCAACGAGAAGCGCCACGGCTTTATCATCATCGCCGGCTCGGGCTTCGACGCCGAGATCATGATGAAGGCCGCTCCCACCAAAAACGACATTGGCGAGATCGCCTACTTCCTCTCCGCGCTCGCCACGCCCAACCCCACGGTGGCGCACTTTACCATTGAGCACGACGGCATTGTCGAGGAGCTCGACGGCATCTGCTGCATGGCAGGCAATACCTCGGTCATCCAAAACGACATCAACCTGTTCCCCAACTGCCGCATGGACGACGGCATGGTCGACATCGTCGTTATTGAGCCCGTGCGCACGATGCAGCTGCTCCCCACGGTAATTACCGCCGCGCTCGACCCCGCTGGCAAAGTGCTCGGCCGTCCGCAGTTTAAGATCATCCAGACCAAGGAAGCCAAGATCACCTGCACGCCATCGCTGGGTATGCAGTTCGATGGAGAGATCATCTCCAGCAACTCCGGCGTCTTTGGCGCTCGCGCGCTGCCGCAATGTCTCGACCTCATCGTCGACGAATTTTCACCGCTCGGAAAATAGGAGGACCCCATGAACGACAATCCCCTGATTGGCTTTATTGTCATCGTCTTGGCCATGCTCGTCGGTTACGCCATCAATGTGATTCACCGCCGAAAGAAGTAAATCCACATTGGTATAATATTCATCCAGTTATCGACTCTCCCGCTGTTTATGCAAATCCAAAATAGCGGGAGAGTTTTCTTTTTGAGCATTGTCTGACGCTTTATTCAGCTACAGTAAATGCAGGGTGTCTTTATTTAACTAAAGCCACAAAATGAGTATTATTATCCGCTCATCGTATATTTCTTCACGCTCATCGAGTAAAAGCTGTTGTTAAATGAATACTCTTTACACTTCCTTTAGGCTAGTAGATGTATTTATTAGCTGAAACTCCGTACGGTTTCGCGGGGTTTCAACAGTTGGGAGGGATCATGAGGTTTACTCATCCTGTCAACACGCTCAAGAAGCTCGGCTGCGGCCTTGCATTTGGAGCAGCGGCCATTATGGCCATGCCGACTTCGGCGCTCGCTTGCACCCAGATCTACATGGGCAGCCAGCTCACGGCAGACGGCAACACGTACTACGGACGTTCCGAGGACTTCGGCCCGCGCTACATCAAGCACTTTGGCATCGAGCCCGCACACAAGGACGGCAGCAAGTACACCTCGGTCGAGTCCGGCTTTGAGTACAAGTCCAAGGGCGCAACCTACCGCTATACCTTCGTTCGCGACAACCCCTCGCAATGGGAAGATCGTTACGACGCATATTCCGAGGCCGGCATCAACGAGAAGGGCGTTTCCTGCTCTGCCACGCTGAGCACCTCCTATAACGAGAAGGCAGAGGAAGCCGACCCCGTCACCGAGGAGACCGGCATCGGCGAGTACAACTACGCCAGCGTCATTCTGGGCGAGAGCGCCACGGCCCGCGAGGGTGTCGAGCTCCTCGGCAGCCTGATTGACGAGCAGGGCGTCTGCTCCAATGACCAGATCATCATCGCCGACAACAACGAGACCTGGCTGTTTGCAGCACTTTCCGGCCATCAGTGGATCGCCATGAGGCTCACCGACGATATCGCCTCGCTCAACCCCAACATCGGCAACCTCACCTAAGACGTCGACCTCGATGACACCGAGAACTGCCTCCACTCCGAGGGCATCGAGTCCATGCCTAAGGAGAAGGGCTTTGCCGAGTACACCGACGGCAAGTTCGACGTCGCCAAGACCTACGGCGAGGAGATTAGCGAGGCCGGTATGCACCAGTGGTCGCGCTATGTCCAGGGACGTGATTACTTCATGACTCCGCTTGCCGAGGGCACCGACTACGAGATCGTCAAGGACGAGCGCGAAGACGCTCGTGCCACGACCGGCGCCCTGGTCCACGAGATGCAGCCGCTGTTCTTCCAGCCCGGCAAGTCCGACTGGAACACCTTTGAGATGATTCGTTCCTTCGCCGCTCGCGGCGAGAATGTCGCCGGCCTCAACGCCAACACCGACGGCGCCTATGCCATCGGCTCCAACCGTAACACCGAGATCCACACCTTCCAGATTCGTCACGGCATGGATCCCGAAATCGCGACCATCCAGTGGGAGATGCTCTCCAACGCCGAGTTCTCCGTCGCTATCCCTCTCTATTCCGCACTGCTCACCGAGGTCAGCCCCTACTTCAGCGATCAGGATGTCTCCTTCGATCACTGTGAAGAGGAAGACGTCGTGAACAACGAGGAGCCCAAGAACTCCATCAACTACGTCCTCATGGACATCAACACGCTCGCCTATGAGAACCGCGACCACTGCGCTACCGGCGTCCGCGCCTATCTCGACGCCCTGCAGAAGGAGCTCATCGAGCAGAACCTGACCGTCGACGAGGCCATGCAGGCCGCCGAGGACACCGAGGCCCGCACCGCTCTGGCCAACAAGGCCGGCAAGGCAGCGACCAAGAACACCTACGTCAAGTGCAAGGCCATGCTCGAGGAGATGCGCGACTACCTCAAGGAGGGCGACTTCTCCGAGGAGTTCGTCCCGAGTGACTACGATGCCGACAACGACTGCCTAGTCGAGTCCATCACCTACGCCGACGAGGCCCTCTCCGATGAGGACGTTGCCGAGCCCGAGGCTGAGGAAGAGGGGACCGAGGAGAAGTCCGAGGGCAACAACATGGCCGCCATGGCCGTTGGCGCCATCGTCATCATCGGTGTCTGTGGCTTCGTGCTCTATCGTCGCAAGAAGGCCTAGGGCCCTGAAGCCCTAAGGCGTGGGCGGGATGGCGCAGGTCGCCCCCCGCCCGCTCAGCCCGCCCCTTCGACCGGCGGGAAACGTCACTGAAATCTTTTCAAAAAAGATTTCCTGCAAACACTTTGCTGTGCTATAGTGCAGCGCAACAGCAACTAGGTGCGACCGCGCCACGGCATCACGAAAGGAGCCACCAAGATGAAGAACACGATGAAGTCTCTCAACAACTGGTGGTGGCGTGATGCGAATACGATCGGTCGAAAGTGAGTCCCTCACGCCTGTTTTTGCGCTCTAGGTGATTGGAAGGCCTCCGGTTTCGACCGGGGGCCTTTTTTCTATCTCGAGCCCGATCGCATTCGCATCACGCGCCTCCGTTTTTCTCTTACGCTCCCCCATTTCGAAAGGACTTTCACCATGTCTCAGAACACCACCACCGCCCAGCCCCGCACCGTCCAGACCGCCGACCGCGGCAAACTCGACGTCCGCGCCCTCGTCTTGCTCGCCATCCTGCTTGCCGCCGGCTTCATCCTCAACTTCACTGTCGGCAAGGCCATCTCCGGCATCTCGGGCGGCATGATCAGCCCCGAGTTCATCATCTCAGCCTTCTGCCTCACCATCCTGGTCGTTCGTCCCAACATTGGCCAGGCGCTCGTCATCGGCCTGATTTCGGCGGCCGTGATCCAGATCACTACCACCTCGCCGTTTGTCGATTTTGCCGCCGAGGGCATCGCCGCTATGCTCATGGCCGTCATAGTCAACGCTGCTGCCAAGGGCGGCCAGGTAAAGCCCGCCGTCGCCATCGTCGCAACATTCGTGACCACTTTTGTCTCAGGCGTCATCTTCATGGTCATCAAGATGGCCATGCTCGGCGTTGTGGGCGAGCTCGCCGCTGCCATGCTGCCCGTCGTCGCCATGACCGCCGTGTTTAACGCCATTCTGGTCGGCGCTCTCTACCTGCCCATCCAGAAGGCCCTGAAGCTCAACTAACCCGCTCGGCTTTACGAGCCACCCCAACTTGGCGTTCATTCGTCGCTCGCGTACCCAAGTACGCTTCGTTCCTCTTTCGCGCCAACCTGGGGCACCTCGTAAAGCCGTCTCCGTGCTTCACCGCGAAAGACTGTCCCAAACAACGAGCTTTTGGGGACGTTCCTAAACGACCGGTCATGTAAGAACGTCCCCGATGACTATGAAAGGTATCCATGGAAACGATCATCAACGTCGACGATGTCTCGTTCTCCTATGGCACGCAAACCGAGCAGGCGCTCAGCCACGTTTCGCTCAGCGTGAACAAGGGAGATTTCATCGGCATCATCGGGCCCTCGGGCGCCGGTAAGTCCACACTTGCCTCCTGTCTATCGGGCGCCGTGCCTCACCACTACACCGGCGCCTTTTATGGATCCGTGTTAGTTGACGGCCACGACACCTGCGAGGTCTCGCTTACCGACATATCGCAGATCGTCGGCAGCGTGCTGCAAGACATCGACACGCAGATGGTCGCTTCGGTCGTTGAGGACGAAATGTTCTTTGGCCTCGAGAACTTTGGCGTTCCGCACGACCGGATCGAGCAGCGCGTGAGCGAGACGCTTAAAACCGTCGGCATCAGCGATCTGCGCGACCGCGAGATCGCCACCCTCTCGGGCGGCCAAAAGCAAAAGGTAGCTATCGCCGCCATCCTCGCCATACGTCCGCGCGTCTTAGTGCTCGATGAGCCAACCGCAGCACTCGACCCCGCCAGTTCCACCTTGGTATTCGAGACACTGCGCGAGGCAAACCGTGCGCTCGGCATAACCATCGTCGTCGTTGAGCAAAAGGTCGCTTTACTTTCGGAGTACTGCAACCGTGTGTTGGTGCTCGATCACGGCCAGATCGCGCTGCAAGGTGAGCCGCACGAGGTCTTTGCGCACACCGACGAGCTTCGCGCCATCGGCGTCGACTGCCCGCGCGTCACGCGCATCTTCAACAGTCTCGAGGCCGATGGCCTGGTAAGCGGCACGCCCTGTCTGGATGTCGATGAGGCAGAACGCCTGATCACGGGAATCGTCGACCCCGACCGTGCGACAAGCGATATCCAGGCGCCCGCAGGCTCCCCGCACGCGCCGTCGCTGCGCCCGCATGCGAAAGACGCTGAGCCGGTGCTCACCTTTGACCATGTCGATTTTTCCTACCCCCATGGCGGCGCCGCCGTCCACGACCTCAACTTGATGCTCTACCCCGGCGAGCTCGTGGGCATTGTCGGCCAAAACGGAGCCGGCAAAACCACGCTCACCAAACTGCTCACGGGTTTGCTCAAGCCCGCATCGGGCAGCGTACGCGTTACGGGCTTGGACACGGCATCGGTTCCCACGAGCCGCATCGCACGCGAAGTGGCAACGCTTTTCCAGAACCCCGACCGCCAAATCTGCAAAGATACCGTGCTCGACGAGGTCGCCTTTGGTCTAGAACTTGCCGGCATCGACCGCGCCGAAGCTCTGCGTCGCGCCCAGCTGGTCATCGACCGCTTTGGTCTGCCCGCCGACGAGGCACCGTTCTCGCTTTCGCGCGGCCAGCGCCAGATGGTGGCGCTCGCCTCCGTTGTAGTGGTCGAGCCCAAGATCGTGGTGCTCGACGAACCCACGAGCGGCCTGGACTACCGCGAGTGCATGACCGTGATGGAAACGGTGCGCACCATGGCAGAGCGCGGTTGCGCCGTCATCATGGTCTGTCACGACATGGAAGTCGTTTCCGACTTTGCCGAGCGCATCGTGGTGATGGCCAACGGTCGCATCCTCGACCGCGGGCGCACGCACGAGCTGTTCTCGAACATCGAGCTCATGCAGCGTGCCTACGTTGAGCCGCCCCAGGTCATCGAACTCTCGCGCCGTCTGGCATCCACCGTCTCGCCCGCCTTTACACAAGTGAGTGAGGTCACTGATATCGTTCGCATTACCGAGGAGATGGTCCGCCGTGGTTAACGTCATCGACTACATGCCGGGCGACACGCTGCTACACCGCCTGAACCCCGTCATCAAACTGGGCCTCGCCGCCGCCATCATCATCGGCATCTTCTTGTCCGACACCTATGTGGCATTGTTGGGCTTTCTGGCGCTCACGCTCGCGCTGGGAGCCTACGCCGGCGTCGTCGACCGCCTGCTCGCGCTGCTCAAGCTACTGATTCCACTCGCGCTCATCATGCTGGTGCTGCAGCTGGCTTTTATGCGCGATGGCAACGTGGTGTGGGGCTTCGTTACCGACACGGGTCTCATCACCGGCTCCAAGGCCTGCCTGCGCCTGCTGGGCGTGGCACTTCCGCTTATTCTGATGCTCATGGTGACCAAGCTCAACGACCTTGCCAACGCCTGCGTGGAGGTGTTGCACGTGCCGTATCGCTACGCCTTCACCTTTACCACGGCACTGCGCTTTGTGCCGGTGTTTGGCCAGGAGATGAACGCCATCATGGAGGCGCAGACCGCACGCGGCGTCGAGTACGACACCAAGAACCCCATCAAGAAGCTTAAGCTCATGCTGCCACTGTGCGTGCCACTGCTCATCTCGAGCGTGGGCAAGACCGATGCCACGGCCTTGGCGGCAGAACAGCGCGGCTTCTATCTGCGTACGCGCGCCAACTCGTACAAGCGCTACCCCATCAAGGGTCTGGACATTGCCGTACTTATTATCAGCATTGCCCTCATCGTCCTCGGCTTCCTCTTCTAATCCATCGCCACCGGCAACCGACAAATGCAAAAGGCCCCGACTCGCATCAACCGAGCCGAGGCCTTAGTGTTTTCCCAGATAAAACCTACCAAAATAAACCTGTCCCTTTTTGGCAGGTCGAGGGCTACAGGCGGTAGGGGGCGCCGCTGCGGATGATGGATTCGCGCACCAGGACGTCCATGGCGTCAAGGGTAATCTCGGGCATCTCCCGGTACTTTTGCAGCACCGAGAGCTCGGTGCAGGCCAGAATGACGCGATCGCAGCCGCTACGGGCGAACTCCCACATCACACGATCGAACTTATCCATATCGGGCTCGCGTCCCGCCTTCACGTCGTCGTAGATGAGCGACATCACGTCGGCCTGACGCTTCTCGCTGGGATAGACGACTTCGACACCTGCCGCCTCGCACTCGCGGCCGTAGACGCCCGCGCCCACGGTGCCGTCGGTACCCATAATGCCAATCTTGCGCACCGGCTCGGCCGGCATGCTCAAGTTGGGGTCGAACTCGCACTCCCCCATCACCGCGCCCGCCAGGGCATAGCGAACCGACTCGCGCGGCATATGGATAATCGGCACTGTGGTAAACGACTGGATCTGGTCGTAGAAGTAGTGTGACGTGTTGCAGGGAATGGCAATGTGCGCACAGCCCAGCGACTCGAGTGCCCGGGCACACTCTTTCATGGTCGCCAGCAGCTTGGCATGCTCACCGGTCTTAATGGCCAGCGTGCGGTCGGGCATGGTCGACTTGGAGAGCACCACCATGTCGATATGCTCCTGATCGCAGGCAGCGGCCGTATGACGCACCACCTGGTCGTAGTAATACGACGTGGCCTCGGCGCCCATGCCGCCGATAACTCCCAGCTTTTCCATCGCCGCCTCCTTGGTGACGCTCGCACAATTGCGCGTATCATACCCGCGCCCGCCCGACGTAAACCGGACGGGCGCCGCGCTCATCTACTTGTAATACGTCTTGAACAGCTTAAAGTGACGCAGCTTGGTGTGCCACATGCGCAGCCAGCGGTTAAAGACAAAGTCGCCCTTCATAAACGAAGGGTCGGCGCCCTTGCCTTCCTTGTTCAGACGATGCACCTTAGCGCGCAGCTCGGGATCCTTGACGTACTTGTCGACGACGCCCATGGGGACGACCATCCACAGGGCCTCGTCCTGCGCCGTCACAAACTCCGGCTCAAACGGGCGGTTGAACACATACTCGTCCACCACATACTTGGCAACGTTAAAGCCGCTGTTGGTAACGTAGTAGTTGCTGCGGCCCTGGCGCGTGTTGAAATCGAAGAACTTAAACGAGCCGTCGCGCTCGTCGTACTTAACGTCAAAGTTGGAATAGCCCACAAAGTTCAGGTCCTCGAGCAGCTTGCGCACGCCGCCCATGAGCTCGTCGTTGGGCTCGGTAATGATACAGGCATGGTTGCCGACACCGTGGGGCTGATGCTCCTCGAGCAGCACATGGCCCAGACACATCATGCGGACCTTGCCGTTGCGGTCGGAATAGCTGGTGAGCACGCGCATGTACTCGTCGTTTCCGGGCACGCGGTCCTGCAAGATCAGATCGTCGGTGTAGCCGCTGGCATACGAATCGCGAATGACCTGTTCCAGCTCGGTGCGGTCGGCAATCTCATAGGCCTTCTTCTGGCCCTCGAACTCATGCTGCCACCACATGATGCCGTCAGAAGGCTTCAGAATCATCGGGTAAGGAAAATCGATCTGGTCGAGCACTTCGGCAGGCGCTTCACCCTGGGCATTGAGCATCGCCTTGGTAAAGGTAAACGTGTGCGGATAGGGCACGCCATGCTTCTCGCACAGCTCGTAGAAGATCTCCTTCTTCTGGCACTGCTCGAGCATGCTGTAGGGCGCGTAGGGAGCGACGATGTTATCCGCCAGCTCATGGGCGTCCTTGGCTTGAGCCACGAGAGCGACATAGTTGTCGCCACAGCCCACAAGGACAATCGTCTTGTCGGCATGCGCTTGGGCAATGCCGTTGACGGTTTTGAGCATCACGGGCATGGTGTCGATATCCACGTTGGGCGTGTAGTCGATAATCTGGCTGCGGTACGCAGGGCCCGTCTGGTACTTGCCAAAGACCAGACTCTTGACCTGGTACTCCTCGTAGAAGGCGCGCGCCACCGAGTAGGCGTTGATGTCGCCACCGAGCAGCACGGGGATGAACTCGCGCTCTGTAAACTGCAATGCCATGGAAACTTCCTATCATGAACTGCCCACACAACGGGCGGTCTTTGCGCAACTGATTTATTCTAGCGTGCCAAGCCGCCGGCGCCCAAAGCTCCACCGTATCTATGGCAAGCAGGCGCTTATGATCGAGCCCGCAGGGTTCCGTAACGTTAAAGTTGAACTCTATGGTTTCTTAACAATTCACTATAACTGCAGGTCAAGGCCAAAACCTCAAGTTCAACTTGACCCTTTAGAACCTTTAAGGTTCAAGTTGAAGTCGAAAGCAGTAGTAGAATACCTTTCGAACTATAACCTACGATTGATTGCAGAGGGACTGGATGCAGCATTCGAACCATCGCACCGCAGCGCTCATCGCGTCGAAGCCGGCTCGTATCATCACGAGCGCCGCGCTCGCCGTCGCGCTGACGGCCACGCCGATGCTCTCCCCCGTCGCGGCCTATGCCGCCTCGCAGGCAACGCAGGATCAGCTTTCCGCCGCCCAGAAAAAGATCGAGGACGCCACGAGCGCCTACAACGACGCCCGAACCAAGCTCGAGGATCTGCAGAAGCAAATCGACACTAACGAGGCAAGCATCGAGAAGATCGAAGCCGAACTTCCCGATCAACAGGCCAAGGCGAGCTCCGCCATGCGCGATCTGTATAAGTACCAGAAGGGCACCAACCCCATCGTGAGCTTCCTGGTCAACGCGCAGAGCCTGGGCGAGTTCATCACCACCTGCAAGTACACCAACCAGATCACGAGCTCGAGCGTCGATGAGATCGAAGAGCTCAACAAGATGCAGACCGAACTCGAGCAGAACAAGACCGAGCTCGAGCAGGCCAAGTCCCAACTCGAGACCGAGCAGAAAACCGCCGAGGACGCACTGGCACAGGCCCAGCAGCTTCGCAGCGAAGCCCAGGCAAAGGCCGAGCAGGAGAATGCCGCAGAGCTGGCCAAGCTCGAGGCCGACAAGGCCGCTGCCGCCGAGAAGCTCTCGGGCGAGGGCGTGAGCGGCAACAACTCCAACAGCCAGGCCAATAACGCCAACACCACTATCGACACCACGGTGAACAACTCCAATACCGGCAACTCCGATTACGACTCGTTTATCAACGAGTGGACGAGTCGCATCGACAACTACCTCGCCGGCTCCCCCATGGCAGGCCAGGGTTACAACTTTGCCGTGGCAGCCTGGAACACCGGTGTTGACCCTCGCTGGTCTCCCGCCATCGCCTGCATCGAGAGCAGCAAGGGCCTCTATTGTGCCGGCTCCTATAACGCCTGGGGCTGGAGCGCCCGCGGCGGCGGCTGGCGGAGCTTTGGTAGCTGGAGCGAGGGCGTCTCTGCCCACGTTGCCTACCTGGGCGCCAACTACGGCTCCACCCTTACCCCGGCAGCGGCCAAAAAGTACTGCCCGCCCACGTGGCAGGACTGGTACAACAAAGTCGCCGCTCAGATGAACCGCATCTAAGTGCAACTGCAAAGGGCCCCAATGGGGCCCTTTTCTTTTAGGTAGCGGAGGTATCGACGACGCCGGTCGCATTGACAACCGCGACTATGACGATCATGCATAGGAGCAGCACACCCAATACCTTGAGCCAGAGTTTCGCGAGTTTCTTGCCGCGATAGCTGTCGAGCAGTGCGAATCGCCGACGGAGACGGCGCTTATCGAGCAGCGCAAAATGCATAAGCACCATAAGGCCATCGACAAAGAAAAAATACTCGATTATGAGAAGCCACGTCGGGTAGCTTTGGTTTGCTCCGGTGGGGTGAAAAACGGCAAAGTGACTTCCGGCAAAGAACACAAGCAGCGAGAAGCAGACGAGCGTATTCCAAATGCGCCCCAGAGACTCCGGAACGCGAGAGAGCAGACCGCATGCAGCGGAGGCGGCAGGCCTAGGAAGCCCTGCGGGGTTCTGGAGCCCTTGGGACGCCAACACCGTCTCCGAGGCCGGAGTACGGACAGGCGCAGGCGCAGAAGGCCGCACGGGGTGAATCAGGTCGTATGCCACGCGCGTCGCCCGTCCCAACGCTTCCGCACTCGCAAAACGTTTGGCCGGGTCGAGCGCCATCGACATGCAGATGACATCGGCAAGTGGAGTGGGAATGCCACGCGCCTCGCATTGCTCGCGCATGTCGAGCCCTGGTTTAGGGTCGACTCCCGTCAAGCAGAAGAACAACAGGGCGCCAAGTGCGTAGACGTCGCTGCGCACACTCGTCTGCCCAAACCCATACTGCTCGGGCGGCGCATAGGGTCGTGTGCCAAACTTGACGGTGTCGGCATCGGCGCCATCGCGCCATACGCGCGCGATCCCTAGGTCGATAATCACCAGCGATGAAAATGTCAGGCCGTCATCAGGCGTATAGTTGGCACCTGTCACGATGATATTCGACGGCTTGAGGTCGCGATGGATCACCGGCGCCGACGTCTCCCCCGCCATTGCAAAACCGGCATGGAGCTCGCCCACGGCGTCGCAAAGGACAGGATACAATTCACGCGCATAATCGGGGGTGGCTCCCAGACGGTCCACCAGAGCCCCGAGTGTCTCCCCTTCGATGTATTCCATAACCACGTTGAGCTCGTCGCCCACACGACGACAATCGACGATTCTGGGCAGGTGCTCAAAACGCCTACCTGCCCGTTGCGCGGCAAACAGACGCTCGTATGCCCCGCCGATTTGAGCCGAAGCATCGATGCGTTTACGGACAAAGGGGCCGAGCGAACCACCGCCGGTTCCTTCAAAGTACACGAGCTCGGTTGTTTCAACGGACGAGCGCTTAAGTACACGCTCCACGCGATAGCTGTCGTCGCGATCGAGCGACGCCAGGTGCTCGGCAAGCGCTGCGGTCAGCTCGTCATCGGAATATGTTGGGATCTGAGTATCCATAGCCTCCATCATAGCGCAGGGCGCAGACACCCCATGGCATCCACGCCCCGTTCGTTTGCATCGTTGTTCGGCAGCTCCGCCGGCTCAGATATCAGCCGCTAACTCACCGTCTCCTCGCCAAAGCGATACAGCTCCTCGTTGACCTTTTGGAGGCTGCACCCGCGATCGATGCAAAAAATGATAATCGCATCGCGGCGGTCCTTGCAGTTAAGGACGCTTACCCCGGCAGCCGTCAGCGCACGGTTGGTCTCTTTGAGCGTCAGCGCCATCGCAAAGGCAATCTGCAGCACCTTATTGCGACTCAGATGACGCGCACCGGTAAAGATCTGATAGCCAAAGGTCTCATTGAGATCGGCCATGCGAACCACGCGCGAGCGCTCCAAGCCCTTTTCCTGCAGCAGCCGCTTCAGGTAGTCCGAAAGCGACGGGGCGGCAAAGTCGTGCTCCCTGATATAGTCATCGATGTTCGGCGCATCGAGAAGCTCATTGAGCAACTCCTCGGTCAGTTTTTTATCGGGCATACGACTTCACCTCCCCCTGTGCATGCAACATGCTAGAAACCGCTTACGTCCGAACGCTCCCAGCTAGCAACCTGGTCGGGAGACACCGTACCCAGCGCCTCGAACTTCCAGGAGCCGCCCGCCTTCAGATGATTGGTGTTTGCAAGAGCCGTTCCAACCTGGTTGCCATCGGCATCATACAGAACATACTCAATCTGAATGTAGCTCTTTTCCTTGTCCGTGTTATTGGTCAGCGTGCCCGTGATCTTATAGGCAAACTGATTGGAAGTGTCTTCAGCCTCGTCAGCAATGGTATACGGTTCTTGCGGTTCTTTTTGCTCCTCAGCCTGCTGTGTCGCCTCGGCAGGTTTTGCCGAATCGCTCGCAGGCGAATCGGTTGAATTGCCACCCATAGAGCCCACGACACCGACAATAACCAGCACCACGATGATGCCTAGGGCAATCTTGCCGATCGGCTTCTTTCCCTCTTTTGCCATTATTCATCCTTCCTACGATCCGGCTACCGTGCCGGCACACAGCACATCGTAGGAAGGATTGAACTTGAATTCATTAGCCGAGAGCTAAGGTTGCGGTAAACGGCCAATGCAGTTATCCAAACGCTGAGCAAACGCACTTTGCGCGACCGTCTGCTGGCAGTGCATCAACCCACCGTGACGGATTCCCCGGTAAAGGCACTGATCATCAACAGGACAAAGAAAACAAGGTAGCTGGCACTCAGCAGGTACGCAATGATCAGAAAGACGACCCAGCCGACATTGGTTTTACCGTCGGCACGGCGTTGCTCGCGATTGCGGCAGAGCCAAATCGTCACGCCGATGGCAGTGATAAACAGCACGAGCGCCGCCGCGGCAAGCCCGGCAAGCGCAAACATCACGCCAATGCTCACAGCAATAACCGGAAGCAGCAGCAAACCGCACCCGCATCCACCCGGACTATATACGGCAGACTGTCGGCGTCGCCTCATCGCCGCGCCACCCCCATCATCTTTGAGCACTACAGTGCGATAGCCTGCTGAACAGGAACGATCTTGTCGAGTTCCGGTTCGATCCGCCTTTTCTCGGCCTCAAGGTCAAACGCCACCTGAGCGCGCAGCCAATAACCATCCGTCAGGCCAAAATAACGGCAAAGACGGAGGTCGGTGTCGGCCGTCACGCGACGTTTTCCCAAGACAATCTGCCCGATACGCTGAGCCGGAATCCCAGTCTCTTTCGCAAGGCGATATTGAGAAATGCCCATGGGAACAAGAAACTCCTCTTTGAGAAGCTCACCAGGAGTCACCGGCGACAGCAAATCGGCCGAAGTCTCATCACTTGTGATAATCGACGATTTCGACATTCCAAGCCATCTCCTGTCTCCACTCAAAACAGACCCGATAGCGCTCGTTAACACGGATGCTATATTGACCGGCACGATCGCCCTTCAAAGCTTCCAGGCGGTTGCCCGGTGGAACGCGAAGATCATCAAGCGAAGCACAAACCTGCAGTTGGCGAATCTTCCTCAACGCAACACGCTCAAAGGGCACGAACCTCCTGACCCGCACACCCATGGCAAAGCGTTCGGTATCCTCATCTTTATACGATGCAATCATAGTATCGCCTTACGTTAGTAACGTCAAACGTTTCTATAGACTTACATCTCTATTATATCGTACGTTTGTTCGTGTTTTCTAGAACAAATAGTCCTTTGCGCCTTAGTCAAGCAAAAGCAATCGTTTGTAGACATCGAGGCCTTTGAGAAGGATTTCCTCGTCGAAGAGCATGCTATCGGTATGCAGAGCGCTTGTGGCATAGGCGGGACAGCCATCCGAATCACTCGGGTTGTCTTGGTCCTCTGGCATACCCGTGCCCAGCAGGAAAAACACGCCCGGCAGATGGCGTTGATAGAACGCGAAATCCTCGGCAATCAGCAGCGGTTCCTCCACGAGCTGCAGCCCGGGCAAGGCAGGCGTGATGTTGGCAAACAGCTCGGGGTCGTTGTCGACCGGCGGATAGCCCTCGGCAAAATCGAGGTCATATGTGCAGCCCGTTGCGGCGCATGCCTCATCAAGCACGCGGCGCACGCCTTCGCGCGCCCGGTCGAACATGTCGTTCGTAAACACACGCAGGCTTCCGGCCACATGGGCCTCCCCCGCCACCGCGTTGCAAACGGTGCCAGCCTGCAGCAGGCCAAACTTGCCGATACAGGGTTCGTCGGTGCCCAGCTCGTCCATCAGTTCGCGCTCGGCAACCAAGAACTTGGCAGCCGCCAGCGCCGCATCGTGCGATTCCTCGACCGGAACGCCATAGGTCTTAGCGATATGGATGCTCGTCCCGTGAATATGAATGTGTGTCTCACTCGAGCGCGCCAGCAGCGGGCCGGAACAGCTCGCCAATGTGTTCGCAGTCAGATCGGGCCACACGTGAAAGCCAAAAATGCGGTCGACCCCGTAGCGCTCGAACACACCGCTCTCGCAAACTGTCTTGGCACCACCAGTCGTCTCCTCGGCAGGCTGGAACACAAAGAGCACGTTGCGCTTGATGGCACCTGGCTGCTCACGAATCGTGCGATCGACAAAGGTTGCCGCCGCAAGGGCCATGGCCATGTGTCCATCGTGTCCGCAAGCGTGCATCTTTCCGGGATGCTTCGAGGAAAAGGCCGCACCCGTCGCCTCCGCGATGGGCAGTGCGTCCATATCGGCGCGAATCGCCGTGGCATGCGCGGCGCCCGTGCCAGCGTCGAAGAAAGCACAAACACAGCTGGGGCAGGGATGGGTCACTTCACAGGCAAGCGAAGCGAGCACGCCCTCGATATAGGCTATGGTTTGAGGAAGATCGAAATCGAGCTCCGGAATGCGATGCAGGTCGCGACGATAGCGACGAAGTTCTTGGAGCTCGGTCATAAAGGATCCTTTCATGGGGCATATCCATTCACACAATATTGTGATACAGGATTGTGGCACACATGTTTCCAGCATATTGCTGCATTTTTTAAACGTTATATACGAATACTCTTGTTTGGTAAAGTGCAACGTGGTAGGGTCTTTACCACTTGATAGAGGCGCGGGCACGAAGAGCCGCGGGCGAGCCGGCAGGCTTTGACCCCGCGGGGAGGCGAAACCCGCCGAACTGGGCTTTTCGGGCACGAACAACCTGGTGGGCCTGCGGGAAATACCCACAGGACTGTCTGCAGCAATGCGGGAGCGCTATCCGGACATTGGGTCCACGCTATGCGGATTCGATGCGCAGATGGCGCCGTCTGGATAGCGAGGTTTACGGGACATGGCATTGACCCCCAACGAGGCATATGCGGCCAAGCAGCCGTTTGTGGACAAGGAGACACTCGAGCATATCGTCGAGCAGTTCCCCACGCCGTTTCATCTATACGACGAGGCGGGCATCCGCCGCAACATGCAAGAAGTACGCGACGCCTTTGCATGGAACCCGGGCTTTAAGGAATACTTTGCCGTCAAGGCCAATCCCAACCCGGCGCTCATCTCCATTCTCAACGAATACGGCTGCGGCTGCGATTGCTCGAGCTATACCGAGCTCATGATCGCCCGCTCGCTGGGTATCACGGGACACGACATCATGTTCTCGTCCAACGACACGCCGACGGCCGACTTTGAGCTCGCCGACAAGTTGGGTGCCATCGTCAACTTTGACGACATCAGCCACATAGAGTTCTTTGAGCGTGTTGCGGGGCCCATCCCCAAAACGGTCAGCTGCCGCTTTAATCCAGGCGGCCTGTTCCAGCTCTCCAACGGCATCATGGACAACCCGGGCGACTCCAAGTACGGCATGACCACCGAGCAGCTCTTCGAGGCCTTTCGTATGCTCAAGGCCAAGGGCGCCGAGAACTTTGGCATCCACGCATTCCTTGCCAGCAACACCGTCACCAACGACTACTACCCCAAACTCGCGCGCATCCTCTTTGAGCTTGCCGTGCGCTTGGAGCGCGAGACCGGCGCACATGTCGCCTTCATCAATCTGTCCGGCGGCGTCGGCATCCCCTATCTGCCCGAGCAGCAGGCCAACGACATTCACGCCATCGGCGAGGGGGTGCACGCGGCATACGACGAGATCCTGGTTCCTGCCGGCATGGGCGATGTGGCCATCTGCACCGAGATGGGCCGCTTTATGATGGGCCCCTACGGCTGTCTGGTCACCAAGGCTATCCACGAGAAGCAGATCTACAAGGACTATATCGGTGTCGATGCAAGCGCCGTCGATTTGATTCGCCCTGCCATGTATGGCGCCTACCACCACATTACGGTGATGGGTCAGCCGGGCGGCGCCGACAAGGCCACGGCGCCCGTCACGAACACCTATGACATCACGGGCAACCTATGCGAGAACAACGACAAGTTCGCTATCGATCGCAAGCTGCCGCATATCGACATGGGTGACCTGCTTGTAATCCACGATACCGGTGCGCATGGCTACTCCATGGGCTACAACTACAACGGACGGCTGCGCTCCGCCGAGGTCCTGCTGCGCCCCGATGGCGCGGCCGACCTCATCCGCCGCGCCGAGCGCCCGGTCGATTACTTTGCCACGCTCGACGTGCTGCCGTGCGGCCGAGAGCTGCTGGCCAAGTCGCGCGCCGAAAGTGCCCGCCGTCGCGCCCAAGACGAGCGCCTGGCAGTCGCAGCTCAATGGAACAAACGCATCCAGATCGCGGAGGCGAAGGAGAAGAACATGGATATCCGCAACCTCGAGGGCTCGATCGTCGCCCTGGTTACGCCGTTTAAAAAGGACGGCAGTGTCGACTTTGACGCGCTTGGGCGCCTTATCGATTTCCACTTGCAAAATGGCACCGATGCCATCCTCACCCTGGGCACCACCGGTGAGAGTGCCACGATGACCGATGACGAGGACAACTCCGTTGTCGCCGCGGTGGTCAAGCAAGTTGCAGGACGCGTCCCCGTCATCGCCGGCTCGGGCTCCAACTCCACGCAGACCATGCTCACCAAGTCGCTTACTTACCAGGGCTTGGGAGCCGACGGCCTGCTGCTCATCACCCCCTACTACAACAAGTCCAATGAAGAGGGTATCTATCAGCACTTTAAGACCGTCGCCGATGCCGTGGACATCCCCTGCATCCTGTACAACATCCCCGGCCGCTGCGGCTGCGGCATCAGCGAGCGCAACGTAGAGCGCCTGGCCGCGCACCCCAACATCATGGGTATTAAGGAGGCCTCGGGCAACGTCGCCTACGCGGCCAAGATCGCCCACCTGCTGTCAGACGACTTCCGCATGTACTCGGGCGAGGACGCGCTTACCGTGCCGCTCATGAGCCTGGGCGCCTCGGGCACCATCAGCGTGTGGGCCGATGTTCAGCCGCAGCTCGTGCACGACATGTGCCGCGCCTATCTGGACGGCGACGTGGCGCGTGCCCGCGATATCCAGATTGCCGGTCAGCCGCTCATCAATGCCCTCTTTAGTGAGGTCAACCCCATCCCCGTCAAAGAGGCGCTCGCTCAGATGGGTATGATCGAGGCAAACTACCGCATGCCGCTGTGCCCCATGGCAGACGACACGCGCTCCGCACTTACCGATGCCCTGAAGGGAGCTGGTCTGCTTGATTAAGAGCGTCATTATGGGAACGGGCCGCATGGGCTCGCTCATCCGCACTACCGCCGAAGGCATTGTCGACGCCGCCGGGCAGCCCGTTTTTTATATCGTCGCCCAGATTGGCTTCGATTTGAGCGAGCTCGAGAACGCACCGGCTGCCGATGTGATTATCGACTTCTCGAACGTCGTGACCTTCGATGCCGTCGTCGCCTATGTCGAGCGCACGGGCGCCGCACTCGTTTCCGGCACCACGGGCTATTCACCTGAGCAGATGGACCGCCTGCGTGAGCTGGGCCAGAACACCCGCGTTATGCACTCGGGCAATTACTCCATCGGCATCGCAGCCCTGCGTCATCTAGTGGCCCAGGCCACACGCGAGCTGCCCGGCTTTGACTGCGAGATCGTCGAGACGCACCACAACCAAAAGGTCGACGCCCCGAGCGGCACCGCCAAGCTACTGCTCGACGCCGTCGTCGAAGCTGAACCCGAGGCAGGCTACCACCCCGTCTATGGCCGCGAGGGCATGTGCGGCGCGCGTGGCCCCAAGGAGATCGGAATGCACTCGCTGCGCGGCGGCACCGTCGCCGGCGTGCACGAGGTTAGTTTCTTTGGCCACGACGAGGAGGTCACGCTCACCCACCGCGCCACGAGCCGTCAGATCTTTGTCAACGGCGCCTTGGCAGCCGCGCAGAAGCTCGTCACCCGCGAACCCGGCTTCTATACGTTTGACAAGGTCATGTTTGCCTAACCGGGTATCAACCGAATCCACCCAAAGGAGAGATAGCAAATGAGCAACGCAGCCGAGATGGATGCACAAGAGATTATCAACTACATCGCCACCGCGCCCAAAAAGACGCCCGTCAAGCTGTACGTGCGCGAGAAGCCGGGCATGAAGGTTGCCTGGGGCAACGCACATGTCTACGGCGGTCGTCGTGGCAAGACCGTCTTTGGCGACTGGGATGAGCTTAAGGCCATCCTCGATGCCAATGCCGATTCCATCGATTACTACGACGTTGAAAACGATTGCCGCAACTCCGCCGTGCCTATGCTCGACCTTAAGGGCATCAACGCCCGCATCGAGCCGGGCGCGATCATCCGCGACCGCGTCGAGATCGGCGACCGTGCCGTCATCATGATGGGCGCCATCATCAACATCGGCTCCGTTATCGGCGAGGGTTCCATGATCGATATGGGCGCCGTGCTGGGCGGTCGCGCCACCGTGGGCAAGAACTGCCACATCGGCGCCGGCACCGTGCTGGCAGGCGTTGTGGAGCCCGCCAGCGCCACGCCCGTCATCATCGAGGACGATGTCATGATCGGCGCAAACGCCGTGGTCCTGGAAGGCGTGCGCGTGGGCAAGGGCGCTGTCGTTGCCGCCGGCGCCGTGTGCGTCGAGGACGTCCCCGCCGGCGCCGTCGTGGCCGGTGTCCCCGCCCGCGTCATCAAGATGCGCGACGAGAAGACCGACAGCAAGACCGGCCTGGAAGAGGGCTTACGTCAGCTCTAGGGTTACGCGGTTTTACCAAACCGCGTAACTAGTCGACGCTGCAAACGACCCAGAGCGGCAATCTGACGTTCAATTGTCGGGCATGACCAGAAGGTCAATGCCCTCCTCTTTCACGTCACCTTGCTCGCTCTGGGTCGTTTTCGCTCATATGACCCAATCCGCTGTCAAGAGCCACAATGGCCCCGCCGAC
>CAUBTS010000025.1 GCA_958438955.1 uncultured Collinsella sp.
CCAGCGTGGGGTCGTCGAGAACCGTCTTGGTGACCATGGTGAGCGCCAGGTCGCCACAATTGATGGCAAGGCCCGTGCCCTCGGTAAGGTGCATGCAGGGCTTGCCTCGACGAAGCTGTCCGTTGTCGGCGATGTCGTCGTGGATCAGCGCGCCCGACTGGAAATGCTCGATGGCTGCCGCGGCGCTGCGGGCGCTCTCAAAGCTACCGCCCACTGCGGTTGCGGCGAGCATGCAGATAAGCGGGCGGTGGCGCTTGCCGGCGTTGGCCGTAAAAGCCGAGAGCGGCGCGTACAGGTAGCGCTCGATATCGGCAGAGGTCGCCTGTCCGTCAAAGAACGTGGCCAGATAGGCGTTAATCTGGTCAAAGTGCTGGGCTAAAAAGCTGGTAAACGGACTGGACACGGGTTCTCGCATTCTTTCTGAGGTTGCGTTGATGCAATATGCAGACAACATATTGCCACATCAGGGCGTTTGGCGCGGCAGTTTTGGCGATTTAGGACAACGGGCGTGCGTTTGATGGAGCGCGCCTAAATCAGCCTAAAATGCTCGAGCGCCGCAACGACACCGTCGTGATCGACGGTGTCGGTCACGTAATCGGCCTTATCCTTGAGATAGTCCGGTGCATTGCCCATGGCGATACCGACATCGACGGCGTTCATCAGCGAGACGTCATTGCTGGCGTCGCCGATGCCGTATACGGTTCCGTGGTGGGGATCGAGGGCGTCGAGTACAGACTGGATGCCCCCGCGCTTCGTGCATTCGCGGGGCGAGATTTCGGTTACCTCGAGTTCGAGCTCGTTAAAGCACAGCAGCGGCTCAAGTGCCTTATCTTGAGCGATGTGGTTGGCGAGCGATGTAGACATCAAGATCTTGTAGACACTGTAATGTTGCAGCTGCGTGACTGCGTCGCCCAGGGTGCGCGCGTATCCGGGAGCATCGGGCGCATCGGCACTCATGCGCACGACGCCGTTGAGGCCCTCAAAGCGGATGACCTCGCCCGATTGCTCAAGGTAGGGGGCAAGACGCTGCAGCATACTGGGCGTCATCGACAGATCGCGAATTGTGTGTCCGTTGATCTCGGCGTAACCGCCCGCAAGACAGACGATGCCGGTCCAGGGCAGCTCAAGAAGTTTGGGGTGGATGCAGCTCAGGGTACGTCCCGTGCAGATAAAGGCCATGTTGCCGTTGGCGACAAACTCGCGGATTGCCTGCGAAACCGCCTCGTTGGGATAGGGGGAGAGGTCCCGCTCGTCTTCGGGAAGGTCTTGGGCGAGCCTGGGGTCTTGCCAGGCGAGCGTTCCGTCGATATCGAAGAAGCAAATATTGCCGCGCTTATGGGCCGCGCTGGCGGCAGGGGAGGCCGAGGTGGTGGGCACAAATTCCGGCTCGAGGCCCATGATCTGGTCAAAATGCTCTTTAACGCGGGGAACGGAGATGCCGATAATCACCTGGGCGGTCTTGCCCGTAATGATGAGGCCCTTGGCGCCCACTGCGACAAACGACGCGTTATCTGCAACGATGGAAGGGTCTGCGACCTCGACGCGCAGGCGCGTGGCGCAGTTGGTTGCGCCCACGATATTGCCAACGCCACCTAAAAGCTGAATTACCCGCTCAGCGAGGACGTGATCTTGATCGGATCGACTATTGACCTCGTCATTGGGAGATTGCTCTTTGGCAAAGTCGCTTCCCGTTAAACAATCGATTGCCGCGCGATTGACGACATGATCCTCGCGGCCCGGAGTCTTAAGGTCATAGACCAAGATGAGTGCTCGAAAACTAACAAAAAAGATGAGGCTAAAGGCAAGGCCGATACCGAGCGCCAAAAGATAGGCACCGGCATGCGTGCGCATGAGCGGAATAAAGTTGAAGGCTGCCATCTCCATGAGGCCGCCCGAGAAGATGCCGACGATGCCAAAGAGATTCATGGCTGTGGCAAGGCAAGACGATAAGACGGCGTAGAGCAAAAAGAGCCCGGGGTGGGTGAACATAAAGAGAAACTCGAGTGGCTCGGTAACGCCGCAAACCACCGAAGCGATGATGGCGGGAGCAAGGATGACCCTGAGGCCGGCGCGGCGCTCGGGTTTTGCGGTGGAGTAGAACGCAGCTGCGATGGCAGGAAGGCCAAAGAGCTTGACCCAGCCGGTGGCGGTAAAACCGGCCCACGGCGCAAGCTCATTAAGGGGGCGCGTGCTATGGGAGAGGATGGGGAGCAAACTGCTCCACGTGGCGTAGATGCCGTCGTTAATGACCAGGTTGTCGTAGTAGATCGGCATGTAGAGCAGGTGGTGCAGGCCAAAGGGCTCGAGTGCTCGTTCTAAAAAGACAAAGATGCCCACGCCAAAGGGACCGACGCCTGCAAGCGCGTGACGCAGCGTATCGGTTACATCGTATACGTAGGGCACGATGGCGGCCGAGATAGCAGCAAGGGCAAACACGGCAAAAAAGCTGATGAGGTAGACCAGCGAGGAGCCCGAGAAGGTGCCGAGCCAATCGGGAACCTTGGCATCGTAGAAGCGGTCATGGATGGCAACGACGGTTGCCGATACCGCCAGCGGGCCGATAATGCCGGTGTCGAGCGTCTTGATGCCGTCGATGACGGTGATACCGCTGGCGGAGGTCAAAGATGACGGGTACTCAAGTCCAAGGTTGTCTCCGCTCAGCTTAATGATCTCGCTCAAAAAGAAGCAGTAGGCAAAATAGGCGACGAGAGCCTCGAGGCAGCAACGAGCCGGTTGTTTTTGGGCAAGACCGATGGGCAGCGCTACGGCAAAAAGGAGCGGGAGGCGTTTAAAGACCGTCCACGAGCCGCGCTGGATGATAGCCCAGAAAACGTACCAAGGGGTTCCGTATACGGCGAGATCGCCGACGATGTCCGCAGTCGTTGCGAGAGCGGAGACGCCGACCATGAGGCCTGATATAGAAAACAGCATGGCGGGCGCGAACATTGCCCCGCCAAAGCGTTGGATTTTTTGCAGCATGTTCTGCCTTCCGAATATCGAGGCGCGTTGCGCGTGGGGAAACGTTTAAACAATGGATTCATTGTAGAGGACCAGACGAGTGTCGTACCGGCAGTTTTGAGCGAAACCGATTTGGGCATGACAGAAACCGTCAACGGCTAAATCCTGTCGCTTCACCGATATTCGGTTTAAACAACTTTAAGAAATGCTATCGTGCCTAGCCGGAAATGAATAATGTAGAGGTGAAACAATGCCAAAAGCGATATACGAAGGAATCTACCGAGAAATACGCTCGCGCATCATTAATGGGACCTATGCGTTTCAGGAGATGCTGCCAACCGAAGCCGAGCTGACCGCGGAATTTGGCTGCACGCGCAATACCGTCCGCCGCGCTTTGAGCATGCTGGCCGACGGGATGTTTGTGCAGCCCATACACGGCAAGGGCGTGCGCGTTATTTGGCTTAAGGGCGAAACCGACATGTTGGGCGCACTCGAAGAGGTTGAGTCGTTTGGCGAGTTTGCAAAGCGCAACAATGCCGTTGCATCGACGGACGTTAAGTCTTTCGAACATCTGGTTTGCACCGAGCAACTCTCTCGTCACCTGGGCTTTAAGGTGGGCGAGGAGTTGATTCGCGTAGTGCGTGTCCGAAGCCTCAACGGCAACGCGCGCCAAGTGGACCATGGCTATTTTTTGGCGTCGATCGCCAAGGGCCTGACTCCCGAGATCGCGGCAGATTCTATTTACGGCTATCTGGAGCACAAGCGCGGTGTCAAAGTGATGGCGAGCCGTCGTACGGTGAGTGTCGAGCTCGCCAACGATGAGGACTGCAGCTATCTTGACCTCGGCAAATACAACTGCGTTGCCGTCATGGAGAGTCAGTCGTACACCTCGGATGGCATCTTGTTTGAGGTGACGCACACTCGCACACACCCCGAGATCTTCCATTACCGCGTCAATTCCAAGCGATAGCCGGCTAGCTCGCAGCCTGACGAGACTCATGGCCTCAAAGAGAAAACGCCCGGTCAAACCGACGGTACATCGGCTTGACCGGGCGTTTTCTCTGCATTAGATAGCAAATAATTGTTTATACAAAACTTGTCAAGTATCAAGTTGAAATTACCGTTCACCGAAGTTTTTCTACCGCTCTAGTAATACTTGTTCAAACAACTAGCCAAATAGCGTATCGTTCAAATCAGCAAAAGGGGCAAAGTCCCCGAGCCAATCTCCGAAGGCGGCGGCAGAGGGTGCCGCCACGGTGTGAAAGGGTGGATTGTAATGAAGAACGAAATGAGCAGAAGGCAGTTCCTGGGCTTTGCTGGTTCCGCGGCTGCAGTTCTTGGTCTGGGCCTCGTGGGTTGCGGTGGTTCTGCCGGCTCCGGCTCCTCTGCTTCTGGTGACGCTGCCGAGGTCTACTTCCTCCAATTCAAGCCCGAGGTCGACAAGGAGTGGAAGGAGATCGCCAAGGCCTATAAGAAGGAGAAGGGCGTCGAGGTCAAGATCGTGACCGCCGCTTCCAACACCTACGAGGAGAAGCTTAAGTCCGAGATGTCCAAGAGCTCCGCTCCGACCCTGTTCCAGGTCAACGGCCCCACCGGTCTTAAGAACTGGAAGGATTACTGCGCCGACCTGTCCGATACCAAGCTCCGCGGTGAGCTCATTGACGACTCCCTGGCTCTGCAGTCCGACGGCAAGGATGTGTGCATCGACTGGGTCCAGGAGAGCTTCGGCATCATCTACAACAAGCAGCTGCTCGAGAAGGCTGGCTACAAGGCCGAGGACATCAACTCCTTCGACAAGCTGAAGGCTTGTGCCGACGACATCCAGGCCCGCAAGGACGAGCTTGGTGTCGAGGGTGCCTTCACTTCCGCCGGCATGGACGACTCCTCCAGCTGGCGCTACACCACCCACCTTGCCAACATGCCGCTCTACTACGAGTTTGAGAAGGAGCACAACCAGGAGGACGACGAGATCAAGGGTGAGTTCCTCGACAACTACAAGCAGATCTTCGACCTGTACATCACCGACTCCACCTGCGATCCTTCGCAGCTTGCTTCCAAGACCGGCGACGACGCCACCAACGAGTTCGCAACCGGCAAGGCCGTCTTCTACCAGAACGGCTCTTGGGCCTACTCTGACCTCGTCAAGGCCGGCATGACCGACGATCAGATTGGCATGATGCCGATCTACATCGGTGTTGACGGCGAGGAGAACCAGGGCCTGTGCTCCGGCGGCGAGAACTACTGGTGCGTCAGTTCCCAGGCTTCCGAGGATGCCCAGAAGGCCACCGAGGACTTCATGTATTGGTGCGTCACCGCTGACACCCCGACCAGCATCATCGCCGACAAGATGGGTCTGACCGCTCCGTTCAAGAGCGCCAAGGAGACCACCAACGTCTTCTCGCAGCAGGCCGTTGCCATGGCCAAGGACGGCAAGAAGACCGTCGCTTGGGACTTCGTCTACATTCCCTCCGAGGAGTGGAAGAAGAACCTCAAGCAGGCTCTGATTGCCTACGCTGCCGATAACAGCAAGTGGGACGGCGTCAAGAACGCCTTCGTCGATGGCTGGAAGACCGAGAAGGCCGCTTCCGAGTAAGCAGTTGCTGCCCAAGCTATCTGATTAGCGACAGGGGGCGGGCAGACGTTGGTTTGCCCGCCCCCTGCATATTGAAAGGACCCTTTTATGGGCAAAGCACTCAAGCGCTGGTGGCCGCTCTTTATGCTGCCCACGTGCCTGGCGTTTATGATCGGGTTCGTGATCCCCTTTATCCAGGGCTTCTATCTCTCGTTCTGCCAGTTTATTATCATTAGTAACGCGCACTTTGTCGGTATCGAGAACTACGTGCGCGCGCTGTCCGATCCGCAGTTCTCCACGTCGTTCTTCTTTACCGTGGCGTTTGCCTTCCTGTCGACGGTGCTCATCAACGTGATCGCCCTGGCCATTGCGCAGGCGCTCACCCGCAAGGCGCTCAAAGGCACCAACATCTTCCGTACGATCTTCTTTATGCCTAACCTGATCGGCGGCATCGTGCTGGGCTACATTTGGCAGATTCTGATCAACTGCCTGCTCTCCAACGTGGGTGCCCAGCTCATCGCTCTTAACTCTGCTGCTGGCTTCTGGGGCCTTATCATCCTGACCCTGTGGCAGCAGGTCGGCTACATGATGATCATCTACATCGCTGGTCTGCAGTCCATTCCGTCCGACTACATCGAGGCCGCCAAGGTCGACGGCGCTACGGCATGGCAGACGTTTTGGAAGGTTAAGATCCCTAACCTGATGCCGACCATCACCATCTGCCTGTTCCTGTCCATCACCAACGGCTTTAAGCTGTTCGACCAGAACCTCGCCCTTACCGGCGGCGCCCCCGCGCACTCCACCGAGATGCTCGCCCTGAACATCTACAACACGTTCTATTCGCGTGCCGGTATCGCATGGCAGGGCATTGGTCAGGCCAAGGCGGTTATCTTCTGCATCCTGGTCGTGGCCATCTCCATGATCCAGCTTAAGGCCACGAGGTCCAAGGAGGTGCAGCAGTAATGAAACGCGATAAGGTTATCAACCGCGCGCTCTCGATTTTCTTTACGATCCTGTCGCTCGCGTGGATCTACCCCGTGTTCATGATTGCGCTTAATTCTTTTAAGAAAGCGACCGCAATCAGCACCACCACGGCATTCGATCTGCTCACGCCCGAGACGTTCAACGGCCTCGCAAACTACATGCACGCCCTTAACGAGCAGGGCTTTGCCTCGGCATTTATGTACTCGCTCATCATCACGGTCACGTCGGTCGTGCTGATCTTGGTGTGCTGCTCCATGTGCGCTTGGTACGTGGTTCGTGTCAACAACAAGATCTCGAACTTCTTCTATTACCTGTTCGTGTTCTCGATGGTCGTGCCGTTCCAGATGCTCATGTTCACGCTGTCCAATTTGGCGGACCGCATCGGCTTCAACACGCCGTTCAACATCTGCTTTATCTACCTCGGCTTTGGCGCGGGCCTGGCGGTCTTTATGTTCGCCGGTTTTGTAAAGAACATCCCGCTCGAGATCGAGGAGGCGGCCATGATTGATGGCTGCAACCCGGTCCAGGTGTTCTTTAAGATTGTCCTTCCCATCATGAAGCCCACCTATCTTTCGGTCGGCATCCTCGAGACCATGTGGGTCTGGAACGACTATCTGCTGCCCTACCTTACGCTCGACTCCACCAAGTACAAGACCATTCCTATCTTGATCCAGTACTTCCGCGGCGGCTACGGCCACGTCGAGCTCGGCCCCATGATGGCCTGCATCATGATGGTCGTTATCCCCATCGTTATCATGTACATCCTCTGTCAGAAGTACATCATCGACGGCGTGGTGGCAGGTGCCGTCAAGGGCTGATGCCGTAACTGTTTTGCAAGTTTCTGCGGCACCCCTCAGCGCGGCGCCGCATATCGAAAGGTAGAGACATGGCCGAGATCGTTCTCAAACATGTTCAGAAGGTGTATCCCAACAACGAGTCAAAAAAGAAGGGCTTCTTTGGCAAAAAGAAGAAGACCGAGGAGAAGAAGCACAACCTCAAGGTTACCGAGGACGGTGTGCTCGCTGTAGAGGACTTCAACCTCACCGTTCACGACCAGGAGTTCGTCGTCCTCGTTGGCCCCTCTGGCTGCGGTAAGTCCACGACGATGCGCATGGTCGCCGGCCTGGAGGACATTACCTCGGGCGATGTGCTCATCGACGGCAAGCGTGTCAACGACGTGGCGCCCAAGGACCGCGACATCGCCATGGTGTTCCAGAGCTACGCTCTGTACCCCAATATGACGGTGTACGAGAACATGGCATTTACGCTCGAGCTCAAGAAGGTTCCCAAGGACGAGATCGACCGCAAGGTTCGCTCTGCTGCCGAGATTCTGGGCATTACCGAGTACCTCGACCGTAAGCCCAAGGCGCTCTCCGGCGGCCAGCGCCAGCGTGTCGCTATCGGCCGCGCCATCGTGCGTGACCCCAAGGTCTTCCTGATGGACGAGCCGCTGTCCAACCTGGACGCCAAGCTTCGTAACCAGATGCGTGCCGAGCTCATTAAGCTGCGCCACGAGATCAAGGGCACGTTCATTTATGTTACTCACGACCAGACCGAGGCCATGACCCTTGGCGACCGTATCGTGGTCATGAAGGACGGCGTCGTCCAGCAGATCGCCACGCCGCAGGAGGTCTTCAACCATCCCGCGAACATCTTCGTCGCCGGCTTCATCGGCGTGCCGCAGATGAACTTCTTCGATGCCCAGCTGGTGCGCTCGGGCAACGGCTTTACCGTCAAGACCGAGGATATGAACGTGGCACTCGCCCCCGAGACTTGCGCTCAACTTGCCCTCAACTGGGACGGCGGCGACGTGAAGGAGATTACGGCCGGCGTGCGTCCCGAGCAGATCCTGCTTGCCGACAAGGGCGAGGAGGGCGCGCTCCAGGGTACCGTCGAGGTGACCGAGCTCATGGGCTCGACCGAGCATGTCCACGTGACCGCTCCCGACGGCCAGTTTGTCCTGATTATCCCCGTCGTCGACCTCGAGGCCAAGGGCGCGCTCAAGGCTGGCGACACCATCTGGTTCAAGTTTGAGAAGAACGCGACCCACCTCTTCGATAAGGTCTCTGGCAAGAACCTAATCTAGGCCCGGTGCATCCAGGCCCTCCCTTTGGGCGACTGCGGTATTGCCATCCTTTTGCCGCGGTCACATATAAGGCTCCCCTCCCGTCCACTGGGCGAGAGGGGAGCCTTTCTTTGTGTTGGGGCTGTCTGACCGGTCGTTTGTCTCGATCTGTAACGGGTGAGGCTGATTTCGGACGTTAGATGTTACAGATCGAGACGGTTCCGCTGAGCTAACCATTTCATCTAAATCTGTAACACCAAAGGTGAATTTCAGCTGCTAGATGTTACAGATTGAGATAAACCCAAGGGGAGGGGCCGGTATGTCTCGATCTGTAACAGCTGGGACCGTTTTGGTTGAGTAGTTGTTACAGATTGAGATTGTTTGGTCGAGTCGGGTCGCAGGGTAACGTACGGGCACAAAAAACGGAGCCGTGTTGTCACGACTCCGTTTCTCAGGAGGATGGGTAAGGGAAGCGAAATTAGTTCAGGTGCCAGATCTCGTCGTTGTACTGGGAGATGGTGCGGTCGGACGAGAAGGTGCCGGCGTTGGCGATATTGATGAGCGCCTTGCGCATCCAGGCGTCCTGGTCCTCGTAGTCGGCCAACACGCACTCCTTGGTCTGGATGTACTCCTCAATGTCGAGCAGGGCCATAAACCAGTCCTTGCCCTTAATGTCATCGTGCAGGCGCTGCAGGCGCTCGGCATTGCCGGTCGCCATAAAGGCCGGGTTGGTGATGAAGTCCACCAGCAGTTTAATGCCGGGCTTGCGGTAGAGCGCACCGGCGTTGTAGGTGCCGTCGGCGTAGAGCTGCTCGACCTGTTTGGAAGAGGCGCCAAAGGTATAGATGTTCTCGTCGCCCACGAGCTCGGCAATCTCCACGTTGGCACCGTCGAGCGTGCACAGGGTTAGGGCGCCGTTGAGCATGAACTTCATGTTGGATGTGCCGCTCGCCTCCTTGGAGGCCAGGCTGATCTGCTCGGAGATATCAGCGGCGGGGATCACGCGCTCGGCGGCGGTGACGTTGTAGTTCTCGATCATGACAACCTGCAGGTAGGGAGCTACGTCGGGGTCGTTTGCAATCCACTGCGACAGCGTCAAGATCAGATGGATGATGTCCTGCGCGATAGTGTAGGCAGGCGCCGCCTTGCCGCCAAAGATGATGGTGACGGGGTGCTTAGGTCTGTTGCCGTTCTTGATATCGAGGTACTTCCAGATGATGTAGAGCGCGAGCATCTGCTGGCGCTTGTACTCGTGGATGCGCTTGACCTGGACGTCGATGATGGCGTTGGAGGGAATGGTCACGCCCTGCTCGAGCGCCATGAACTGGCGCATGATGGCCTTGGCCTCGACCTTGGTGGCGGCCAGGCGCTCAAGAACGTCCTTGTCGTCGGCGAACTTGGCGAGTTTGCTCAGATCGCCGGTGCTGCGCCAGTCGGTGCCGATCACATCGTCGAGCAGGCTGGCGAGCGCGGGGTTGGCCCCATGGATCCAGCGGCGGAAGGTGATGCCGTTGGTCTTGTTGGAGAACTTCTCGGGATAGATCTCGTAGAACGGATGAAGCTCGGTGTCCTCCAGGATCTTGGTGTGGAGGGCGGCTACGCCGTTGATGGAGAAGCCAAAGTGGATGTCCATGTGGGCCATGTGGACGGTATCGTGTTCGTCGATGATGGCGACGCGCGGGTCATCGTGCTCGGCCTTCGCGATCTCATCGAGCTTGACGATAATGTCGGCGATGGCAGGGGAGACCTTCTGCAGGCTGGCGAGCGGCCACTTCTCGAGCGCCTCGGCAAGAATCGTGTGGTTAGTGTAGGCGACCATGGAGCGTACGATGGTCACGGCCTCGTCAAACTCGATGCCATGCTCGGTGGTGAGCAAGCGAATGAGCTCGGGGATGACCATGGTGGGGTGCGTGTCGTTAATTTGGACCACGGCATAGTCGGCCAGATCGTGCAGGTTGCTGCCGCGCTCGACGGCCTCGTCGATCAGGAGCTGGGCGGCGTTGCTCACCATGAAGTACTCCTGATAGATGCGAAGTAGGCGGCCCTGCTCGTCGGAATCGTCGGGGTAGAGGAACAAGGTGAGGTTCTTGGCGATCTCGGTCTTGTCGAAGTCGATGGAGCTGCCGGGGACCAGGCCGTCGTCGACGCTCGCCAGGTCGAACAGGCGCAGGCGGTTCTTGGTGGGCTGGCCGTAACCGGGCACATCGATGTTGACGAGCTTGGAAGTAACGGCAAAATCGCCGAACTCGACGGTGTAGGAGCGGTCATCGTCGACTAGGATGTCCTGCTCACCGAGCCACTCGTCGGGGACGGCCTTCTGCTGGTTGTCGACAAAGCGCTGACGGAACAGACCGTAGTGATAGTTGAGGCCCACGCCATCGCCGGTCAAGCCCAGCGTGGCGATGGAATCCAGGAAGCATGCGGCCAAGCGGCCCAGGCCGCCGTTGCCGAGTGACGGCTCGACCTCGAATTCCTCGATCTTGTTGAGGTCGTGGCCTGCGGCGGTGAGCTGGTCCTTAACCTCGTCGTAGATGCCGAGGTCGATCATGTTGTTGATGAGCAGCTTGCCGATCAAAAATTCGGCGGAAATGTAATAGAGCTTTTTCTTGCCGTTGTTGAGCGGGCGGGCGGCGGAGCGCTCCTGCACGAGTTTGACCAGCAGCTTGTAAATGCGACGGTCGTCGAGCTGCTCGAGCGAGGTGCCAAAAGACTGCTCGGCGAGTTCCATGAGGTTAATTTGGGGCATGTTTTCTCCTGTGATGGGTTGTTTCATGTCTGCAATTCATAAGAAGCCCGCGCGAGGGGATTGGGGTGGCCTCGCGCGGGAAAAGCAAGCGCGTCCGCACGGTGGGGAGGGGTCGGGCGCGGTAGCTCCTATTGAGGAAGCTCGATTTCGGCTTCCGACGGGATGCGGAAGTAGGTCTCGGTCCAGTCGGTGAGTTTGTGCTCGAGCTCGCGGGTGATGGCGCCGTCGAGCATGCGCCAGGTCCAGTTGCCGCCCAGTGTGGCAGGGGTGTTGATGCGCGCCTCGTTGCCCAAGTTGAGCAGGTCCTGCATGGTGTAGATGCACGTGTCGCTCACGCTGGCTGCGATGGTTCGGTTGAGTGCGTCGGTGATAGGCTCGCCGGCCTGCTGATGGGTGTACAGGGCTGCCTGCTCGCGCTGACGCGGGGTGGCCGTTCCCTCAAACCGGCCGCGCGCCGTCTCGTTGTCGTGGGTGCCCACGTAGGCGACGGTGTTGGCGATGTAGTTATGCGGCAGGTAGTACGAGTTGGTGCCCTCAAAGGCAAACTGCAGGATCTTCATGCCGGGAAAGCCCGAGTTGTCGCGCATGTCGATGACGCCGGGGGTGAGGAAGCCCAGGTCCTCGGCGATGATGGGCAGCGTGCCGAGCTTTTCCTCGAGCGTCTTGAAGAACTTGAGGCCGGGACCCTGCGTCCACGAACCGTAGGACGAATCGGGCGAGGAGAACGGCACCTCCCAATAGGCCTCGAAGCCGCGGAAGTGATCCAGGCGGATGACGTCGTACATGTCGAGGGCGGCGCGAATGCGGCCCTCCCACCAGGAGAAGTCGTCGGACTCCATGGCGTCCCAGTCGTAGATGGGGTTGCCCCAGTACTGGCCGGTGGCCGAGAACTGGTCGGGCGGCGTGCCGGCGACGCTCACGGGATTGCCGGCGGCGTCGATCTTAAAGAGCTCAGGCGTCACCCACATCTCGACGGAGTCACGCGAGACATAGATGGGCAGGTCGCCGATGATGAGAATGTCGCGCTCGTTGGCATAGGCCTTGAGGCGGCTCCACTGGCGATTGAAGAAGTACTGCGTCATCTGGTGGTAGAGCATACGCGCCGGATGGTCGGCGCAGACCTTGGCGGAAGCCTCGCCGCGGGTACGGAGCTCCGCGGGCCACTCCCAAAACGCCTTGAGACCGCACTCCTCTTTGACGGTCATGAACTCACAGTAGGGGATGAGCCAGTCCTCGTTGGCCTGGATAAAGTCATCGAAATCGGCCGGCTTGTCGGCGGCAAAGCGCTCGGCGGCGCGGTCGAGAATCTGACGGCGGCCACCAAAGATGGCACCGTAGTCGACATTGCTGGGGTCGGATCCCAGATACACGCCATCGATATCGCGCTGCTCCAGATACCCTGCCTCGATAAGCTCGGCAAAGTCGATAAAGTTGGGGTTGCCTGCGCGGGCCGAGAACGACTGATAGGGCGAATCGCCATAGCTGGTCGTCGTAAGGGGCAGAATCTGCCAGTAATGTTGTTTGCACGAGGCGAGAAAATCGACGAAGTCGTAGGCATTCCAGCCAAAGCCGCCGATTCCGTATGGTCCGGGCAGAGATGAGACGGGCATGAGGACGCCGCTTGCACGCTCCATGAATGCGCTCACCAACCTTCTTGTTGTGGGGTCGGCCTGCCGATGGGTGTGCAGTCCGCCTCCGATGTTCTGATTCGATACGCCTATTGTAAAACATGTTGTTTAAACATGTACAGGCAAGATAAAAAAGTTGGTCGATTTTCGGCGAATGGTTACATGCCATGAAAAAGCCCCGACCTCACAACGTGAGATCGGGGCAAGAGCGGTATGTAGGTTTTTTGCTACTCGGCGTCGGCGAAGCCGTTGGGGTTGTGGCTCTGCCAGTTCCAGCTATCGCGGCACATGTCCGCGATGTCGTACTGGGCCTTCCAGCCCATCATGCGCTCGGCCTTGGAGGCATCGCACCAGTTGGCAGCGATGTCGCCGGCGCGGCGCTCGCGGATCACGTAGGGCAGCTCCTTGCCACAAGCCTTGGAGAAGGCGGCGACGACCTCGAGTACCGAGGTGCCGGTGCCGGTGCCCAGGTTAAAGATCTCGACGCCGGTTTTGCCGTTCATCCAGTTAAGGGCGGCAACGTGACCAGAGGCCAGATCGCACACGTGGATGTAGTCGCGCACGCCGGTGCCGTCGGGGGTGGGGTAGTCGTTGCCAAAGACCTGAACGGCCTCGAGCTTGCCCACGGCGACCTGGGCGACATAGGGCACCAGGTTGTTGGGGATGCCCTTGGGGTCCTCGCCGATCAGGCCCGACGGATGAGCGCCGATGGGGTTGAAGTAACGGAGCAGCACGACGTCCCACTCGGGGTCGGCGGTGTGGACGTCCATAAGGATCTGCTCGATCATCCACTTGGTCCAACCATAGGGGTTGGTCGCGGGCTTCTTAGGATCCTCCTCGGTGACGGGCGGGTTGTCCGGGTCGCCGTAGACGGTCGAGGAGCTCGAGAAGATGATGGACTTGCAGCCATGGTTGCGCATGACGTCGATGAGCACCAGGGTGTTCTCGATGTTGTTGTGGTAGTACTCGACGGGCTTGCTCACTGACTCGCCGACGGCCTTAAAGCCGGCAAAGTGGATGACGCGGTCGATCTGATGGGTATCGAAGATCTTGTTCATCGCATCGCGGTCGAGCACGTTGGCTTCGTAGAAGGTGAGGCTCTTGGCGGCCTCGTCGCCCACGATGGTCTTGACGCGGTCGACGGCGACGGCGCTGGAGTTGGAGAGATCATCGACGATGACGACCTGGTAGCCACCCTCGAGCAGCTGAACGACGGTGTGCGAGCCGATAAAGCCGGCGCCACCGGTAACGAGGACACAGGTGTCTTTGGGGTCGAGTGCTTTGGACATGTAGTCTCCTATCGAATCAGGAACACTTCTTCAGGGGAGTATAGCGCAGGCAGGGACGCCCAAATCGTGCGCTGTAGGAAAAGCAGAGGATTGTGCTAACGTACTCATAGAAGAGCTTGCGTACGCATAACCTGATCTTTGGCATTTGCTTACGAGCCGCTGACCTTGCAGTTTCCTGCCGTTCGTGGAAATCGTTGGGACGCGCCATATGTACGCTAATATGTATGAGTTGAGCGACATATAAATAAGCATGTAACGGAGTACATATGTCACCAAACAGCGATTCCATCCTTTCCCAGGAGCTCTCGCGCCGCACTGCCCTCAAGGCCCTGTTCGGCGCCGCTTCTGCGGCAGTTCTTTTTGGCCTGCCCGCTCGCGCCCATGCGGCGGAGGCTTCCAAAGAAACCACCGATAAACTGAATGCCGCCCAGGCCCAGCTCGACGAGGTTCAGGCCCAGCTCGACAGCATCGCAAATGAGTATGCGGCGCTGGCCAACAAGAATGCCCAGACCCTCAACGACATCGAGAATGTCCAGGGCAAGATTGACGACACGCAGGCCCAGATCGATGAAAAGAAGGCCGAGCTCAAGAAGAAGCGCAACGACCTTTCCGATCGCGTGGCCGCCAGCTACAAGTCCGGCGGCACGAACATCCTGTCGCTGCTGCTGGCCTCTGGCTCGTTTGAGGAACTCGTCGCCAACGCGCATTACGTTGAGAAGATCAACAAGAGCGACCGCGACGCCATCGAGGACATTCAGACCATCCAGGAAGAGCTCGATGCGCAAAAGACCGAGCTTGAGTCGCAGAAAGCTGACTTAGAGAAGCTCAAGGACCAGCAGACTGCTCAGATGCAGGATATGCAGGCCAAGCAGCAAGAAGTCCAGACTGTGCTGAACGGTCTTTCCGACGACGTCAAGGAGCTCATGGCTCAGCGCGATTCCGAGATCCTCGCTGCCGCCCAGGCCGAGGAGGCTGCTAGGAAGGCTGCCGCTGCCGCGGCTGCCGCGAACAAGAACAATTCCTACTCGGGTGGTTCAAGCTCGGGTGGCGGATCGTATGCGCCCGGAACCCCGCAACAGAATGCCGGCTCGGGCAAACAGCAGGCCGTCGTCAACGCGTGCTACTCCACGCCTTCGCCGGGTCAGAACTGGTGCGCGGCGTGGGTTACCAATGTCTTCCGTAACGCCGGCGTTGGCTACTTTGGCGGTAACGCGTGCGATATGTTTAACGCATGGTGCTATAGCTCCGACCGCTCGGCGCTGCAGGTGGGCATGATCGTGGCCGATTCCTCGCACAGCGGCACGGGTGCTCCGGGCCTTATCTACGGTCATGTGGGTATCTACGTTGGCGGCGGCATCGTTATGAGCAACGAGGGTGCCATTACGTCTAAGTCGCTCGATTCGTTTATTAGCTTCTATGGCACTGGCTCTGGCGTGCGTTGGGGCTGGCTCGGCGGTATTGCGCTGTCGTAACGGTGGTTTGAAGTAAGTTGGTCCGTGGCTGCCCGAAAGGCATTAGGTTGCCTGCTCGGACAGTCCTGCTCGCACGGAGAGCACATTAAGTGCTCTCCGGCTCGTGCGGAACTCGCGATCAACCTAATGCCTTTCGGGCAGCCACGGACCTCTCGGATCCAATACGCCACACGCCGGACTGGGTTATCTGAATAAATATGGTGAAGGCCCCTTTCGGGGCCTTCTTTGTTAAAGGAATTCGCCTACTCGGTGGACTTCGGGTTCTAGGTCTACGTCGAACTGCTCTTTGACTTTGGCTTGGATGTCGCGGATGAGTTCGTTGACGTCGGCGGCGGTGGCGTGGTCGGCGTTGACGATGAAGCCGCAGTGCTTCTCGCTTATCTGCGCGCCGCCAACGGCGTGTCCTCGCAGGCCGGCATCCATGATGAGCTTGCCGGCAAAGTAGCCCTCGGGGCGCTTGAAGGTGGAGCCGGCACTCGGCATGTCGAGCGGCTGCTTGTCCTCGCGGCGCTGGCGGTAGTCGTCCATGTCGGCCTTGATCATCGCGGCGTTGCCCGGTGCGAGGTTGAAGGTGGCAGAAAGAACGATAAAGCCGTCGTCGGCGATGCGGCTCTTGCGATAGCCCAGGTTGAGCTCATCGACATCGAACTCGATGATGTTGCCGCTGCCGCGGGTGCCGTCGTCGAGCTGGCGAGCGGGTTTGTAGACGCGCACGGACTCCAGCACATCGGCCATGCAGGCACCGTAGGCACCGGCGTTCATGTAGCAGGCGCCGCCGACCGATCCGGGGATGCCCGAGATGGGCTCCATGCCGGTGAGACCGGCCTCGGCTGCCGCCGCGGCGACATCGGAAAGCAAGGCGCCGGCTGCCGCCGTGACGTGCGTGCCGTCGACCGTAATGTCGGAGAGTCCCTCGCCCAGCGCCACGACGACGCCGCGGATGCCCTTGTCGCCGACGAGCAGGTCGGAGCCGTTGCCCACGATGGTGAGGGGCAGATCGCAGCGATAGCAGGTATCGAGCGTGGCGACGAGGCCCTGCTCGGTATCGGGCGTGACAAAGACGTCGGCCGGGCCGCCGATCTTAAACGTGGTGTGCTCGCGCATGGGCTCGCTCATCAACACGTTGTCCTCGCCGGCAACGCCAGCGAGCGCGCACAGCAGGTCCTCGTTAAAAAAGTCGTTCTCGTGCATATGAATATCCGCCTTTTGGTGGTCGTCGTCATCAATCGATTGCAATATACCCCACCCGGACGGATTTGGTGCGCTGACGGCGATAAAACAGCCGTCTACCGGATTGGTAAAGTGTTTATCACCGAGGTAGAGGGGTAGTCGCTATACTTTCAAGAGATTGCGCGTAAACCCGGAAGGAGCGAGATGGCCAACAAAGTCACCCTCAAGCAGATCGCCCAGGAGGTGGGGCTTTCCCCCTCGTCGGTCTCGCTTGTTCTCAATAATCGGCCCTGTCGCATCTCGGAAGAAAACCGCAAGCTCATCAAGGAGGTCGCGGCGCGCAACCACTATGTCCCCAACCAGATTGCGCGTAGTCTGGTCATGCGCGAGTCGCGCACGCTGGGCCTTATCGTCCCTAACATCGAGAGCCGCTTTTTTGCCTCGCTCGCCGGTAGCCTGGAAAAGCGCTGCCGCGAGGACGGCTATGCGCTCTTCATTACCAGCTCGGGTGGAAGTGCCGACGACGATCTGGAGCTGCTGCGCCAGCTGGTAACGCGCGGCGTTGATGGCGTCTTCCTGGTCGTGGGCGACGAGTTCTCCGACGACCGCGCCCTGCGCGAAGAAGTCAGCCATCTGCCTATCCCTGCCGTGATGGTCGACCGCGCCATTGAGGGGCTCGAGTGCGACAAGGTGATGTTCGACCACGAGATGGGTGGCTACATGGCCACTCGCTATCTGATCGAGCAGGGCCACCGTCGCATTGCCTGCTTGGTTAACGCGCGCCGTTCCAATACGGGGCGTAAGCGACTTGCCGGCTATGAGCGCGCGCTGCGCGAGGTTGGCCTGCCTATCGACGCACGTTTGGAGTTTGAGAGCGAGTACTACATTCCGAGTGCCTACGAGGCCTCGGAGGCGGTGCTCGCAACTGATGCCACCGCTGTGTTCGCAAGTTCGGATAACATCGCCCTCGGTCTGCTCAAGCGCTTGCACGAGATGGGGAAGAGCATCCCGGGCGATATCTCGGTGGTGAGCTATGACAACTCGGCGGCCGACGTTCTCTTTGAGCCGGCGCTGACCGCCATTGAGCAGGATCCTGGTGTCCTTGCGGAGCATGCTTTTGGCTGCATGTCCAAGCGTCTTGCCGGTAGGGGCGGCAGGCGTGCCGAAGAGGTCGTCCTGGAGCCGGCGCTTATCGTTAAGGGCAGCGTGCTCGAACTTACCGAATGTAGCTAAGCGTACTTGTTTGTTTGCATAGATTGCATGCGGAGTGTCCGCTATTTGCCGGCAGGCACCCCGGCCCTCGTCCGTTAACTCTTCCGCTGGGCGAGCCTTAGACGCCGCGCACCGATAGGGTAAGGCAGCGGCTTGAAATTGGTGCTATATTCAGATTGAGTTGTTTAATGCTAGTACGGGAGGCTGATATGGGGCTGTTCAAGAAGAAAAACCCGCAGGATGCCTTTGATCCCGATGTGTTTACCATCACGGATACGATTTTGGACCCACCGCGGTTTACGTTTTTGCCGGCTATCTACCAGGATGCCACGCGCCGCAAGTGGGCCGTGCATCAGCGCGGCGGCGAGCCGAAGATTTTTGACTATGCGGATGTGCTGCAGTGCGAGATTGCCGAGACCGGAAATCCCGAGGATGTGCCGGAGCTCAGCAAACGCGAACTGGCTCAGCAGATTTTGATTAATCCAGCTCAGGCTACCAAAAACAACGCTGCCAAGCGTAATATGTGCCTTGGTATGGGTGTCATCGTTGTCGTGCAAACCGGCAAGGATGAGATTTCGAAGCTTGAGATTCCGGTGACCGCGGGCGAAGTCAAGCGAGACTCCGGCCTATATCGGTCGTATCGGAACGTTGCGGAGCAGATCAAAGAAGCCTTCGACGCCATGGGGCGTCCGGAGCAATGATTCCTGCAGCATCAAGCGGTTGAGGAGTCTTGCCCATGTCGAGTGAACCATATGCGATTCCGCCCAAAGATTGCGCCTTTGAGGGCATTCTTTGGTATATCAAACATTATGACCTGCAGAGTGGCGACCGGCTGCCCGCCGAGCGTGTGCTCTGTGAAGAGCTGGGCGTGTCGCGCACGGCGTTGCGTGCTGCGATCACGCGCCTTATTTCGTGCGGAACTTTGGAAAGCCGCCGCGGTTCGGGCACCTATGTGTGTCCTCCCAAACCGCTGAACATCTTTCAGGAAACATGGAACTATACGCAGGCGGTGGAGAGGGTTGGCTCAAAGTCGACCGCACGCCTGGTTTGGTCCAAGGTCGTGTATGCCGATATCGATCTTGCCCAAAAAGCCCAGATTGACCTGGGCATGCCGCTCTTCTGCATTCGGCGCGTGCGTGTGGTCAACGGTTCTCCGGCATCGATCGAGACGACTTACGTCAATCTGTCTTTGTGCCCCTCGCTTCCCGATCATGATTTTGAGCAGGAGAGCCTCTACGACGTTTTGCTCAAAGAGGGGAATGTCCATGTGACGCACGGCAAGGAGCATATTTCCATCAGCCGTCTGAACGCCGACGAGGCCAAGTTGCTGAATGCTCAGGAGGGCACGCCGGTGTTTTACAAGGCTTCGCACGAGCGCGACGAGACCGATGGCTTTGTCGAGTATTGCAAGTCCGTGATTCTGCCGACCAAGTATCGTTTTGCCGATAACGGCGAGGCAGACGGCGTTGCGACGAAGGTGGGTGTCGAATGGCTGATGCAGTAGAAGACTTGCCGGTTTACAAACAAATTCGCCGCTGCATTGCGGAGCGAATCGAGCGCGGCGACTACCCGACGGGCTCGATGATTCCGTCCGAAAACGAGCTGGCCGAGGAGTTTGGCACGACACGCCTGACAATCCGAAGCGCCATGGACGAGCTGGTCAAAAGTGGCCAGATTCGTCGCGTGCAGGGCAAAGGCGCCTTTGTGGGACATAAGTGGTTTGACGAGCACGAACGCAAGGGCGGCTTCCGCCAGTCGGTTCTGGCATCGGGCGCGACGCCGTCGGTGCGCATCCTGGCGCGCTCCAAACGCTACGCCGGCCCGTATTATGCCGACTTGTTTGGCATCGCTGAGGACGATCTGCTTTACTCGGTGCGCCGCCTCAACTGCATCGATGGTGAGCCCGTATCGATCGAGATGACACTGATTCCGTGCCTGCTGTTTCCGGGCATCGAAGGCGTGGACATTTCGGTCTTCAGCCTGTTCGAGACCTACGATATGTTGGGACGCAAGCCAGATCAGTCGGTAGAGAAACTCGATATCGAGGCGCTGGGCGCACGCGATGCGAGTTTGCTCAATCTTGAGCCGGGCGATCTGGCGCTCGTGCTGGAAGGCCTGACCTATGACTCGAGTGGGCAGGCAATCGAGCATGCCAAGTCTTTTACCCGCGGCGACGCCGGCGGATATACCTACAACTATTAGCGTCTAGAGCGTCCCTGCGCACGGCGGGGGCGCTCGTTTTTACGGATATATGTCGCTTGACCGATGAGCGGCAAAAACTGACCGTCTACCGAGAGGGGAGGATGAAATCATAAAATCGGTATTAAAAACGGCTAACCTGTAATCGTTCACTGGTATTAAGAACCTTTGAATTGTTGAGCTTGGGGCCAAGATGTCCACAAGGTTAAGCGGCGAGACGGGGCGGCAAGCCTGTCCATTCCGTGCGACAATTCAAACTGCTCGTGAAAGGAGCGGGAATGAAGGAGACCGAGAAGATCGAGATCATGCACTTCGACCAGGAGGGCTACCTCG
>CAUBTS010000026.1 GCA_958438955.1 uncultured Collinsella sp.
GACTTTGACCAGGCGCTCTTTACCTGGGCACGCGACCATCACGCCGAGTTCCACAGGCAACTCGGTGAGGGGATTTATTTGTAGGGGCAACATCGAGGTATCGAGGAGCAGGGGTTGATTGTTAAATAATCTCGAAACGCTACAGCCCCAGAATATGCTCCAGGTAGCCCTTGTTGAACCAGAACGATTGCTTCGTCATCCAGCGCCCGTCGGGCAGTTCGTAAGCATTCCTTGCGATGTCACCGATCTCTGTTCCATCGGCAAACTTGTAAGCCGCTTTTGACGTATGCGGGCGAACGTGAACAATTGGATTGTCCGCCATACCGGGCAGATTGTTAGTCACTTTGAGCTTTCCGCTCGCATCCCGATACGGATTGAGCTCAACGCCCTCACGTATTACCTTTCGCGTCTCATCCCAACAAGCTTTCACTGGGCCTTCGATTTCGTTTTCTCCCATTGCCCAGAACAAACAACGATCGAGACGCAGCACGCCATCGTGGTCCTCACGGAACACAACGAAGAAAAAGCGATTGGTCTCAAGGCACGCATGAAGAGGCGACGTCTCCCAGTCTTCTTCAATCAAACGCTTGAACTCAAACGGTGGGAACGACATAGCCTGTTCGATGTGCCCCCTGTTGTTAACTCGAACAGTTCGGACGGAAATGCCTGCCTTGACGAATTCCTCGGCAGCATTGTTTTTGATTCCGAGCATACGATAAACGAGCGTTGTCCACTGCGCCTTATTGCCCGTGTACTCCAGTCCATACTGTTCGGCAATTTGACGATCGGTCTCACCGTAATGGCGCTCGATAAGTCCAGTTACGTAACTTTCGAAATCGATAGACTTGCCATCGTCCTGAACAATGCTCTCCCCGACTCGCGGAGCACCGAGGACATAAGTATGGAGCACATAGTCCATATACGAGCGCTTGAGGGAAAAGGCGCGACGCTTTGCGCGATGGCGCTCAATCTCGCCCGTATCGGTATTGAAGTATTCATAATACTGGTCCGCCCACATTGTGGCCTCAGTTGCGCCCTTCGTGCAAGCACCCAGATAAGTCGTCATGCCTTCTGAAAGCTCGTCCGCACGGCCATCCTGAATATAGGAAATGATCTTCTCGTAGTCGGCGCGAATGATTTTCATGTCCTCTTCGGGCAGACGAACCATGACCGCACGCTCAATGCGTTGGTCGTATTTATCGATGGAACGATCTCGGCCGTAGTAAATCAACAGGATATTGCTGAGCTTGGTCTTGAGGTGAGAACTGTCGTAGTCGAGCGAAACAGGTCGGTCATAAGGAATCATGGTCAGGACAAGGCGCTCGCCAGCAGACTTCTGGCCGTTCTTGAGCACATCAAAACACGTTGCCTTGAGCTCAACGCCCGCCTCGGGAAAGTCGGGGCGATCGTCACTATTGGCCTTGTAGCCAAAGTAACGTTCTTCGATAAGAGTGCCCATACCGCCTTTGTACTTCTTGGAGCCAAAGTCCTTGGGCGCACTCTCCCCCTCCGGAGCAATACCGAGCTCGAGAATATCGCGGAACGTCATGCCATCGAGATTGGCAGCATAGCGCTCAATACTTGAGGGGTCAGAAAAATCAGTATCGTCAAGCATGCGCTTGAAATCGAGGCGCTTCTTAGACACGGGATACCTCCGAAACTCGCAACTAACCTCATGGTAGTTCAGAGCAACTACTAACGCCCAGAAAATTGAGGTCTTGATTGTCCCCTCGATCGGTTATTGTTGTGACCACCATAACCGGACACAGCAGCGATTGGAGAAACGTGTCTGAGATTAATATTGCCGAGCTTTTTGCGGGCGTCGGTGGATTTCGTTTGGGTCTCGAAGGCTATGCCGACCCTCGCCATCCCGAGTTTTATATGAAGCCCGCCGGCCCCTTCCGCACCATTTGGGCTAATCAGTGGGAGCCGCCCGGAACCAAGGCGCGTCAGTTCGCGGCCCGTTGCTACATGGATCGCTTCGGCAATGATTCCGTCGTCAACGAAGACATCAATAAGGTCCTGGAGCAGGCCGAGGCGAAAGAAATCGAAATCCCCGATGTCCAAATGGTTGTTGGCGGTTTCCCCTGCCAAGACTACTCTGTCGCGCGTCCGCTCAATCAGGCACACGGCATCGAGGGCAAGAAGGGCGTCCTTTGGTGGGACATCTATCACTTCCTCGAAATGAAGAAGCCCAAGTTCGGTCTCTTTGAGAACGTCGACCGCCTGCTCAAGTCGCCCGCGTCTCAACGCGGTCGCGACTTCGCCATCATCCTAAGCTGTCTTGCCGACCTCGACTACACGGTCGAATGGCGCGTGGTCAACTCTGCCGAATACGGTTTCCCCCAGCGTCGCAAGCGTGTTTATATCTTCTGCGAAAAGGACGCTGGCAAGGTTGATCTCGTTAATCGCATGCACAACGGCGTCATGGCTAAAGCCTTCCCCGCCATCTATCCCGACGAGATGTCCGAGCTCGACGTTTTGCCCGACCCCTACGAGAACTCAACTCGTTTTGGCGTCGGCCAAAAGACCTCTCAATTCAAGAATGCTGGCGTCATGCAGGGCTGTCATGTTCTGACCTGCGACTTTGCCGAGGACTATCACGGTGAGCGCCACGTGCTTGGCGACGTGCTTGTCGACGAGGCTGATGTCCCGGAGCAGTTCTACATCTCCGACGAAAAGCTTCCCGACTGGCGCTACCTTAAGGGCAGCAAGCGCGAAGAGCGCACTAACAAAAAGACAGGCTTTACGTACACGTATTCCGAGGGAGCCATGAGCTTCCCGGATGCCACCGACAAGCCGAGCCGCACCATCCTCACAGGAGAAGGCGGCACGGGAGCGAGCCGCTTCAAGCACGTCATCGAATGTCCCGATGGCCGTTTCCGTCGTCTTGTTCCCGACGAGCTCGATCAGCTTCAGGGATTCCCGAAAGGCTGGACCGATACGGGCATGACCGACGGCCATCGGGCCTTCTGCATGGGCAACGCACTCGTCACCGGCGTGCCCCATCGCATTGGCGAAGCTATGGTCGAAGTGTACGGCCTCTAAGGCAAGCAATCCGGAGCCGGCAGTTCACGCTGTCGACTCCGTTTTTCCACCCCATTTCCCCGTATACTGATGTAACACGTGTTTCATCCGGGCTTGTTGGGCCGGATTGTTCATGGGAGGGTCTTATGGCTGCTTCGAATCCGCCTAAGGGGAGCGTTTCTTCTTCGTCCATCAAGCCGGTTACGCGCAAGGCCGTGCGTTGCCAGCGCGAGGTCGCTTGGCTTGTCACGCAGGCGGCGGGCAGGCTCGTGGCGACCACTCAGGACGTCAACGCGCCTACGCCGAGCTTTGTGCTGGCAGCGGCGCTGGATTTCGTGCGCCAATTGGAGCTTGCCGAACAGGATGCCGGCGGCCACCTCGACTACCAGAATGTTATGGCGCCCGACCTGCAAACGTTCTGCCACATGGCCAAGTTGCCCGCCGCGCCCAATGCGCTTTCGGACGCAGGCTACATGTTTACGCTTTCGGGCGCGGACCTTATCCGCGACATCTATGCATACTGCAGCGAGCTCGCCGAGCGCAGCGTCTTTGGCGCGGCTGAAGTCAAACCGGGAAATGTCATCAAGCTGGTTCTTAGGCTGTTCTTGATGGACGGGTTCGGGGCCATGCCGGCGTAAGCCGAGTCTTCAGCATCACCGTCGACTGAGCAACAGCCGCTTTACCTTAGTGGGCGCCAATTGAGGGTCGATTATTGGGTCGCCTCGTCCACTAACGCATTTATTCCACGCGCTCTGACAGTCGATACTTGCGGTTGCGGCTCGTCGCCGGCGCCGTGGGCTCAAGCTCGCCTTGAGCAATGAGCGCGTTGACGCGCGACCTAACCTGGGAAATTGTAAGCCCCGTGCGTTCTGCCAGCTCGCGCGTCCCCAGCTCGCCGTAGTGTTTGAGTGCCGTCACAATTAAGCCCCCGCCATGATCGACCGGCTCGATCTTTGAACGGTAAAGTACGACCTTGAACCGATCGAATCCCGGGCAGAACAGGGGCTCGGCCAGACCATGCGCGCGCATGGCATCAATCATCATCGGGATGCCCGAGCCATTGCCCTCAGCCGGCGAACCTGCGCCATCCGGCAGCGGAACAATCGACATGAGTTTCACGAGCGTCGCGTTACGGCATCGGGAGCTGCCGTCAAACAAGTTCTCGCGAGTCTTTCCCCCGTAAAGGCCGCCAGGATTCGTCACCTCGACACGATCGTCAAAGACGTCGACGGCAATCGATTGTCCACAGAACCGATCCCCGTATTCTCGATGGATTACGGCGTTGGCGATTGCCTCGCGCAGAACCTCCTCGGGAATCTCCAGCGAGTCGACACGCGAGACGCCTTGGACGGTCGAGGTTCGCCGCAAATTCTTGGCGACGGCCGCGACAGCATCCGAGATCATCTCGCCCAACGTTCCCTCACAGATTGTGCGGTCCATGAACCTCAGCGACCCCGCCGTGCCTTTCCGGGTCCCCGCATAGACAGCCATGTCGATAAAGAGCTTGGGATAAAACTGCTGAGGGTAGGTGCCCGCAACTAGGAGTCCAGCCTTGGTGACATTGCCCTGGGAATCAAGGAAATTTAGGCGCTCCAGCTTCGTTTGTTTGTCCGGCGCGCCGCGCATCGCCCGGGGCGTCAACGAGAAAGCCCGATCTATCGTACGGTCGACCAGCGTCTCGTCGAGATCGTCCGCGCCCGCGCCCGCCACCGCGTCGCGATCGCTCGGAGTCGCTCGACCGTATGACGCCAATGCGAGCACCTCGGTCGACGAAAGCGGGACATCTTTGTCATCGATGCGTTTGTAGCTGCCACCTTGAGCGCCCCGCTCTATGACATAACAAGGCTTGCTCGACGGGTCGAGCTCCTCAATCGTGATGACCAGAACCACGGTGCCCTGGAGCTCCACGCGCTCAATGGTGTATTTGGGCGGATTGGCCAGCTTTCCGCGACCGCCGGCATCGCCCATGCCCGCCACGAATTGGTTGAGCACTTTCTCGGTCTCAAAGTTTGCAACTGGGACAAAACCCGCGCGCTCGCTCACTCCGAGTACGATGATGCCGCCGGCGGTGTTTGCGAAAGCGCTGACCGTTTCCCATACGTCGCGGGAAAGCGTCGTGGCGCTCTCCTTGACCTCGACGTTAAGATCGTCCGAGCCCATGCGCCTTAAAGACTCGAGCAGACCGGTCAGCTCGTTTTCGTTCATCTGCACGTCCTTTCGCTCGGTTCTGCGAAGAATGCCGCGAATGGATTTCCTTCGTCTCTCAGTTATCTCTCGTAATTATCTCTCATCTATCTGTTATCTCTCATATTAGAGATGAGTGAGAGATAAAAGATAAGATGTCTGCCATCTGTTTCATATAAACATGTTTTTGCTGGTAGAACAATCGATATTGAGATAATACTATGATTGCCTGTCTCGTTGCTGCTCAGCTATCTCTCATATTTATCTCTCATCTTTCTGTTGTCTCTCGTATTAGAGATGAGTGAGAGATGAGAGATACGTGAGCAATGCATGAGGGTGGATTATTGGACGGTTTTTGAGCGTTTGGCGGCCGATTTCGTCCGAAAATCCACGCTCATTCGGCAGGCGTCCGAAAATCCACGCTCATCCGGCAGATTGGTCGAGGGCCCCATATGGGTATACTCTCGAGGATTCGACTCGATTCGCCCCCGCTGGGGCGTCAAAGGAGACTGCATATGCCCACCATCTCAACCGACCCGCGCGCCGCTGCCGCCGCTCTGCTGGTGCCTGGCACCACCTGCCACGGCTTTGCCGTCGAGCGCTGCGAGACCGTGCCCGAGCTCGACTCGGACGCTTACGTACTGCGCCACACTGCCTCGGGCGCTCGCCTGCTGTACCTGGCGTGCGACGACGAGAACAAGGCCTTTGCCATTGGCTTTAAGACGCCGCCGGCCGATTCCACCGGCGTGTTCCATATTCTTGAGCACTCGGTGCTGTGCGGGTCGGCTAAGTTCCCCGTCAAGGAGCCGTTCGTGGACCTAATCAAGAGCTCCATGCAGACGTTTCTCAACGCCATGACCTACCCCGACAAGACCATCTACCCTGTCGCCACCACCAACGAGCAAGATCTGTACAACCTGATGGACGTGTACCTGGACGCGGTGTTCAACCCGGCCATCTATACCAAACCCACCATTTTTGAGCAGGAGGGCTGGCACTACGAGCTGGACCTGCCGGAGGGCGCCGAGGGCGAGGGCGACGGCAGCTCCGCCAGCCTGCGCGAGGGCACGCTGCGCTATAACGGCGTGGTGTTCAACGAGATGAAGGGCGCGCTGTCCGACCCCATGAGTGTGCTGGACGACGCCGTCAACGCCGCGCTCTATCCCGACACCGCCTATGCGCACGAGAGCGGCGGCGACCCGCGCGCGATTCCCGCGCTCACCTACGAGCAGTTCCTGGACACGCACGCGCGCCACTACAATCCTTCCAACTCCTACATCACGCTCTACGGCGACCTGGACGTGGACCGCGCGCTGGCGTTTTTGGACGAGCGCTATCTGTCGCAGCCGAGTGCCGCGAGCCGCCGCATGGACGCTGCCGTCGCCGCCGGCGAGGACCCGTCCACGCTGGCGCCCAATCCGCTGGGCGTGCAGGCGCCCGTGACCTGCGAGTACAAGCGCGTCGAGATGGCCACCACGCCCGAGAACGCCCTGGTAGGCCTGGGCCTGGTGCTGGGCAGCGCGCTCGACCGCAAGCGCACAATCGCGGCGGATATCCTGTTCGAGGCACTGCTGGGTTCCAACGAGGCACCAGTTAAGAAGGCCATTCTGGCCGCCGGCCTGGGCGGCAACGTGGTGAGCTACACAGCAGCTGAGAGTCTGCAGCCCTACGAGCTCATCATGCTGCAAAACGCGCAGCCCGGCATAGCGCGCGAGCTGCGCCGCGTGTTCCAGGACGCTTGCCACGACCTGTGCGAGCACGGCGTTCCGCGCGAGCGCCTGGAAGCCATCATCAGCAGCAACGAATACGACCTGCGCCAGCGCGACTACGGCATCGCCGACGGCGTGGCCATTGCGTGCGACGCGCTGAGCACCTGGCTCTACGATGACGACGCCGCGACGCTGGCACTCAAGTACGGCCCGGTGTACGAGGAGCTGCGCGGCGAGCTGGACGGCAGCTATTTTGAGGACCTGCTGCGCGAGCTGGTGCTGGAAAACGACCACATGGCGTTGGTCGAGCTGGTGCCGGTGAACGCCGCTGAGGGTTCGGAGGGTGCCGAGGCCGCCGAGCTGGCAGCCAAGCGCGATGCCATGACCGATGCCGAGCTGACCGACGTGGTCGAGCGCACGGCCGTGCTGCGTGCCGCGCAGGAGGCGGAAGACACGCCCGAGGCCAAGGCCACGCTGCCGCGCCTGCGCGTGTCCGACATTGGCGAGGCACGCCCCGAGCCGCCGCTGGTCATGGACACGACCGCGCCCATCCCCTGCCTGCGCCACGGCATCCCCACCAACCGCCTGGCCTACGCCATGCAGTATTTCGACCTGAGCTGCGTCGCGTTTGAGGACCTGCCCTATGTGACGCTACTCTGCCGCCTGTTCAAACAGCTGCCCACGAGCGAGCACTCGGCCGAGGAGCTCGACAACTTGCTCGCCGGCAAGCTGGGCTTTTTGAGCTTTACGACCGAGGTCATGACGCAGCCCGACGTGGACGGCGTGCGCCCTTATCTGCTGGTGAGCGCGGGCGCCCTGTCCGAGAAGATCGATGCGCTGGCGAGTCTGCCGCGCGAGGTGTGGTCGAGCACGCTATTGCTCGACGCCGACCCCGACCGCGTGCGCGACGTGCTCACGCAGATTCGCATTGGGCTCGAGCAGGGCTTTATCAACAACGGTCACTCGGCGGCGCTCGGTCGCGCGATGAGCTACAGCTCGCCTTCGGCCGTGGTGCGCGAGCAGCTTTCGGGCGTGGATTTCTACTTGTTCCTGCGCGATCTGCTCGACCACTTTGACGAGCGCCTGGACAGCCTGCGCGCCAAGCTTGCCGAGCTGGCAGGCCGCATCTTTGTGGCCGACGGCTGCCTGGCGAGCTTTACCGGCAGCGATGAGGACTTTAACGCGTACTGGGCCGCCGCGGGCGACCTGGGGCTGGACGCTGGCGACGGCGCCAATGCCGGCCGCGACGCGCTCGTGGTGCCGACGCCGCGCGACCGCCACGAGGCTTTTGTCATCCCCAGCGACATCTGCTTTGCGGCAAGCGCGTGCGACCCGCGTCGCCTGGACATTAACGTGACGGGCGCCTGGGCGGTTGCCGCCAACGCACTCTCCTACGACTACCTGTGGAACGAGATTCGCGTGAAAGGCGGTGCGTACGGCTGCGGATTCCGCGCTGCCGGCGAGCGTCAGGCGGCGTTCTACACCTACCGCGACCCGGCAATCGACCCCTCGATTGAGCGCGTGGAGCGGGCGGGCGCGTGGCTCGGCAGCTTTGAGCCCGACGAGGCCGCCTTTGAGGGCTTTATCGTGAGCTGCGTGAGCGGCATGGACGCGCCGGTGAAGCCGTACGCGCTCACCAAGCGCCGCAACACGACCTACCTGGCCGGGCTCGATCCGCATGCACGCGAGGAGCGCCGCGCCCAGATGCTCGCCGCCACGCCCGGTGAGCTACGCACACTCGGCGCCGACGTGACGCGCATTGCGGCCGTCTCGCCCACCTGCGTCTTTGGCGGCCGAGACGTCATCGCCAAGAGCAACGCCGGCTTTAACGTCATCGACCTGCTGGGCTAACGCACAGCAAGCAAAACCACCACGAAGGTGCCTGTCCCCTTCGTGGTGGTTTGCGAGCGAGCTGCTACTTGTGGAACGGATCGAGTTGCGCCTTCAGCGGATTGAGCTGATATAGACTCACAAAGCGCTCTTTGCGAGACGATGAGGTGTTGACCCAGCTGCCGTTGCAGACGTCGTACTTCGAATCCAGGCGGATCCACTCCTCCGGCTTGTTCTTCTCGCTCTTATTGCAGAAGTAACGCTGGTACTCGACCTCGTGCTCAAACTCAAACTCGTCGTCCGAATCACCATCGGCATACTCATCGACCGCCGTCAGATTGCCGTGCTCGTCGTAATAGAACTCCGCATACCCGTCGCGCGTGGAATCGATCCGGTCGAGCTTGCCGCCACTATACGAGTAATTAACCGTGGAAAACGAACTCAGAGAACCGTAATCGTTGCCGTGCGTGTCATAGGTCACGGGCGAGATACGCGTAATATTGCCGTCCTTGTCGTACTCGTAGTTGAGCGTGAGCGTCCACCTCGTACCCACGGTGTCACCCTGACAGTCCGTCGTAAAGGACGTCACGCGGCCGTTGTCGTATCCGTACGAGTAGACAACCGTGCGAGGATTGCCCGGGCCGGTCTCGGTGTCGGACACCAGGTTACCGTCCTCGTAAACGTACGTGCTCGTGCTCTCGCCGTAGCCCGCATTGGTCGTCTTGTTGACCAGGTTGCCGTCGGCATCGTAGGCAAACGTTGTGGAGGTCGATGCGTCACCAATGGCGGCATCGCAATCGATACGCGTCAGGTTTCCGTCGGCGTCGTACGCGAACATGTTTTCATCTTCGTAGTCACCCGAGCGAACTTCCGCTATTTCCGAAATGCGATGCGACTCGTCGTGCTCGACGTCGTAGCCCATGCCACCACCCTGTTTGAGGCTGCTCGTATACCCCGTAACGTAGCCGTCCTCGTCGCGCTCAATCTCATACGTGCTGCCGTGCACACCGTCCTCGTCGGTACCCTCGTAGTACACCGGTAGCCACAACTCCTCGAGCTGCGTGTCCTTAATGCCGCTAACCTTCGTATCCTGCGGCAGTGCCAACGTGGCGAGCTTCTTTTTGCCCGAAAGATCGACGCTTTTGAGCTCCCCGGCATTTGAAAGGTCGAGCTTCTCGATGTTGTCGCAACCGTCCAGGTTAACGACGGTGACGTTGCTCGCCGAGTTAAGCTCGACGGTTTTAAGGTCTCCGCAGCCCGAGAGGTCCAGGTTGACGAGCTTGTCGTCGTTGGACCCCACTGTAACGATATTAGGGAATGTCTTGCCCAATCCCTGCGTCGACGTAACGCCATCCAGCTCGACCGATGCAACCGCTTTGGCCTCGTCGTGCGAGATACGGCCGTCGCCATTGGTGTCGTACTTGGTCGAGACAAGCATGCGCATGCCGCTATCCGGAAAGGTCTTCTCGTCGATAGGCGTGGTCGCGATCTGGGTGAAGTAGAACAACGCACCGCCGCCGACACCCGCCGCCACGGCAAGCACCGCGGCAAGGGCGATGAGGGGCTTCTTGGAACGCTTGCGCCGCGCGGGCTGCTGCACGGGCACGTATTGCTGAGGGGCGGGCGCGGCAGGCTGGGGTTGTTGCGTGGCCGCGACCTGGTCGGACGCCACGGGCGCGCCGCATACGGGGCAAAAGAGGGCGTCGTCGACAAGCGGCGTGCCACACGAGCGACAAAACATGGCGGGCTCCTTTCGGTTCATTCCTTCCACCATGAAGGTAAACCCAAAGCCGCAGCCCTTGTTGCGCAACATTCAGCCCAAACCACCACAAAGGGGACAGGCACCTTTGTGGTGGTTCGAACACTTGTTCTATACGTACACATGTTCTATAGTAGGGGTACTTGCATCGGACTTAAATTGCAACTAGAATATAGTTGCAGAATGTGAGGCGGGATGACTCGGACCGATAAACTCATCGCCCAACTGCTTAGCTGCCCTTCGACGTATCGGTATACCGATTTTTTAAAAGTCATGGCTTCATATGGCTTTGAAATGGACAACAAAGGCAAGACATCCGGATCGCGCGTTCGCTTCTACAGGCCATCAGATGGCAGGATGTTCGTAATGCACGCACCACATCCATCTGACGAATTGACAGCGGGGACCATTCGAAACATCGTTCGATTTCTGCAAGATGTCGGAGGTAGTCATGAGTAACGTTTTGGCATACAAGGGTTATTTCGCCCCAGTCGAGTTCGATGCCGAACAGCATGTGCTAACAGGTATGGTCGCCGGCATTAGGGACGCAATCGTATTTGAAGGCTCCACGGCTGAAGAAGTGGAGCAATGCTTCCACGATGCCGTCGACGATTACCTTGAGTTTTGCGCCGAGAAGGGCAAGGAACCCGAGCGGGCTTTTAAGGGCTCGTTCAACGTAAGAACGGGCTCTGAGCTCCACAAGCAAGCAGCGCTGGCAGCTGCAAAGAAGGGCGAGTCACTCAATAAGTTTGTGACTGAAGCAATCGCTGCGGCGTTATAGCATTAACGCATAGGCGCAAACAACCACAAAGGGCGCAGTTCGCAGGCTTATTTGCGGTGGCTTTACCGCCCATATCGCGTTTACCCAGATAAAACCTGCCAAAATAAACCTGTCCTTTTTTGACAGGTTTGCTAGAGGAGGTTGGGATGGATAAGGCCGAGTTGCGGCGGGCGGTGATTGCTCGGCGCGATGCTCTTGATTTGGATGTGCGGGCGGCAAAGTCCTCCGCTATCTGCGCGCGGCTCGTTGAACTGTTGGATCGCTTGGGCGCCGCGGCGCCGCACACCGTTGCCGTCTATGCCGCGATGGGTTCCGAAGTCGACCCTGCCGCGTTTACCGCTGCGGCCGCCGCGCGCGGCTGGCGCGTGGCCTATCCGTGCATACTCTCGGCAACAGACGCCATGGCTTGTGGCCAGCGCATGTGCATGCGGGCAGTCTCTGTCGGCGATGCGTCGTCGGCTCCGTTTATCGCCCACCCCACGCGGGCCTTCGCGGCCACGGCCATCGACAGCAGCCGTTTCCCTATCGTGCCTGCCGAAGAACTCGACATGGTCGTCGTGCCGCTTGTAGTCTTCGACCGCGCCGGCGCGCGCCTGGGCTACGGCGGCGGCTGCTATGACCGCTACTTGCCCATGCTCTCGCCCGCATGCCAAATCGTCGGCATCGCCTTTGACGTGCAACGCGTCGATCACGTTCCCACCGACGCCCACGACTTGCCGCTACCCCACATCATCAGCGCCTGATCGCCGCAGTATCGAACCCGCAAGATGAGCGTGGAAAATCTCCCATTTTGAGCCTAGTTTCAAGCCAAAAGTGGGGGATTATCCACGCTCGATTTGTAAACGTCCGAAAATCCACGCTCAACCATTGCGCATCCAATTATCCACGTTCGTCCGTCCAGATTTCCACACTCGTGCAGCCCAACGCCCTGCAACTGTCTCAGCACGCACGCGGCACGCCGGCAACCTTGAGCTTACGATCGAGCTTTGTCGGATCCCTTAGATCATCCCAGCACAAGCGCACGATTTTGCAGTTATCAAGCAGCGATAGCCTCGACTCGCGCTGGCGCTCATCAAACTGTGCCTTCGCGAGCTTGCCCTCCTCCGCCGCCTTCTCGCTTTTAACGAATCCGTCGAACTCCCCGATAATCAGCCGGTCGCCCACGCGCCACAAGTAGTCAACGCGATACGGCCGCCCCGGCTCAATCGGGTCGAACAGCTCAACTTGCAGCTCCGGCTTCTGCCAGCCGCGCTCAATCATCAGAGCGCGCGCCTTGGACTCGCCACCGCTTTCCGACAAACCATCAGCGTACTGCGCAACACTGCGCGCCGTCACCACACCGCGGCGATTCATGCCGAGCTTGTCGATCGTCGCGATGAGATGCTGCTTAGACATAAGCTGCTCGTGGAGCACCGAGTCCGCAATAATCAGGCCTTCGACAAACGATGCGTCAACCAGGCAATCCGTTATCGTCTGGTCGATATCGGTCACGGCAATATCCATCTCGCTGGTCCGCGTACGTCGAATATAGCGATGTCGAACAATCTTAGAGCCCGACGTCGTCGACTGCGCCGGCGCCACGGCGATATGAACGCACGTTAAATTGGCATACGAAACCGAGAGGCCATAAATGACAGCAGCCGTGTAGGAGCAGAACGTCCAGTCGGGATGCTTTTGCGCGAGCGCCCGCACCCGATGCAGATAGCGCTGTCGAAATTTGAGCTCGGACCAATACTCCGGACGCGCATACAGCCCCGGCATGACCACTTCAAGACTCCCCGCCGCCACCCGTCGCTCAATCTGCTTTGCCTCCGCCGCCGTACGCGCGTACACGCAGCTCATCTGCTGCTCGCATGCTTTGATATGGCTCGCAAGCCTCTGATTCGCCGTCGCGTTTCCCATGTCGCCTCCCAGCTCTTGGAACGGCGCAAACATACCAGACGGTTTCATGCGGAGTCTGACCAAATACCGTCCAGGCGCTGACCAAATGCTTAACGGTTTTGGACGTTTTAGGCTGATGGCTTATATCTGCAGGTAGAAGCCTTGCCAAGAGGTCCCTGCCTCCACATTTTGAGGCCTTGGTCCATTGGGTTATCAGAAAGAAAAACCCGTCGAGATTCAAGACTACGACAAATGCGACTTTGCCTCTGCATGCACCGTCTCTTAGCCGAGCCATCGGCATCTACATGCCTAAAAAATGAGCGTGGATAATCTCCCGTTTTGAGCCTAGTTTTGAGCCAAAAGTGGGAGATTATCCACGCTCGATTTGTAAACGTCCGAAAATCCACGCTCGTGTGTCCGAAAATCCACGTTCGTCACGCCGCGAGCACAGCAACGGCCGCAGCAGCAACCACAGCTACAGCCGCAGCCTAGTGCTCCTCGCCGGCGCGGGCCAGGTCGTAGGGCGTGGTCTGGTAGACGTAGTAGTTGAGCCAGTTGGTGTAGAACAGCTGAGCCTGGCTGCGCCAGACGTTGCGCGGCTCGGCGGTGGGGTCGTCACCCGGGAAGTAATGCGCCGGCACCTGGGGGTTGAGGCCGCGCTTCACGTCGCGCTCGTACTCCAGGCGCAACGTGTCGGTATCGTACTCGGGATGGCCAAAGACAAAGAAGCGGCGGCTGTCGGTCGACTTGACAATGTACAGGCCCACCTCGTCTGACACGGCCACGACCTCAAGCTGCGGCTCGGCCTCCACATCCTCGCGGCGCACATCGGTGTTGCGCGAATGCACGGCATAGAAACGGTCGTCAAAGCCGCGGACCAGCGGGCTTTGCGGCTTCACCAGATAATGCTCGAACACGCCACTCGCCTTTGCCGGCAGGTCGTACTTCTGGATACCGTAATGATGGTAGAGCCCCGCCTGCGCGCCCCAACAAATGTGCAGCGTAGAGTGCACGTGCGTGGTGGACCAATCCATGATCTGGCAGAGCTCGGGCCAGTAGTCGACCTCCTCGAACGGCATCTGCTCCACCGGCGCGCCCGTGATGATCAGACCGTCGTAGTGGATGTCGCGGATGTCGTCGAACGTGCGGTAAAACGTCTCCAGGTGGCCGGCGCTCACGTGCGTGGCCTCGTGCGTCTTGGTGCGCAGCAGGTCCACCTCCACCTGCAGCGGCGTGTTGGAGAGTTTGCGCATGATCTGCGTCTCGGTGGCAATCTTGGTGGGCATGAGGTTGAGGATGAGCACGCGCAGCGGACGGATGTCCTGGTGCAGCGCGCGGTACTCGGTCATGACAAAGATGTTCTCGCTCTCGAGCTGCGCGGCGGCAGGGAGAGCGTCGGGGATGCGAATGGGCATGGATGCTCCTTACGAGTCAGTTGCAGCTATGGTACAACGACCGGCCCCATCCGCGCGAGTGCATCGCCCAGCGATGCCGTCAGCGGCCCAAATCACTCCAAAAGTAGAAATTAAGGCATGTCCCAAAAATCTATGGCGCTTTAGCCTAGCAAAGTGACGGCAGGAGGCTACAATGGTCCGACGTGAAAAACTCGGCCGGAAGGATACTCATATGTACCAGACGCGTAAGATCGGTGTGGTCGGCCAGGGCCACGTAGGAGCACATGTCGCCAACAGCCTGCTTATGCAGGGCATTGCCGATGAGCTGTACCTGTGTGATATCAACGAGGCCAAGGTGACGTCCGAGGTCCAGGACCTGCGCGACTCCCTTTCGTTTGTCCCGTACAACACCAAGATCGTCAACTGCTACGACCACTACGAGGAGCTGGCCTGCTGCGACGTCATCGTCAACGCCGCCGGCAAGGTCGCGCTTGCCGCTGGCAACCGCGACGGCGAGCTGTTCTTTACCACCGACGCCGCCCGCACCTTTGCCAAGCGCATCGTCGACGCCGGCTTCGACGGCATCTTTGTGAGCATCTCCAACCCCTGCGACGTCGTGTGCACCGAGCTGTGGCACCTGACCGGCTACGATCCCAAGAAGATCATCGGCTCGGGCTGCGGCCTGGACTCCGCCCGCCTGCGCACCGAGATCTCCAAGAAGGTCGGCGTGAGCCCCAAGTCCATCGACGCCTACATGATCGGCGAGCATGGCTTTAGCCAGCTTGCAGCCTTTAAGGCCGCGACCATCGCCGGCAAGAGCCTTAACGAACTTCAGGCCGAGAACCCCGACAAGTACGCCTTCGACCACATGGAGGTCGAGGAGCTCGCGCGCAAGGGCGGCTATGTAACCTACCAGGGCAAGCAGTGCACCGAGTACGCCGTCGCCAACTCCGCCGCGCGCGTCTGCGCCGCCGTGCTGCACAACGAGCACGCCGTGCTTTCCGCCTCCACGCTCATGACCGGCCAGTATGGCGAGGAGGGTATCTTTACCTCCCTGCCGTGCGTGATCGGCGCCGAGGGCGTCGAGGAGGTTTACACGCTCGACCTGTCCGAGTACGAGCTCGAGGGCTTCCACAAGAGCTGCCAGCACATTCGCGACAACATCGCCCAGCTCGACTGGTGGGACGCCGAAGGCGTTGTCGGCAAGTAGACCGCTGGCTGCCGCAACTTTACGAATCTAAGCGCGATACTAAGCGGGCCGCGCCGGAAATCCCCGGCGCAGCCCGCTTTTTTTGACTCGCGCAGTGCCCTTGCGAATCGAAGGTGAATGTTTTTCCGCGAAGTGAACGAGCAAAATTGGACCCCCGAAGCATCGACATTTTTCAGGCGCTGTTTCCTGCGGTTTCGTCGAGTTTTTCCTGCAGTTTTGGCGTCAAAAAGTGTGGAGGCTTCGGGGGTCCAAAATAGGTCGTTCACTTCGCGGAAAAGTATTCACCTTCGTTTTCGCGCAGACACGAATCCGGCCGCCACAACGCAAAACGGGGCCCGCGCGCAGCGCAGACCCCGTCAAAAAAGATAATTCCCGGTACCTAGTACTGCTCGATACCCATGTAGCGACGGACCTCGGGGCTGTGGTCGAACACCTTGCCGCGGGCGGCGCGCAGCTCGCAGCTCATCGCATAGAAGAAGATCGGCTCCAGGAACGAACGCACGCTGGCGGGCACCTCGCCCACGCCGTACTCGAGCGCATCGAGCACCATGACCGTATCGGTGTGCGTGTTGAGGAATGCAAGTGCACGCTCCTCCATGGGGCGGCACTCGCCCGATCCGAGCTGTACAAAGTAGAACACGCCGGGCTCGGTGGCTTCGAACGGGCCGTGGAAGTACTCGCCGGAGTGGATGTAGCAGCAGTGCTGCCACTGCATCTCCATGAGCGAGCAGATGGCCATGGCGTAGGTCTGGCTAAAGTTGGGGCCGGATCCCAGGATGTAGAAGAACTTATGTTGCTGGCAGAGCTCGGCAAAACGGGCGCCCAGCTCGGCGTTGACCTTCTCGCGGGCAGCGGGCAACAGGGCATCCATCTGCTTAAGGCCGGCATACATGTCGGCGAGTGCCTCGTAGCCTTCCTGCTGGTCAAGCAGTTCGGCGGCGATCAGAGCGCCGATACCCTGCGGTACCTCGGCCTGCGGCACGCCTTCGCCCCACGGATAGACCCAGGTGGTCCACTTGCCATTGTCGATCTTTGAGCCCTCGCAGTCGGTGAGGGCAATGACCTCGGCGTCGGCTGCCAGTGCCATCTCGCAGCCGTCAACGACCTCCTGCGTGTTGCCGCTGTGGCTGCAGGCAATAACGAGCGACTTCGGCCCTAGGCTCTTGGGGGCCATCAGACAGAACTCGCGTGCCGTGTAGACCGTCGAGGTAAACGTGGTGGCCTCGCGCTTGAGCAGCTCGTTGGCCGGCATCAGGTCGATCATCGAACCGCCACAAGCGATCCAAAAGACATTCTCGATCTTGCCCTTGCGCTCGATGATTTCCTGAACCAGATCATGTGCGTTCATCCTGATGTTCCTCCTTGTGGGGCGGCTTTGAGCGACGGCAGCTCGTACCTGCTATCGTTCTATGTTGTCCTATTTATAACACGTGCAACAACGCCCGTGAAGTCATCTCGGCAAATTTGTTCTATGTTGTTCTATCTGTGGACGTTAGATGTCGAAGACGTAGCGCGAGCCCACGATCTTTTGGCGTCCGAGCAGCAAGGGCCGCTCGTCCTCATCGGTAAAGTAAGCCTCCATATAGAAGAGCGGCTCGCCGACCGGCACCTCCAGCAGCGGGGCCGCTTGAGCATCGGCAAGCGCAATCTCCACGGTGCAGGGGTCGGACTTGAGCGGCGCGCGACCCGAACGCTCGGCAACGAGCGCAAAGATGGAATTGTCCGTGAGGTCCTTGTCGGCAAGCGTCTGCAGATAGGGATGGTCGGCCAGCACAAAGGCGTTGTTCTCGAGCATGACGGGCACGCCATCTGCCGTGCGCACGCGCTCGACCACGATGAGCTCGCAGCCGGGTTCCACCCCAAAAAACGCCGCGTCCTCGCGCGTCGCCGCAACCACCGTGCGCGACACCAGACGTGCTCCGGCCACCATGTCGTTGGCGGCGCAACCCTCGGAAAAGCTCTGAACGTCACCCTTCTGGACAATCTTGCGTTTGAGCTTGGGCGCACACACAAACGTGCCCCTCCCCTGCTGGCGGTTGAGATACCCCGCGCGCGACAGCTCCTCGACGGCGCGGCGCACGGTGATGCGTCCCACGCCGTAGTACTTCGCGAGCTCCATCTCGGAAGGAATGCGCGAGCCGGATGCGTACACGCCGCGCGCGATCTCGCCCTTTAGGTCGTCCATAACCTGCTGGTACAGCGGCACGGCGGACACCTCAGTGCGCTCGGTTTTATCGTCGGATGCCATCATTACGCTCCATCCCGTGCATGCTCGGACTCAAACTCTTCAATCGCCGCCATAAACTGCTCGCCAAAGGCATCGGCCTTTTTCTCGCCAATACCGTTGACCTGGATAAGCTCGTCGCGTGTCTGAGGTCGTAGGCGGCACAGGCCGCGCAGGGCCTTGTCAGAGAAGACCATGTACGGCGCCATCTCCAGCTCGGTCGAAATCTCCTTGCGCAGGGCACGCAGGCGCTCGAACAGCTCGGCATCGTCACCCACGCGCGGGCGCTGATCTAGCTCGGCCTCCTCACGCAGCAGATCCACCGCGCGGCGGGCACGGGCCGAGGCCTTGTGCTTGGACGCACGACGCTTAACGGTAAAGGCAAACGCCTCATCCTCGACCTCGGCGGCACGCGGGCCCAGCCCCACGACCGGGTACTGCCCCTGCGAGGTAGCCAGATAACCGCGGCCGCACAGCTGGCCGATGATGTCCTTGATACGCCCGACCGATTCGCTCGACAGCTCACCATAGCCGCGGTCCTCGTCCAGATGCATCTGGCGAATGCGCTCGGTGTTGCCGCCGTGGAGCACGTCGGCGATGAGCGACTTGCCAAAGCGCATGGGTCGCGCGACCACGTAGCGCACAGCGGCGCGGGCCATATCGGTGACGTCCTCGACCTCGAACTGCGTGAGGCAGTTGCTGCAGTTGCCGCAGCCCTCGGCGTCGTCCGTGGCGGTGGCGCCCGTACCGGCCGCGGCAGCATGCTCGGCCGCGGCCTCGTCGCCAAAGTAGCGCAGCATGTATTCGCGCAGGCAACCGGTGGTATTGCAGTAGCCCTCCATCTGGCTGAGCAGACGATATCGATTCTGGAGCGCCCACGCGCGCTGCTCGTCGTCGAGTGCCTCATCGGCAGCATCGCCGCGATCGATCAGAAAACGACGCATGCGAAAATCGTTACCGTTCCACAGCAAGTGACAGCTGGCCGGATCGCCATCGCGGCCAGCGCGGCCCGCCTCCTGGTAGTAGGCCTCGATACTCTCGGGCACGTTGTTGTGAATCACGTAGCGCACGTTGGGCTTGTCGATGCCCATACCAAAGGCGTTGGTGGCAACCATCACCTGGATATCATCGTCGATAAAGGCGCGCTGGCTTTGGCGGCGGGCGTCGTTGCCCATGCCGGCATGGTAGTGGCCAACGCGAATGCCGCTGGGGCCCAGTGCCTCGGCAAGCTCGCCTGCCAGCGCATCGACCGTCTTGCGGGTCGAGCAATACACGATGCCGCTCTCGCCCGAATGCGCAATCACATAGTCGCGCACCCAGGCGGTCTTGGCCTTGTCGCCCATCTCCTCGCAACCAAAGTAGAGGTTCTTGCGATCGAAGCCCGTCACCACCGTCGCGGGGTTTTGCAGGCCGAGCATTTGCTGAATGTCCGCGCGCACACGCTCGGTCGCCGTAGCGGTAAAGGCTGCCACGATAGGGCGCTGCGGCAGGGAATCGATGAACTCGCGAATCTGCAGGTAGGCGGGGCGGAAATCCTGGCCCCATTGGCTCACGCAGTGGGCCTCGTCAATGGCCACGAGCGGCACGCCAATGCCGCCGTCCGCTGCGGCCTCCTGCGCAAAGGCTAAAAAACGCGGCTCGAGCAGGCGCTCGGGCGCCACGTACATAAGCTGGTAGCGGCCCTCGCGTGCTCGCTTGAGCACGGTGTTTTGCTGGGCCGGAGTAAGGCTGGAGTTGAGATAGCTGGGTCGCGCACCCGCCGCGAGCAACGCACGGGTCTGGTCCTCCATAAGCGACAGCAGCGGACTCACCACAAAGGTGATGCCGGGCAGCATGAGCGCCGGCACCTGGTAGCAAATGGACTTGCCGGCGCCCGTGGGCATAACACCCAACGCATCGCGACCGGCAAGGATCGCATCGACCATGCGGTCCTGTCCCGGGCGAAACGAGGTGTAGCCAAAATAGGCGCCGAGCGTGTCGAGCGCCATCTGCTGCATGTTATCGGTCATGGTTTCCTAACGTCCAAGTCATCTGCCGCCGATTATACGCCGCCACGCGGACCGGTGCCGCACGGCCGCCGGTCAGACTAGTCGTTTAAGAGCGTCCCCAATGACTAAGGAATGTCCCCAGATGCCGGCAGAGACGATATGAGCAGGACATAAAAACATTGAGAGCCCCTGCTGCAT
>CAUBTS010000027.1 GCA_958438955.1 uncultured Collinsella sp.
ATAGGGACTGAATTGCTGCTTAAAGGGTCAAAACAGTCCGTATTCCACCGCAACTTATGGGGTCGGGGGGATTATTGGTGCCCTGCATCTCCATAAACTCAACGCTTACGAAGCGCGCGCCGTTCGTGTTAGGGTAGTTCCACCACATAAGTAGTCGCAGACGCACGTACCACGGGCGGGCGAGATGAAGTCCCAACAGCTCCATCTTGCCCGCCCGTTTTTGTTGCGTGGTGCCGCGGCGTAACACAGAAAGGATTTTGTCCTTTATGCCTATCAACAAACGAGAGAGCCTGCTGTTCACCTTTATCATGTGCTTTTGCATGGTGCTCTGGATGAGCATCTACAACGTTGCCCTGCAGCATGGGGCCATCAACGGCGAGGTTGTTGCCGCCGCGTGGCTCGGCTTCCCCGTTGCCTACATTTTTGCCATGTGCTGCGACTGGTTTGTTGCCAGCCCCCTTGCCAAGGGTTTCGCTTTTAAATTCCTGGTCACGCCGGGCAAGAGCTCGCCACTTGCCATGACGCTCGCCGTCAGCTCCTGCATGGTCGTTCCCATGGTCATCATCATGTCGCTGTACGGTGCCTGCGAGGGTCTGACGCACATGCCCGGCGGCATCCTTGCGAACCTGTATTCCGTGCCCGCGATCTGGATGATCAACATCCCGCATAATTTTGTGATGGCGCTGCCGTGGAACCTTTTGGTAGCCGGTCCGATTTCCCACTTCGTCTTCCGTCGCGCCTTCCCTGTGGGGACGGTTTTCGAGGAGGAGCATGCCGAGCTCTTGGAGCAGGCTATGGCTCCTGAGTGCGAGTAGCTCGCTTAGGGATCTGCTGAGCGCGGGCGACTTGCTTGGTTGGAGCCCTAAGCGTGGATAGCTCTCTCGGCGACATCGCGGGCGTGAGCGGTGCGCATGACCGGAGGGCCCGTGCTGCTCCGTTGCCCGACGTGCTAGCGCGCAGAACAATCTGTTGGTGCATTCGGCGGCTGCTGAAGCGTTTCGGCAGCCGCTTTTTATACGGAGTTTAAATACAACAGTCTGTTGTATTACGTAGAGTGGTATATCTCTAGCAGGAAAAATGCGAGAGACGGAGCATTATGGCGTTGCTAGTAGGACTGGACGTAGGGTCGACGACGACCAAAGTTTACGCGATGCACGAGGATATGACCGAGGCGTGGTGGGGATATCGCCGCCACGGGGCGTGTCAGACAGCGAGCGTGCGCGCCATGCTCGGCGAGCTCGCCGAGCGCTTTCCCCATGAGTCGCTGCGCGTTGCGGTGACCGGCTCGGGTGCGCGCGATATCGCGACCGCGCTGGGCGCCTCGTACGTTCAGGAGGTGGTCGCCAACGCGCTCGCGATCAGCAGGTTCTATCCGCAGACGCGCTGCGCCATCGAGCTGGGCGGCCAAGACGCCAAGATGATCTTCTTCCGCACCAACGATAAGGGAGACATCGAGGTTGCCGACATGCGCATGAACGGCTCGTGCGCAGGCGGTACCGGTGCATTTATCGACGAGATGGCAAAGCTCATGGGGGTCGGCACCGAATCGGGCGAGTTCGAGCAGCTCGCAAGCCGGGGAACGACCGTCCACGAGGTCTCGGGCCGCTGCGGCGTGTACGCAAAGACCGATATCCAGCCGCTGCTCAACGAGGGCATTCCTACCACCGACCTGGCGCTTTCGGCGCTTCACGCGGTCGCCCGCCAAACGATCGGCGGTCTGGCCCAGGGTATCGACATCGAGCCGCCGGTAATCTTCGAGGGCGGTACGCTCGCCTACAACCCCACGCTGGTCCGCGTGTTCCGGGAGCAACTGAATCTATCGGACGATCAGGTTATCGTCCCGCGCGATCCGCAGATCATGGTCGCGCGCGGTGCCGCCCTGTCGCTGACCGACATGTTCGCATCGTCCCAACCGATTGACCTTCCCGACGCTTTTGTCCGGCTGGATAAGCTCGAGACGGTCGCGCCCGCAAGCGGGGAGGGACGTCTTGCCCAGCCCTTTTTTGCCACACCTGCCGAGCAGGCGGATTTTACGGCACGCCATGGCAAAGAGACGCCGGCAAAGGGTCCGGATGCGTATGCGCCCGGAGAGACGGTGCGTGTGGCGCTCGGTATCGATTCGGGGAGCACGACGACCAAGTTCGCCCTGGTCGATGAGGCGGGTGAGCTTGTCGATTCGTTCTACGCGTCTAATAACGGCAGACCGCTCGACGTCGCCCAACAGGGTCTTGTCAGCTTGAAGAACCGCTGGGAGACAGCGGGAGTCACGCTTGCGATCGATGCCGTGGGCACCACGGGATACGGCGAGGAGCTTTTCGCGCGCGCGTTCCACGCCGACTACCATACGGTCGAGACGGTCGCGCACGCCCGCGCCGCGTGCGCATGCGTTCCCGATGCGACCTTCGTGCTCGACATCGGCGGACAGGATATGAAGGCCATCTGGCTCAACCACGGCGTGCTGACCGATATCGTCGTCAACGAGGCGTGCTCTGCGGGCTGCGGCTCGTTCCTCGAGGGTTTTGCCAAAAACCTCGGAATAGCCGTTGAGGATATCGCGACCGAGGCATTTTCGTCCAAAGCCCCCGCCGTTCTCGGCAGCCGCTGCACGGTGTTCATGAACAGCAGCGTCGTTTCCGAGCAGCGGCGCGGTAAGGGTCCGGGCGACATCATGGCCGGTCTCTGCCGTTCGATTATCGAGAACGTGTTCACCAAGGTCATTCGCGTTTCAAATCTCAACCGTCTGGGCGACAAAGTCGTCGTCCAGGGCGGCACGTTCCGAAACGACGCGGTGCTGCGCGCATTCGAGCAGTATCTGGGCAAACCCGTCACGCGTGCGCCCCACCCGGGGCTGATGGGCGCTATCGGTATCGCCCTGCTCGCGCGCGAGGAATGCCGCAAGGGCGACGCCGGCACGTCGTTTATCGGGCTCGATGCCGTGGAGCGCTTCGAGCATCGCGAGTTCGGCGGCGTTACCTGCCGTCGGTGCAACAACCGCTGCCAGCGCGCGGTCGTGGCATTTGGCGACGGCTCGCTTTACGTCACGGGCAATCGCTGCCCGCGCGGCGGCGCCATCTCATGGGATGAGCTCGTGCGCGAGGTTCCCGCGGCGGAGGAGCTGCGTCCGCAGGGTGCTTGCGAGGCACAGGCACCCGGCACGGGGCGCGACCGGACCGCGGCTGCCCCCAATCTCTTTGTCGACCGCGAGAAGCTGCTGTTCGAGTCGTACCCCACGGTTCCCGTCTGCGGGGGGCGCGATGTCACGATCGGCATTCCCCGTGTGCTCGAGTTCTGGGACACCATGCCGTTCTGGTCGACGTTCTTCAGCACGCTCGGCTTTAAGGTGCGCGTCTCGGGACGCAGCACCAAGGCGATGTACGAGCGCGGTCTGGCGCACGTCACATCCGACACCGTGTGCTTCCCGGCCAAGCTCGTCCACGGGCACATCCGCAATCTCGTCGACGCCGGCGTCGACCGCATCTTCATGCCCATCATCACGACGGTGCCCACCGAAAACACCGCCTCTACCAGCGAGTGGATGTGCGCCGTCGTAAAGGGATACCCCTACGTGATGCGCAATTCCGATAACCCGGAGGAGCGTTTCGGCGTTCCGTTCGATACGCCGCTGTTCCACTGGTACGACGAGGGCGACCGAAACCGCCAGCTCAAGGCGTGGTGCAAGGAGACCTTCGATATCGATGCCGACCTGGTTGCCAAGGCGACCGAGCAGGCGGACCGCGCGCAGGAGACGTTTGAGAACCAGCTGCAGCTGCGCGGCAGGCAGGTGCTCGAGAACGTGCGCGAGGACGGCGGCTACGCGGTGGTGATCGCTTCGCGCCCGTACCACAACGACCCGCTGGTCAACCACGGGCTGCCCAAGCTCTTCTCTGAGCGCGGCATCCCCGTGCTGACGCCCGATGCGGTGCCGGGGGTCTGCAACGTCGATCTTTCCAACAGCCGCATCGACATCGTGAACAACTACCATGCGCGCATGCTGTCGTGCGCGGTCATCGTCGCATCGACGCCCGAGCTCGAGCTCGTGCAGATGGGCAGCTTCGGCTGCGGCCACGATGCGTATCTCACCGACGAGATCGCGCGCATGATGGGCGAGATGGGCTCCAAGGTTCCGATGATGATCAAGCTCGATGAGAGCGACGTCGCCGGTCCCATGGGCATTCGCGTGCGTTCGTTTATCGAGTCGGTCAACCGTCGTCGCGCGGAGGAGCGTGCCGAGGGCGCCCGGGTGCACGCGGTCCATCCGCTCGACGACCCGTATAAGGTCAAGTACACCAAGCGCGACCGGCACGACAAGATCGCGCTGGTCCCCAACACCTCCCATGCGTTCTGCAGGCTCATGACCGCGGCGATGCGCAATCAGGGCGTGCGCGCCGAGGCCCTTGATATCGGGCGCGAGGATGCCATCCGCCTGGGCAAACGCTATGTGCACAACGACATCTGCTTCCCCGCGCAAATCGTGATCGGCGAGGCGCTCGCGGCACTCGAGAGCGGTAAGTACGACCCGCACGACGTCGCCGTGGTGACTGGCAAGTATATCGGCGACTGCCGCCTGACGCACTACATGCCCCTGCTGCGCCGCGCGCTCGACGACGCGGGATACGACTATGTCCCGGTGCTCACCAACGACGACGTCGATGCCCACAATGCGCATCCGGGCTTCAAGCTCGGCCTTGGCCCGAGCATCCAGATCGCCTACGGTCTTCCCATAATCGATGCCCTCGAGGCCATGCTTAGGCGCATCCGTCCCTACGAGCTCGAGAAGGGCGCGGCGGACGCTGCGTTCGACCGCGCGCTCGATGAGGTTATCGAGGGCATGGAGCGCTCCGGGCTGAGAGGCCAGGCGACGGGCTTCAAACGCGCGCTTGCGATCATGGACGCCGTTCCGTACGACCGCTCGAACCCGCATCCGACCGTTCTCATCGTGGGCGAGTACCTGCTCAATTTCCATCTCGGCGCCAACCACGAGATCGAGCGCTACCTCGAGGACAACGGGCTCGAGGTCATCGAGGCGCGCATGACCGACGTGATCCGCAAGACCTATTTCTACAAGCATGCGCAGTCGCGCGAGTTCCACGTCGACCTGTCGCTGCCCGAAAAGGCCTGGTACGCCACGGCGGACAACCTGTTCGAGCTCGCGCACGACCGTTGCGACCGCCTGGGCGCGGCGAGCCCGCTCTACGAGCCGCCGACGCGCATGCCCGAGCTCGTGCGCGCGAGCGATAAGATCCTGCACCATACGTTCGATGCGGGCGAGGGCGTGCTGATTCCGGCGGAGATCCTCGAGCACGCCAAGCGCGGCTGCCGCAACTTCGTGATCCTGCAGCCGTTCGGGTGTCTGCCCAACCATGTCGTGGGGCGCGGGCTCATCCATGCGCTCAAGGAGCAGTATCCCACGGCGCAGTTCCTGCCGCTCGACTACGATCCCGACGTGAGCTTCGCCAACGTGGAGAACCGTCTTCAGATGCTCATCATGAACGCCAAGGCGCAGGGGTGCGGTGAGGCGCATGGCGAGACCGCGTAAGGACGCCGATGCGCCCGATGCACGCACCCGTATCATCGAGGCGTTTTGGGAGCTCATCGAGAACAACAGCATCTTCGAGCTGTCGGTTGGCGAGGTGACCCGCGCCGCCCAGTGCAATCGCGGAACGTTTTACTACTATTTTCACGATTTCGATGAACTCGTCGCCATCGCCATAGCCCAGCTGCTGCAGGATAACGAGCTCATCACCGATGCCCTCTGGCATTTTTCGAGCGAGGGCGACCTTTCGGCGTTCGACCGGCGCGACGTCCGCTGCCTGCTGCGGCGCATCGTCATCACCATGAGGGCGGGTGCCGCCGAGCAGGTCGTGCAGGGCATCCATACGATCATCATCGACCGCGTGAGAGAGATCGTCCACCCCGACGGAGAAGAGCTCAAGGCAGATTCGAGCTTTGCGGTGGGCTTTCTGGTCTCGGGCATCATGGACTTTGTGATGGCGGTCGGCTTTGCCCGGGAGGGCGGCGAGGAGATAGACCTCGAGCAGCTGGGGGACAGCGCGTGCGCGTACCTGAGGGCGGTCGCCATGCAGACGGTGGAAACGGTCGCGCAAGTCGAGGGCGTCGATACATCCGAGCTGCTCGAACGCGTCTCCAAGGAGGCCGATGCCTATCGCGCATCGCGTGCGACGAGTCCCGACGTGGTGAAAGACGCCTAGGGTTTCTCTTGCGGGGCGCCTGTCGCGCATCGCGCGGTGAGTCCCGCGATGCGGTCATAACCTGCATTCATGTGAGCCGGGTTTATAGATATTCCTCCAGCTGTTAACATAGACAATCTGTGGGTAAAGAGACAAAAGCGCCGCCGACGGGCGGGCGTTTTGATTTCGATGAACTCATGTAAGGAAACGAGCATGTTAGATAGATTTACCGATCGAGCGCGCAAGGTCATGTCGATGGCCAAACAGGAGGCGCTCGACCTGCATACCAACAAGGTGGGTACCGAGCATCTGCTTCTGGCGCTTGCCAAGGAGGATGAGGGCATTGCCGCCGAGGCGCTGCGTTCGCTCGACATCTCCTACGATGACATCATGGATACTCTCAAAGAGGTCCAGACCACGGTTCCCGAGCCCAGTGAGGAGACCGAGGCGGCCAAGCTCGCCTTTACGCCGCTCGTCATTAGCGTGATGGAGCGTTCATTCCGCGTGGCGCGTGAGAACAACCAGACCTACGTGTCGACCGAGCACCTGCTCATCGGTATCGTCGAAGAGGGCAACGGCATGGCCATGGACATCCTCATGCGCCTGGGTGTGTCGTCCGCCTCCATCAAAAAGGCTATCGAGAAACTCACCGCCAAGGACCAGGACAAGAAGCGTCCGCTCGCCGGCGCCGGTGCTGGTCGTCCCGGTGCGGGCCTGCCGTTCTTTAGCGGCTCGGATGCCTCTCAGCAAAAGGGGAGCGGCACCGACACGCTCAAGCAGTTCGCCACCAACCTCACTCAAAAGGCGCGCGACGGCGAGCTCGATCCCGTGATTGGCCGCGAAAAGGAAGTCCAGCGCATGATGGAGATCCTTTCGCGCCGCACCAAGAACAACCCGCTTATCCTGGGCGATCCCGGCGTGGGCAAAACGGCCATCGTCGAGGGCCTGGCGCAGCAGATCGCTGCCGGCAACGTGCCCGAGAACCTCATGAACCAGAACATCTGGACGCTCGACCTGCCGGGCCTCGTTGCGGGCGCCAAGTATCGCGGTGAGTTTGAGGAGCGCCTCAAGAACGTGATCCAGGAGGCGACCGAAGCCGACGACGTCATCTTGTTTATTGACGAGATGCACACCATCATCGGTGCCGGTTCTGCCGAGGGCTCCATCGACGCGAGCTCCATGCTCAAGCCCGTGCTTGCACGCGGTGCCTTCCAGATTATTGGCGCCACCACGGCCGAGGAATTCCGCAAGTACCTCACCAAAGACCCAGCCTTCGAGCGTCGCTTCCAGACTATCGATGTCGAGGAGCCGAGCGTCGAGGACACCGTCAAGATCCTGACCGCGCTTAAGCCGCGCTACGAGGAGCACCACCATGTGCGCTACACGCAGGGCGCTATCGAGGCTGCCGCGAACCTTTCCAACCGCTACATCCAGGATCGCTTCCTGCCCGATAAGGCCATCGACCTCATCGACGAGGCCGGTGCCCGCGCTCGCATCGCCGCGAATCGTGCGCCCGAGCCGGTGCGCGAGGCCGAGCATCGCATAGAGGAGCTCAAGGCCGCCGCGCAGGAGGCCACCGAGAGCGACGACATGAACAAGGCCGCCGAGATCACCGAGCAGCAGAAGGCCGCCGAGATTGAGCTCGCCGAGGCCAAGGCTGCCTGGACGGCCGAGCTCGACGCCAGCCCGCTCACCATCGATGTCTCCCAGATTGCCGACATCGTGTCCGTGACCTCGGGCGTGCCGGTGTCCTCGCTCACCGAGAGCGAGAGCCGCCGCCTGCTGCAGGCCGAAAGCGTGCTCAAGACGCGCATCATCGGTCAGGACGAGGCCGTCGAGGCCGTTGCCAAGGCCGTGCGCCGCAGCCGCTCGCCGCTCAAGGACCCGCGTCGCCCCGGCGGCAGCTTTATCTTCCTGGGCCCCACCGGCACGGGCAAAACCGAGCTCGCCAAGACGCTCGCCGAGTATCTCTTTGGCAGCAAGGACGCGCTCATCAGCTTCGATATGTCGGAGTTTGGCAGTGAGTTCGAGGTCTCCAAGCTCATCGGTAGCCCCCCGGGCTATGTGGGCCACGACGAGGGCGGCCAGCTCACCAAGGCCGTTCGTCGCCATCCGTACTCGGTCGTGCTGTTCGACGAGATCGAGAAGGCGCACCCCGATATCTTCAACATCTTGCTGCAGGTGCTGGAGGAGGGTCGTCTGACCGATAGCCAGGGCAAGACGGTTGACTTCCGCAACACCGTGATCATCATGACGTCCAACGTGGGCGCCCGTGAGATTGCGCAGGATGCGAGCGTGGGCTTTGGCACCACCGGCGAGCAGGGTCTCACGTCGAGTGAGATCCGTGGCCGTGCGATGGGCGAGCTCAAGCGCCTGTTCCGCCCCGAGCTGCTCAACCGTATCGACGACATTGTGGTGTTCCAGAAGCTCTCGGGCGAGAATCTCACCAAGATCGCGCACCTGCTGGTGGACGACCTGCGTCAGCGTTTGATTGCCAACGGCATGAACATCAAGCTCACCGACGCGGCCTATGACAAGATCGTGGCCGAGGGCACCGACCTCACCAACGGTGCGCGTCCGCTGCGCCGTGCTATTCAAAAACTCATCGAGGACCCGCTGTCCGAGGAGCTTCTGGCCGGCGAGTGGGGCGAGGGCGATACCGTCCTGTGCGACGTGGCCGATGGCAAGTTTGTCTTTAGCCACGGCACGGGCGAGATCCCGGCGCCGCGTCCGGTGGGTGCGCTCGGGGGCGATACCGCTCCGGCGGCGCCGCACACCGGCAACGCCGCGCCCGTGAGCGGCGGCGTGACCTCGGGCCCCGGCGGCATGATGCAAGCCGGTTCCGGCGCGCTGTAGGGCGTAACATAGCTTTGCGAAGGGGCACTCCTGTCGGGGCGCCCCTTTTTTATGAGTAAATGGTGCTATACTCGAAATATAAATATGTATAGCAGAAGGAGCTAGCATGCCAATATCGGTACTCGACTCACGGCCGGTCCAGATGAATGTGCGCATGGATCGCCAACTCAAAGAGGCTGGGGACGCCGTGCTGGCGCATATCGGCATGACGCCGTCACAAGCTGTGAGGGAGCTGTGGCAGTACTTGACCGAGAACGGTCATATGCCCGTCGCAAAAAAGAATGATGACGAAGTCCTGCCTGACGACATACGATCGAAGGCGAGTTCGTCCCGCGTCTCGGAAGGGGCTGCGTTAATTTCGAATTTTTATGAGCGGTTCTCGATTCAGAGGCCGAGCCCCGATGAAGCCTTTGATTACGACGAGTTATACGATCAAATGATGAGCGAGAGATTCAGCGATTGGATCGAATTATGAGCGGCGTCGGAACGAAACGTGTGCTCAAGCTGTTGATCGACACGAACGTCTGGCTAGATTACTTTCTCGCTCGCACGAATGCGACCAGGCCGATAGTCGAGCTCCTTTCTCGCGCGGCGGAAGCGGAGGATATCGTCCTCTTCTCGTCCTCCCTGTCTGTCAAAGACGTCTATTACATTCTGGGAAGGACGATGAAGGCCGACGCCCGCCGTGAGGGGGCTCTCACTCCCGAAGCCATCGCCGGTGCCGACGAGACAGCGTGGGCGTGCGTTCGCCTGATTCGGCAAAAGTCGATTATTGCCTCGGTCGGTGCAGACGAGGTCTTCGACTCCTTTGTGTTCAAGTATCATCACAACGACTTTGAGGACGACCTGATGCTGGGCGTCGCTAATCGCATTGATGCCGATTACGTCGTGACAGAGGACAAAAATCTCATCAAACATACCAATGGTGTATGCATTAATGTTCAACAGGCGTTGAAGTTGGTTGAAGGGTCCAACGTCCCTTCGGCACGGCCCGTCTAACCTGCTTTATCTTGATAAAGTGGCGTTTCCTCGCCGTTAGCCGATGATGCGAGGGCGCTCGGCGTTTTCGACTGGTTTATGCACGCAAAGTCTGGGAATATACAAGTCGCATGTCTTACTGTCTAACCAGTTGCGCCAAGGAGGCACTATGGACTACAAGATTACCGGTTACGAGCCCGCCCAGCTGTTCCATTTCTTTGAGGAGGTCAGCGCGATCCCCCGTGGGTCTGGCAACGAGAAGGGCATCAGCGATTTCCTGGTCGCGTTTGCCAAGGAGCGCGGTCTCGATGTGTGCCAGGACGAGGTCTACAACGTCATCATTCGCAAGCCCGCATCTGCCGGCGCCGAGAATGCCCCGACCGTGATGCTGCAGGGCCACATCGACATGGTGTGCGACAAGCTGGGCTCCGTCGAGCACGACTTTACGACTGATGGTATCGACCTGGTCGTCAAGGACGGCGTCCTCACCGCTAACGGCACCACTCTGGGCGCCGACAACGGTATTGCCGTCGCTCTGATGCTCACTGTTCTCGATGACGATTCGATCGTTCACCCCGCCCTCGAGTGCGTATTCACCACCGACGAGGAGACCGGCCTGGTCGGCGCCGAGACGCTCGACAAGTCCCAGATTAGCGCCCGCACCATGATTAACCTTGACTCCGAGGAAGAGGGCGTTGCCACCGTCAGCTGTGCCGGCGGCGTCGTCGTTACCTACACCTGCCCGATCGCGCGCGAGCACAAGACCGGTAGCACCCTCACGCTCGACATCTCCGGCCTGCTGGGCGGCCACTCCGGCAGCGATATCCACCTGGAGCGCGGCAACGGCAACCTCATCATGGCCCGCATCATCGACCGCCTGATGGTCGCCGGCGAGCCCGCCATCGTTAGCTTTAACGGCGGCACCAAGGACAACGCCATCAACCGTGAGTGCAAAGCTGTTCTGGTCTACGCCGACCACGCTGCCGCCGAGGCCGCGGCCCAGATCGCAAAGGGCATCATCGCCGACGTCACTGCCGAGCTCGAGGTCTTCGACCCCGGCTTTACCTGCACCGTCGAGATTGCCGACGACGCCGAGGTCGAGGCCATGGACGAGAAGTCCGCGCTTGCCCTCATCCGTGCCCTGCGTCTTGCCCCTAACGGCGTGATTCGCCGCAACGTCGCCACCGACGGCTCCGTCGAGGTTTCCTCCAACATCGGCGTGGTCGCCACCTCTGACGACCAGGTCAAGATTATGCTGTCCCCGCGCTCCTCGATCACCTCGCTGCAGAACGAGTTCAAGGACCGCCTGCAGACGCTCGCCGATGTCCTGGGCTTCGACGCCAAGTTTGAGTTCGAGTATCCCGGCTGGAGCTATGCCGAGCATTCGCCGGTCCGCGACGTCTTTGTCGAGAGCTATCGCGAGCTCTTTGGCTCCGAGCTGCGCATCGAGTCCATTCACGCCGGCCTTGAGTGCGGCCTGTTTGCCGAGGCCCTGCACGGCCTGGACGCCATCGCCGTGGGCCCGACGCTCTCCGATGTCCACACTCCGGACGAGAGCATGGAGCTTGCTTCTGCCGAGCGCTTCTACGAGCTGCTCATCGACGTCCTCAAGCGCCTCGCTGCGTAAAGGTTGCGCTAGCAGCAGTTCGAGCCACGTGCTAGCGGATTGCAAATGACATTACGAGAGGGGACATCCGAGCTTTTGCGACGGGTGTCCCCTCTCTTTTGTTTGATAATTGCGAAATTAAGGCCACCTAGTCCATTTCTGCCTTGATGAGGTCGAGGGTGCGCTGGCAGTTTTCGCGGACGGGGCCGAGCATATGCTCGCGCAGGTCCGCCATGCCGGGCAGATCGGCGTATTCGTCCATGACCTCTTCCATGCAAATGGGCACTTCGTAGGCGAGGTCCATCATGGTCGCAAAGCAAAACTTCTCGGATAGCCCGGCATCGGTAAGCGCCGCCTCCAGCACGGGGTCGCCCATACCGTGGTATCGGCGGATAGCGCCTGGACCGATGCGCCCCACACGATTTTCGCCGCCAACGCTCATGGCAAGGCGCGCCCGGCGGCGCATGCGCTCATACGCCAAACCCGACGCGACATCGTACATTCGAGCCATCATGGCTGCGCCGTCGTTTCCAAGGAGCAGGGAATAGTTTTTCGCGTGCGCATCCGGTGCGCCGATAATGGCGTTGAAGAACAGTATCTGCGTAAACAGATACAGGTTAAGTTGATGGTGGCTCGTATTTACGAGGAGCTCTTGAATGTCGCGGGTGGTCGGGCCGCCGTCTGCTGTGTACTTTTGGGCGGGCATCACCCCAAGTGCCTGACAGAGGTCTTCTTGATGTAGGCGCCTGATCATTCCGTCTTCGACTTTCACGCGGTCATAGCGCTCAACAATGAGGGCAGGTTCGTCCTCAAACATACGATATTCGACGTTTGCCGTTGCGATACCGGCGCGCTGGGCGCTTTTCATGCAGGCAAACTCATTGAGAGCCTCGAGTTTAAATCCGATAACGCCATTTTTGAAAATATGCGTTGTGGGCGAGGAGCCCATGCATTCGCACCAGCGGCCGTTTATGAACGCGAGCGCGAACTTGCCCTGGTTGCCTCCAAGTGACCAACTTTCATCTAGACCCATCCACGATGCATCGCGGTCATCTCTGATCGACTTGAGACGGAGAGCAATTTCGTGGTCGTCTATAGGGCGGTAGTCGCCAGCGCGATGCAGGACGGCGTCGGCATCTTCTTCGGCACAAAACTGCACTCCGCCCGGACAGTCGAGTCCGATATGGCTGAGCAACGCAACGGGATTGTTGGGCCTAACGTTGAATTCGGCGGCAATCGCTTTTCGTTGGTCCTCGCTGTCGGGTAGAAGGCCAAACAAGTACGGATTCATGACCTGTTGGCCGTATGTGCGATTTGATACGGGTATGTTGGTCGATAGGGTTGGCCCGTCATAGTCATGATCGTAGGTAAAGCTGATAAGACCGTTCTCATCTTGCGTGAGCGTTCCCGCAGGTACGCCGCAAATAATGGTCCGAAGTGATGTTCTGGCCATTGGCTATTTCCCTTCGGGCTTGGTTTGGTTAGATGCGTTTGCGGCAATCGAGACTCCGAGATTGGACATGGCGAAATCGGCGAAGGCCCTGTCGTAGAGCTCGGACGTAAAGGGGACATCTGCGAGAGCCGGAACGGCTGCGCTGCGACGGTTGCGATGGTGAAAACGTTGAGCATGATGGCGCCTGGGGGTACTACGAGGTTGCAAATCAGCATGCGGGGCGTCGACTGGTTGCTCGTTTTTCGATTCGTCGATATCCCCTTGAGCGGCGAGCGCCAGTCCAAGAGCACCGAAAACTGCCAGCAGCTTGTCGAGCCGAATGCCCGTGGCATCTCCCAGCTCGAGCGATGCGAGCAGGCGCTCCGAAACGCCGGCTTTTTTAGCGAGGACGGCACGGGTGATCCCTTGCGCCTCGCGTGCCTGACGCACGTAGATGCCAGCTTGGCGCGGTGTGGTGATGGGAAGGATATCCACGGCGATCTCCTAACGTGCAGACTTTTGCATATCAGTATGACATGCAAAAGTCCGTATGAGGCCTCATGCAAAACTCTGCATGAGGCCTCATACGGACGTTTAGTTTTGAAGGGTGTTTTACAGCACCAAAATCCCCAGGTGCTCCAGCAAAATCTTGAGGCCGATGAGGATGAGCACGACGCCGCCCACGATGGTGGCGGGTTTTTCGTAGCGCTCGCCAAAGGTGTGGCCGATCGCTACGCCGGCGACGGAGAAGATAAACGTTGTGACTCCGATAAGCGATACAGCGGGAACGATGTCAACCGAGAGCGCAGCAAATGAGATGCCCACGGCCAGGGCGTCGATTGAGGTGGCGATAGCCAGAATCAGGTACTCACCCAGGTCAATCTTTTCGGCATCCTTGCCGTCGCTCTCGTCCTCATCCTCGTCTTCGGTAAAGGCCTCCCACAGCATTTTGTCGCCGATAAAGGCCAAAAGGATAAAGGCGATCCAATGGTCGATGGGTCCGATGATGCTCATGAATTGACTGCCGAGCGCCCATCCGATTACGGGCATGCCGGCCTGGAAGCCGCCAAAGAACAGGCCGAGCACTACGGCGACCTTAAGGTTGATCTTCTTCATGCCAAGGCCCTTGCAGATGGATACGGCAAAGGCGTCCATCGAAAGGCCGATAGCGAGCAATACGAGCTCTGCGAGTCCCATAGTCTGGCTCCCTTTCTGCGGGCGGGCCCGCGTGTACCTCTTGGGGGAGTAACAAAAAAGACCCGTGGCGTACGCGTTGTGCGCACAGCCACGAGTCTCGTTCATTAAGGCAAGCCAGACCGCATCGGCCAGTATGTTGACTTGCCGCGCCACCGGAGGCGAACCCGGTCACGCGACTACTCCCTCATTTATGCGAATCCCGATGCTACCACATAAGCAGCTCATTTGGATTGGGACTCTCAGCTGTGTTCGCTCATTCTGTAAGCATCGGATTTTGCGGGCGTCACAGGGGCAAACCGTGAGAAACTTATTGACGTTTATGGAGCGTATACGATGGGAGCGATGCCTTGGATAAGAACGAGCTGCAAAAGCGTATGGAACAGGCCATTCGCCTGACGGCACCTGGCCAGCCGATCCGCACCGCCCTCGACATGATCATTGCCGGTCACCTGGGTGCCCTTATCTGCGTCGGCGACACCGAAAACGTGCTCGCTGCCGGTAACGACGGCTTCCCGCTCAACATTTCGTTTACCTCGAACCGCCTGTTCGAGCTTTCCAAGATGGACGGTGCCATCGTTATCGATGGCGACCTCACCCAGATCCTGCGCGCCAACTTCCACCTCAATCCCGATCCCTCGCTTGCCACGAGTGAGACGGGCATGCGTCACCGTACTGCCGCTCGCATGTCGGTGCTCACCGACGCCATCGTGATCTCGGTTTCGGCTCGTCGCGCCGTCGTTAACGTGTACGTTCACGGCAAAAGCTACGAGATCCAGCCCGTCACCACCATCATGAGCTCGGTCAACCAGCTCGTCGCCACGCTCCAGACTACCCGTCAGTCGCTCGACCGCTCCCTGCTGCGCCTGACGGCCCTCGAGCTCGACGACTACGTCACGCTCGCCGACATTACCGGTATTTTCTCGAGCTTCGAGATCATGCAGCAGGCAAAGACCGAGCTTAAGGATTGCATTGTCAAGCTGGGCAACCAGGGCAAGCTCGTGCAGATGCAGCTCGAGCAGCTCGCGGGCTCCAGCATGGATACCGAATACGACTTGATGATCCGCGACTACGCAAGCGATTCCTCCGAGGCAAACGCCGAGAAGATCCGCGCCGAGCTGAGCCGCATGACGCCTAAGGACCTGTCCGACCCGCAGCACGTGGCGGCAGTTCTGGGTTACGACGACCTGGACGAGGACTCCGTCATGACGCCGCTGGGCCTGCGCACGCTTTCGCGCGTGTCCGTCGTGCGCGACGGCGTGGCCGAGAAGATCGTCGACGAGTACGGCTCGCTGCAGGAGCTCATGGACGACATCAGCGAGGATCCGGAGCGCTTGGGCGACTTTGGCGTCAACAACCCTGCCATTCTTGCGGACTCGCTGTACCGCATGAAGGGCACCAAACAGGGGAACGCATAATGGCGCCCGTATGCGCCGTGGTCGTTGCCGGCGGCAGCGGCCAGCGCTTTGGAAATCCCGGCGGCAAGCAGCTCGTTAATGTGGCGGGCCGTCCGCTCATGAGCTGGTCCATCCGCGCGTTCGATCGTAGCGATAAGGTCGGCCATATCGTCGTGGTTTGCCCTGCCGAGCGCCGTGCCGAGATGCGCCGCCTGGCCATCGACCCGTTTGACTATGACACGCCCATCAGCTTTGCCGATGCCGGCGATACCCGTCAGGATTCCACCCGTGCCGGCGTGCATGCGGTTCCGGCGGGTTTCGAATATGTCGCCATCCACGACGGCGCTCGTCCGCTCATTACGACCGAGGCCATCGACCACGCTATCGACGTGCTCGTGAGCGACCGTGCCCTCGACGGTGTCGTGTGCGGTCAGCCCGCGATCGACACGCTCAAGATCGTTGACGGCGATAATATCGTCGAGACGCCGCCGCGTGAGCTCTACTGGGCAGCGCAGACGCCGCAGATCTTTAGCGTCGATGCTATGAAGCGCGCCCACGCTGCAGCCATTGCCGAGGGCTTTATCGGTACCGATGATTCGTCGCTGGTCGAGCGCATGGGTGGGCGCGTCCGCTGCGTCCAGAGCCCACGCGATAACCTTAAGGTGACGGTGCCCGAGGACCTGCGTCCCGTAACCGCGATTCTGCTTGGCCGCATGGCCGAGGGAGAGGACCTTCCCCATGTTCAGTAACCTGCGCATTGGCCATGGCTACGACGTTCACCGTCTGGTGGAGGGGCGTCGATGTATCATCGGCGGTGTCGACATTCCCTACGAGCGCGGCCTGCTGGGCCACTCGGATGCTGATGTGCTCGCGCACGCCTTGGCCGACGCCATTCTGGGCGCCTGCCGCGGGGGAGACATCGGCAAGCTATTCCCCGATACCGACCCTGCCTACGAGGGCGCCGACTCGATGGTGCTGCTTGCCCGCGTAATGGACTATGCGCGTGAGCTGGGCTTTGAGTTTGTCGATGCCGACTGCACCATTGCCTGCCAGCAGCCTAAGATCACCCCGCATCGCGATGCCATGCGCGCCAACCTTGCCCATGCCCTGGGCGTTGACGTCGAAAACGTGGGCGTCGCCGCCACTACGACCGAAAAGCTCGGTTGGGAAGGCCAGGGCGAGGGAATCGGCGCCTGGGCCGTTTGCCTGCTACAGAAAACCGTTAAGGAGTAACGAATGCGTATCTACAACAGCGCTACCCATAAAAAGGAAGAGTTCCAGCCCATCGAGTCCGGCAAGGTCCGCATGTATGTGTGCGGCCCCACGGTCTACGACAACATCCACATCGGCAATGCCCGCACGTTCATCAGCTTTGACGTGATTCGTCGCTGGCTCATCGCGAGCGGCTACGAGGTCACGTTCGCCCAGAACCTCACCGATGTCGATGACAAGATCATCAAGCGCGCCAACGAGCAGGGCCGCACTGCCGCCGAGGTCGCGACGGAGTTCTCCGACAAGTTCATCGGCGTCATGCGCGCCGCCAACGTGCTCGATCCCGATGTGCGCCCCCGCGCCACCAAGGAGATCGGTCCCATGATCGCCATGATCAAGACGCTCATCGAGCAGGGCCACGCTTACGCCGCCGATAACGGCGACGTGTACTTTGCCGTGCGCAGCGATCCCAACTATGGTCAGGTCTCGGGCCGCAACATCGATGACCTTATGGTGGGTGCGCGCATCGAGGAGAACGAGGACAAGAACGACCCGCTCGACTTTGCCCTGTGGAAGGCCGCCAAGCCCGGCGAGCCCAGCTGGCCGAGCCCCTGGGGCGAGGGCCGTCCCGGTTGGCACACCGAGTGCGCCGCCATGGTACACCGCTACCTGGGCACCCCGATTGACATCCACGGCGGCGGCTCCGACCTTGCCTTCCCGCATCACGAGAACGAGTGCGCCCAGGCCACCTGCGCCTGGCACCAGGGCTTCTCCAACACCTGGATGCACACGGGCATGCTGCTGGTTGACGGCGAGAAGATGTCCAAGTCGCTCGGAAACTTCTTTACGCTGGCCGAGGTGCTCGAGCAGCACTCTGCCGCGGCCCTGCGCCTGTTGATGCTGCAGACGAGCTATCGCTCGCCGCTCGACTTCTCCTGGGAGCGCCTGGAGGGTGCCGAGAACTCACTCACGCGTATTGCCGGTACGGTCGAGAACCTTCGTTGGGCTGCGAACCATGCGACGGCCGATGCCGATGCGGGTGCCGCCGAGGCGTTTTCCGCCAAGGCCGCCGAGACCCGCGCCGCCTTTAAGGAGTGCATGGACGACGACTTTAACACCGCCGGTGCCATGGGTGCTGTCTTTGGCTTTGTCACCGAGTGCAATCAGTATCTGGAGCAGGCGGGCGATGCTGCCGACAAGGCCGCAGCCCTGGCTGCCGCCGATACGCTGGCCGAGCTGCTCGATACGTTTGGCGTTGAGCTTCCCGAGCCCAAGGTCGAGTTGCCGCTGGGCCTGCTGGGCGTTGCCGCCGGTTTGGTTGCCTACACGGGCGACGACGTGGACGAGGCCGCTGCCAAGATTCTCGAGGCCCGTGCCGAGGCCCGTGCCGCCAAGAACTGGGATCTGGCCGACGCCATCCGCGACCAGCTCAAGGACCTCGGGCTGACGATCGAGGATACCGCCGCCGGCACTCGTATCAAATCTCTCTAATCCCCGCGGGTTTCCCAAGCACCCGACCTTGCCGTTCAAACCGTCGCTCGCGTACTCAAGTACGCGTCGCTCCTCTTTCACGGCAATCTCGGGCACTTGGAAAACCCGTACCGACCGCCCGAATTAATATTCATGGGCGGTCGTTTATTTTGTTTCGTTTGATAGTTGTATTTAGGAGGTCGCTTTATGGCCGACAATCGCAAGCGTGCACCGCGTGGAGGCAAGCAGGCTGCTTCTGACTCGCGTCCGATTCGCCGCAACGACCGCGCTGCCGCTCCCAAGGGCCAGCGCGAGCGCTCCCAAGCCCAGGCTGCGCGTCCGCAGCGCGATCGCAACCGCGACAACGTTCAGGCTCCCAAGGGCGAGTTTATCGAAGGTCGTCGTGCAGCCGCCGAGGCGCTGCGTACCGGCTTTCCCGTCAAGTGTGCGCTCATCGCCGAGGGCGGGGAGCGCGATGCCGCCCTGTCTCGTCTGGTCGATGACCTCAACGCCGCCGGTGTCCGCATTAAGTATGTGCCGCGTGCGCAGCTCGATGCGCTGTCGAGCCATGGCGCTCACCAGGGCATTGCGCTCGAGGTTGGTAACTTCCCTTACGCTGATGTTGCCGATATCCTCGACCGCGCGGGCGACGGTCCGGCGCTTGTCGTTGTGCTCGACCATGTGACCGACGACGGCAACTTTGGTGCCATCGTGCGCTCCGCCGAAGTCGTGGGCGCGGCGGGCGTCATCATTGCCAACAAGCGCGCTGCCGGCGTGACCGTTGGCAGCTACAAGACTTCCGCCGGCGCCGTCATGCACCTGCCTATCGCGCAGGTTCCCAATATCGCCCGTGCACTCGACGACCTCAAGGCCGCTGGCTTTTGGGTGGGCGGTGCCTCCGAGCACGCCGAGGGCAGCTGCTGGGATGCTCCCTTCGAGGGCCGCGTGGCGCTCGTCATGGGCTCCGAGGGCGACGGCATCTCGCGCCTGGTGCTCGAGAAATGCGACTTTTTGACCAAGCTTCCCCAGCGCGGCATGACCGAGAGTCTCAACGTTGCCCAGGCGACCACCGCGCTGTGCTTTGAGTGGCTGCGCCGCAATGCCGGCGAGCTCATGGGGGAGGAGTAGCGCATGTCCAAGAAGAACCGCGCTAAGTCCAAGGCCAAGCGCTTTGGCGAGGGCTCGGCCAAGCCGATTGTTTCGGCCGCGACCTATGGCGTGGGCGGCAATGCGTTTGCGCAGGCTATCGCCGACCCAGTCTCGACGGTGCACTCCAATAAGCCTGAGCTGCTGGTGGTCGACGGTTACAACGTGATCCACTGCACGCCGCGCTACGAAAAGCTCGTGTACGACCATTCCGACGATCCGTATTCCAGCGACGTTCACGATATGGCGCGCACCGCCCTCATCAACGACGTCGCCGCCTTTGCCCAGGGCCGTTACGAGGCCGTAATCGTGTTTGACGGCGCGGGCAATATCTCCAGCGAGCGCCCCAACCTACCGGCCCGCGGCGTGCGCATTGAGTTTTCGCCGACGGGTGTTTCGGCCGATACCGTGGTGCAGAAGCTCTGCATCGAGGCACGTGAGGAAGGTCGCGCGTGCTCCGTGGTATCGAGCGACGGCACGATCCAGGCCGTCGTCATGGGCAAGGGCGTTACGCGCATCTCGAGCCGTATGCTGGTAGACGAGATTAAACAGATCGATAACGACGTTCACGAGGCAGAGGAAGCTCCGCAGATCAAGATGACTCTGGGCAGTCGCCTGAGCCCCGATGCCCTGGCCAAGCTCAAGGCCCTGCGCGGGAGGTAGGGGA
>CAUBTS010000028.1 GCA_958438955.1 uncultured Collinsella sp.
CCGAGATGAGCCGTATCGGCCTGCCGGTTCCCGGCGGCTTTACCATTACCTGCCAGACCTGTGTCGAGTACTCCGGTGCCGGCAACGTGTGGCCTGATGGCGCACTCGATGAAATCGTTGCCGCCGAGGCAGACCTCGAGGCCCGCTGTGGCAAGAAGCTCGGCGACGCCTCCGATCCGCTGCTCGTGTCGGTTCGTTCGGGCGCTCCGTTCTCCATGCCCGGTATGATGGACACGGTCCTCAACTTGGGCCTCAATGACGATTCTGTCCAGGGCCTCATCGCGCAGACGCAGAACCCGCGTTTTGCCTGGGATAGCTATCGCCGCTTTATCCAGATGTTTTCCAATGTCGTCATGGGCGTTGACGCCGACCTGTTCGAGAACGCCCTGACCCAGGCCCGTCTGGTCGCCGGCGTTCGCGTCGATTCCGAGCTTTCGGCCGAGGACCTGCAGGAACTCGTCGAGACCTTTAAGGGCATCTTCTCCGAGAACGTCGATGCCTCCCTGTATCCCGAGCTCGAGGTCGCCGATGGCAAGCCCGTTTTCCCGCACGATCCGGAGCTTCAGCTACGCCTTGCAATCCAGGCCGTCTTTGGCAGCTGGATGAACGAGCGTGCCTGCATCTACCGCAAGCAGCATGGCATTTCCGACGACCTCGGCACCGCCGTCAACGTGCAGGCCATGGCCTTTGGCAACAAGGGCGAGACCTCTGCGACGGGCGTCGCCTTTACGCGTAATCCGGCCGACGGCACCAAGGAGTTCTACGGTGACTTTTTGGTTAATGCCCAGGGCGAGGACGTCGTCGCCGGTATCCGCAACACCGAGCCCATCGCCGACCTCAAGACCACCCCGGGCCTCGAGTCCGCAGGTGAGGAGCTCGAGCGCGTGTTCCTGACGCTCGAGGATCATTACCGCGATATGTGCGATATCGAGTTCACCATTGAGCAGGGCAAGCTCTGGATGCTCCAGACCCGCGTGGGCAAGCGCACCGCCGCCGCCGCCCTGCGCATCGCCATCGAAATGGTCGAGGAAGGCCTGATCACCCGCGAGGAGGCCGTGAGCCGCATCGATCCCGCGCAGCTCGACCAGCTCCTGCACCCGCAGCTCGACGCCTCCAAGAAGTATGAGGCTCTGGCCAGCGGTCTTAATGCCAGCCCTGGTGCCGCCGTGGGCGAGGTCGTGTTCTCGAGTGACGACGCCGTCGCACGTTCCGCCGAGGGTCACAAGGTCATTCTGGTTCGTTGGGAGACCAACCCCGACGACCTGAAGGGCATGGTCGCCGCCGAAGGTATCCTTACCAGCCACGGTGGCAAGACGAGCCATGCCGCCGTTATCGCCCGCGGTATGGGCACGCCTTGCGTCTGCGGCGTCGAACGCTTCCACATCGACGCCGCCGAGAAGGTCGTGCGCATCGAGGGCAGCGACCGCGTGCTGCACGAAGGCGACGTTATCTCCATCGACGGTACCCAGGGTATCGTCGTCGACGGTCCCGTCGACCTGGTCTCCGCCGAGCTCACCGGCGACCTGGACACCATCCTGTCCTGGGCCGACGAAATCCGTTTGGACGAGACCAGCGGCCATGCCAACCATGTGCGTGTCAACGCCGACAATCCCGAGGATGCCATGCTCGCCCTCGAGTTTGGCGCCGAGGCTATTGGCCTGTGCCGCACCGAGCACATGTTCCTGGGCGATCGCAAGAACATCATCCAGAGCTTTATCCTGTCTGACGATGAGGCCGTGAAGCAGCAGGCCCTGGCCGACCTGCTCAAGGTTCAGACCGAGGACTTCCTGGCGATGTTCAAGACCATGTCCGGTCGCGATGTGGTCGTCCGCCTGCTCGATCCGCCGCTTCATGAGTTCCTGGATAATCCTCGCGACCTCGAGGTCGCCATCACCAAGAAGGAAGCCGCCGGCGCCAGCGAGGAAGAGCTTGCCGTCCTGCGCGCCCGCCTGCGTCGTATCGACGGCATGATCGAGTCCAACCCGATGCTCGGCCTGCGCGGCGTTCGCCTGTCCGTCGTCTTTAGCGATCTGCCGCTCATGCAGGTTCGCGCCGTCGCCACGGCCGCTGCCCGCCTAATCAAGGAGGGCGTCGATCCGCGCCCCGAGATCATGGTTCCGCTCGTTTCCATCACGGCCGAGCATGTCCAGACCCGCGAGGTCATCGAGCGCGTGATCGCCGAGGTTTCCGTCGAAGAAGGCGTCGAGCTCAATATTCCCGTGGGCACGATGCTCGAGCTGCCGCGCGCCTGCATGGTCGCTGACGAGATCGCCCACCATGCCGACTTCTTCTGCTTTGGCACCAACGACCTCACCCAGACGACCTTCGGTTTCTCGCGTGACGACGCCGAGGCTAAGTTCATCCCGCTGTACATGCATAAGAAGATTCTGAAGGACAACCCCTTCGAGACCATCGATACGGCAGTACTCGAGCTGGTACGCATGGCCGTCGAGAAGGGCCGTGCCACCAACCCCGACATGCACTTTGGCGTGTGCGGTGAGCACGGCGGCGACCCCAAGTCCATCAAGGGCCTGTTTAACGTGGCCGACGTGGACTACGTGTCCTGCTCGCCCTACCGCGTGCCCCTCGCGCGCTTGGCTGCCGCCCAGGCCAAGCTCGAGGCCAAGCGTCCCGCCTAACGTTTTGGGCGTAGACGCCTAGTGTAGCCCCCCTTCATGCCGCCCGTCTCATTTGTGAGACGGGCGGTTATCATGTGCGGGTTTTGTCTTTTTGTCTGCGTAAAAAATTGTTCTTGCAGCAGAAACCCGCGCGTGTATACTCGAATACGTTTGTTCAACTACGTGCCGGCCATGGTGGTACGGCACCTCTAGAAGAGTAAGGAATTGCACATGGATTACATCCGCGCAATCGAGCGTCAGCAGATCCGCGAGGACATTCCTCAGGTTCGCGTCGCCGACAACGTCAAGGTTCACTACCGCATTAAGGAAGGCGACCGCGAGCGCATCCAGGTCTTCCAGGGCGACGTCATCCGCATGGCCGGCGCCGGTGCCCGCGAGACCTTCACCGTCCGCAAGATGTCCTTCGGTGTCGGTGTTGAGCGTACCTTCCCGCTTCACAGCCCCAAGATCGCCAAGCTCGAGGTCGTTCGTCATGGTCGCGTCCGTCGCGCCAAGCTGTACTACCTCCGCGACAAGGTGGGCAAGGCTGCTCGCATCCCCGAGAAGCGCTAAGAAGATCGCAGCGTCTGTCCACTCGTTTGGACACAAGGGTCACCTTCGGGTGGCCCTTCTTTTTATCTGATTTGCATGCAAGGAGGGCCTGGTATGGCCAACATGACGAGCTCGGTTTCGGCATCGCAGGTTGCCGGTGAGTTGGCGAGCGCCACGTTTGAGGAGATTCCCGCCCTCGTGGAGCATTATCGCGAGGACCCGCGCCAGCAGGTGATCAAGGCTTGCGAACGCGCCCTCAAACGCCATGCCAAAGAGCTTGCCGAGCGCGAGCGCGTCAATGACATGTACGAGCTTATGCATGAGCTTGGCGGCGATGGAGTGGTCGTTGGTGTCGACGAGGTGGGTCGCGGATCGGTGGCCGGTCCTTTGACGGTATGCGCTGTCTGCCTTCCTATGGAGCCGCGCGTCTGGGGCATCAACGATTCCAAAAAGCTCACGCCGGCGCGCCGCGAGTTGCTCTCAGTGAAGATTGCCGAGGTGGCGACGGCGATCGGTTTTTGCCATATCGCGCCTAAGGATATCGATGAGATGGGCATGGCCCGTGCTATCCGTACCGCCGTTGCGGGCGCCGTGGCCGATACGGGGCTCGAGCCCGATTGCGTGCTTATGGATGGCAACCCCTTGGGCGCCGTTCCTAACGAGCGCGATGTGGTGAAGGGCGATGCCAAGATCGCCTGCATCGCCGCGGCGTCCATCATGGCCAAGGTCACGCGTGACGAGATGATGGTCGAGTACGACGCCGAGTATCCCGAGTACCATCTGGCCGAGTCGAAGGGCTATGCGAGCCCCGAGCACATCGAGGCCATTCGCAAACATGGACTTTGTCCGCTGCACCGCGTGAGCTTTTGCGGAAACTTTCTGCAGACTGAGCGCCTTTTCTAGGCCAATTGTGGAGACATGGACCTCTGGGGTTTTATAAACCTGCTGGTAGCGGGCCGTATGCAACACCATTGTTGCGTACGGCCCGTTTTTTGACGGCATTTGGTCAGCTTTTGGTTTGCTTCCGGTACTTACCCGCATGAAAGGTGCCCTCATCATCGGGGCAATGCAGTGTGCGGGAAAGGAGACCCCATGAGTGCCGCAAGCAAAAAGAGCAAGACGCAGCAGCTCAAGGAGCGTTGGGAAAACGGCGAGCTCGACTCCGGGGCGATGACGCCCGAGTTTATCAAGGGACTCAGTCCCCGCGAGCTAGGCATGCTGGGCGAGCTGATCACCATCGACTACTTTAACGAGCGCGGCTACACCTTGCTGGAGCAGGGCTATCGTTGCACCGAGGGCGAGGCCGATCTGGTGCTGCTCGATGAGCTCGACGATGTCGTGGTGATGGCCGAGGTCAAGACCAGACGCGTTTCGCTGGATTGCACCACGCGGGTCTTTCCCGAGGAGGCCGTGGACGCCCAAAAGCAACGCCGCTACCGCCGCATCGCAAGTTGCTATCTCATGGAGCATTATCCGCTCAAGGCGATTCGCTTCGATGCTGTGGGTGTCACCATCCGCGGCGGGCATATCGCCGAGATCGAGCATCAGTACAACGCGTTCGATTGGCAGGTGTCGTGATGGCGTTCGAGACGTTTGCCGTTCACGCGGCCTGCATCCGCGGCGTCGAGGCGATTCACGTCACGGTCGAGGTCTCGCTTGCCGGTGGCGTTCCGGGCATCCAGATGCTCGGCATTCCGAGTATGGAGGTGATGGAGTCACGCGGTCGTATTCGCTGCGCGATGCGCTCCGCCGGGTTCGAGATCCCGCGCTCGGGCATTACCGTTAACCTGGCACCCGGCGATATCCGCAAGACCGGTAGCGGCTTTGACCTGCCCATCGCCATCGCGGTTCTAGCGGCCGATGAGCAGATTCCCCGTGACAACCTCGATCGCTGCCTTATCGCAGGTGAGCTTGGTCTGGACGGTACGGTGCTTCCCGTCAAGGGCGAGGTGGCGTTTCAGCTATTGGCTCGCGACATGGGGCTGTCTTTTATCGCCGGCAGGTCCGACCAGCATGTGCCACTCGCGGGCGTAGATTGCGGCTTTATCGACCATCTGTCTCAGCTTGCTCATGGCATGGGCGATGCCGCACGGCACTACTTGGATTCCGAGGGTGTCGAGGCGACCTTTGAGCCCGAGCTCGACTATGCAGACGTGCTGGGGCAGGAAGTCGCTAAACGCGGCATGGCGCTTGCGGCGGCAGGAGAACTCGGCTTGCTCATGATCGGGTCTCCGGGATCGGGCAAGACGATGCTCGCACGCCGTATGACCGGCATCCTGCCCGAGCTTTCCGTTGAGGATCAGCAGGAGGCACTGTGCATCCATTCGGTTTTGGGTGAGAACATTGATGGCTTGTTGGCGGGGCACCGCCCCTTCCGCAGTCCCCACCACAGTATTTCGACCGCAGGCCTTATCGGCGGCGGGCGCCCGGTGCACCCGGGTGAGATCAGCCTTGCTCATGGCGGCGTGCTCTTTTTGGACGAGCTTGCCGAGTTTCCCACTGGCGTGCTGCAGACGCTGCGTCAGCCCATCGAGCGCGGCTACGTGAGGATCGTACGCGTCGACGGGGCTTTTACCTTCCCGTCGCGCTTTCAGCTGCTGGCTGCGAGCAATCCCTGCCCCTGCGGCTTTTTGGGCGATCGCGAGGTGCCGTGTCGCTGCTCGGCCGCGATGGTCGAGCGCTATCGGTCTAAACTGCGCGGTCCTTTGGCCGACCGTATCGACATGATGATCGATGTGACCCGTCCCGACCCTCAAGTGATTATCGAGGGTGCGGAGGGCATGTCGTCGGCCGAGTTACGTGACTACGTTGTGCGCGGTCGCGCCTTTCGCGCTTGGCGCGAATCCCGCATGGACGATGCGGATGCCGAGGCCGAGGATGACGAGACTCGGTCCATTGACGGCGTCGTTTCGACCTTTGAGCTCGATGATGCGGCGGAGAAGTGTGTGCTCGGCCTGTCGAAGCGCACGCATCTCACAGGGCGTGGCATCGTGCGCCTTGTTCGCATTGCGCGCACGATCGCAGATGTCGCCGAGAGCGAGCAGGTGACGCAGGACCACGTGCTCGAGGCGGCGATGTACCAGGGAAGGAGGGACCAATGATGGCTGAGGGGACCTTCGAGCTGCATCCAAGTGACGCGTTGTATCCCGAGACCGTTTTGGAGCTTTCTGATGTACCTCAGACGCTCTATGTGCGCGGCAACCCCGAGGCGCTTTCGACGCCCGCGCTCTCCATCATCGGTGCGCGAAAGGCCTCGCCGTATGGTCTTGCCGTGGCAGAGCTTGCGGCGAAGGTGGCGGTTGAGGCGGGAGTGACGGTAGTTTCGGGCGGTGCAGTCGGTTGTGACCAGGCCTCGGGTTGGGCTGCGGTCAACGCCGGCGGCAAACACGTCGTGGTGCTGGGGACGGGCGCCGACGTGGTCTACCCGCGTTCGAGCGCGGGGCTTATTACGCGCACGCTCGATACGGGCGGCGCGGTCGTGTCGATCTCTCCGTGGGGCATGGGTCCGCGCAAGTTTGCCTTTCCGCGTCGCAATCGCGTGATCGCGGCCCTGTCGCAAGCCCTCTTTGTATCCGAGGCGGGTATGCCTTCCGGGACGTTTTCTACAGCCGAGGCTGCTATGGATTTGGGGCGCGAACTTCTTGCCGTGCCGGGGTCGATCCTATCGCCCGAGTCGCGTGGCACGAATTACCTCATTGCGAACGGTGCCTGCTGCATTGTCGACGAGGAGTCCATCGAGATGGCTATCTCTCGCATATACGGCACCCTGCGCTACTCGCGCCCCGATGCTCCCGGCATTGCCGACCTGAATCCAACACAGCAGACCGTGATGCATGCGCTCATCGCCTCTCCGCTCAAGGTCGACGACATCGCGGCGCTCGTCTCACTCGATGCTGTCGGCGTACTCAAACTCTTGGGTTCGCTTGAACTCGAGGGCCTTATCGAGCGCATGATGGATGGAAGGTATGCGCCCTCCAAGTTTGCCCTTCACGCCCAGACGCCCTTCGGTCACAATGGAAAACGTGTCAATTAGAAAGGTGTTTGCAGATGCAGTTCGATCAGGTGACGGTTATCGGTGGCGGTCTGGCGGGTTCGGAATGCGCGATCCAGCTGGCAGACCGCGGGTTTGCCGTAAAGCTGTGCGAGATGCGCCCCCAGGTGAGCTCCCCGGCTCACCATACCGATCACCTGGCAGAGCTCGTCTGCTCCAATTCGTTTAAGTCGACCCGTCCGGATTCCGCGGCTGGTTTGCTGAAGGCCGAGCTTGAGCGCATGGGTTCAGTCCTGCTCGACTGCGCCCATCGCGCTGCTGTTCCCGCTGGTGGCGCCCTGGCGGTCGACCGTGTTACATTCTCCGAGCTCGTCGAGGCTGAGGTTGCCGCCCGCCCCAATATCGAGGTCGTTCACGGCGAGGTCACCCAGATCCCCGAGGGCCACGTGGTCATTGCCGCGGGCCCGCTGTGTTCACCGGCGCTGAGCGAAGAGGTCATGAAGCTCGTCGGTGGCGACGCCCTTGCGTTCTTCGATGCCGCGGCGCCGATCGTCGATGCCTCCACGCTCGATATGGACGTGCTGTTTTCGCAGTCGCGCTACGAGGAGCAGGGGAGCGGCGACTATCTCAACGCTCCGCTCAACAAGGAGGAGTACGAGGCCTTTATCGAGGCGCTCACCACGGCCGACCGCGTGGTGCTCAAGGACTTTGAGGGCGGCGATCTGTTCCAGGCCTGCCAGCCTGCCGAGGAGGTTGCGCGCACCGGCAAGGACGCCATTCGCTTTGGCGCCATGAAGCCCGTCGGCCTCACCGACCCGCGTACCGGACGTCGCCCTTGGGCGGCGATTCAGCTGCGTGCCGAGAACAAGGAGAAGACCGCCTATAACCTGGTGGGCTTCCAGACCAACCTGACCTTTGGCGAGCAGAAGCGCGTCTTCCATATGGTGCCGGGCCTGGAGAACGCTGAGTTCTTCCGCTACGGTGTCATGCACCGCAATACCTTTGTCGACGCCCCGCACGTGCTCGATGGCACCTTTGCCGTGCCCGGTACCGGCGTGCGCCTGGCCGGTCAGATCACCGGCACCGAGGGGTACATGGAAGCCGTGGCGACCGGTCTGCTCGCGGCGCTCAACACCTATGCAGAGGCTATCGGCGCCGATTCCGTCGAGTTGCCCCGCGTGGGCGCCCTGGGTGCGCTCGTGGGCTATGCGACCGATCCTGCCACCGTGGGCTATCAGCCCATGCATGTCAACTTTGGCCTGGTGCCGCCGCTCGAGGACGGTAAGCGCCGCAGCAAGCGCGACCGCTATCAGGCCTATGCGGACCGTGCGCTCGAGGCCCTCGATGCCTACTTGGCCACGCGTTCCGACTTGTTTGGAGGCGACCGGTCATAGCCTTTGACCTGTACGACACCGTCGACTCTTTTATCGCCTATATCGCACGCGTTGAGGGGCTTTCTCCCAACACGGTGACGGCCTATGGCTCGAGACTGGAGCGCTTTGCTGCCTGGTGCGAGCGCGAGGATATTGATGCTTTCGCTGCCGACGTGCGCACCATTCGTCGCTATCTTGCTGAGCTTTCGCGTGAGCAGGTGGCTCCCCGAACGCTTGCGGCGCACCTGTCGGCTATCCGATCTCTCTATCGCTGGATGGCTGCCGAGGGGATTGTCGAGGGCGATGCGGTCTCGGCGATCGCGTCGCCCAAGCTGCCGCGTGACCTGCCGGGCGTCCTTACGACCCAGCAGGTCGAGGCGCTGCTCAAGACGCCTGATACCTCAACACCCGCGGGACTGCGCGATGCGGCGATGCTCGAGTTGCTCTATGCCTCGGGTGCCCGCATCTCAGAGCTTGCGGCGCTCAATGTGGAATCCATCTCATGGTCCGAGCGCACGCTGCGCCTGTGGGGCAAGGGGAGCAAGGAGCGTATCGTCCCTCTGTATCGTCGTGCGCTCGATGTGACGCGTCTCTATATTGAAGAGGGGAGGCCGGAGTTGCTCGCTCGGGCAAAGCGCCGCGACCTCGCTACCGGGCCGCATCCGCTGCTTATATCGGCGCGCGGCAATCGCATGAGCGCCGCGATGCTTCGGCGGCGGTTCCATACGCTGGCGACGCTCGCCGGCATTCCGGCTGACATCGCCCCGCATGCGATGCGCCATACCTTTGCGACCGACTTGCTCGAGGGCGGTGCGGACCTGCGCTCGGTTCAAGAGCTGCTAGGTCATGCGAGCCTGTCCACGACGCAGATCTACACGCATCTCACACCCGATCGGCTTAAACGTGCCGTGGCTCAAGCCCATCCCCGCGGCGAATAGTGGCTGGGACGTCCCGCGCCGCACTCAGGTGTGTGGTTTTGATTGCGGGTTGGCAGGAAGAGGCATTCCTGCTATCATTCATCGGGTTGCTTCACGGCAACATGTTTTTATCACGCACGCGCGGCTACTTCATACCGTGGTGCCCGGGCTTTGGTAGCACATGTCCGGGTTGGTTTTGGAGGATGACCCCGCGCGGAGGCAAACCACAGGAGGTTTAACATGGCTACCAAGATTAATATCCGCACCCTGCTCGAGGCCGGCTGCCACTTCGGTCACCAGACCCGTCGCTGGAACCCCAAGATGAAGCCGTTCATCTTCGGTGAGCGCAACGGCATCTACATCCTCGACCTCAAGCAGACCATCCTCGACGCCGACCAGGCCTACACCTTCGTCAAGAACGTCGCCAAGGGTGGCAACGTGCTATTCGTCGGCACCAAGAAGCAGGCTCAGGAGGCCGTCAAGAACGCTGCTGAGCGCGCCAACATGCCTTACATCAACCAGCGTTGGCTCGGCGGTATGCTGACCAACTTCGTCACCATCCGCTCCCGCATCAACCGCATGGAGGAGCTCGAGGCCATGGTCGAGGACGGCCGCATGGCTGTTCTGCCCAAGAAGGAGCAGGCTGTTCTCGGCAAGGAGCTCACCAAGCTCCAGACCAACCTCGGTGGCGCCCGCGACATGAAGGGTCTGCCCCAGGCTCTCTTCGTCATCGACACCAAGCGCGAGGAGAACGCCATCAAGGAGGCTCAGCGCCTGAACATCCCCGTCGTCGCCCTGATCGACACCAACTCCGATCCCGACGAGGTCGAGTACGGCATCCCCTGCAACGATGACGCTATCTCCGCTGTCACCCTTATGTGCGAGCTCATGGCTGACGCCTGCCTCGCTGGCTCTGGTAAGGAGCAGGTCTCCGAGGCCGAGATGGCCGCTGAGCCCAAGGCCGAGTAAATCAGTCTTAGTTAATTCTTTTTCATCTCTTTGAAAGGAACCACAATGGCCCAGATTACCGCCGCTATGGTCAAGCAGCTCCGCGAGATGACCGACTCCCCGATGATGGAGTGCAAGAAGGCTCTCGTCGAGGCTGACGGCGACATGGACGCCGCTGTCGACGTTCTGCGTAAGAACGGCCTTGCCAAGGCTGCCAAGAAGGCTGGCCGTGAGACCAACGAGGGCGCTGTCGCCGCGTTCGTCTCCGAGGATGGCAAGACCGGCGCTCTGCTCGAGCTCTCCTGCGAGACCGACTTCGTTGGCTCTAACGCCAAGTTCACCGGCTTTGCTTCCAAGGTCGCTGAGGTTGTCGCTACCACCGAGCCTGCTGACGTCGACGCTCTGCTCGAGAAGCCGATGGGCGAGGAGACCGTTTCCTCCGAGCTCACCGAGATGATTCACATCATGGGCGAGAACATGAAGATCTCCCGCTTCGCTGCCCGCAAGGCTGAGAACGGCGCGCTCGCTTCTTACATCCACATGGGTGGTAAGATCGGCGTCCTCGTCGAGTTCGCCTTCGAGAAGGCTGAGACCGCTCAGGCTGAATCCTTCAAGACCTTCGCTCACGACGTTGCCCTTCAGGTTGCCGCTGTCGCCCCGATCTGCGCTACCCGCGATCAGGTTCCGGCCGAGACCGTCGAGCACGAGAAGCAGATCTACATGGCTCAGGCTGCCGAGTCCAGCAAGCCCGAGGCCATTCAGGAGAAGATGGCTGTCGGCCGTCTGGAGAAGTTCTACAAGCAGTCCGTGCTCACCGAGCAGGAGTTCATCAAGGACAGCTCCCTCACCATCAAGAAGTACGCAGAGCAGGTCTCCAAGGATCTCGGCGACACCATTACCGTCGTTGCCTTTGACCGTCTGGTCCGTGGCGAGTAAATAAGCTCTTGTAGCTGGTAATGAGCAGGCTGTGGGTTTTACTCACAGCCTGCTTTTTCATGGCTCTTCTTAGAGCCTTTGATAGAATGTTGAGAGTTCAATCTAAAGGAGGATCGCTTTGTCCGACATCCGATATAAACGCGTGCTTCTTAAGCTTTCCGGCGAAGCGCTGATGGGCGACGGCCAATATGGCATCGACCCCAAGGTTACCGACCATCTTGCCAAGCAGGTCAAGGAGCTGCTCGCCGTTGGCCATGAGGTCGGCGTCGTTGTCGGCGGCGGCAATATTTTCCGCGGCATGGCCGGCGCTGCCGGTGGCATGGAGCGTGCTCAGGCCGACTACATGGGCATGCTGGCAACCGTTATGAACGCGCTCGCCCTGCAGGATGCCTTCGAGCATAACGATGTTCCCTGCCGCGTGATGAGCGCTATCCAGATGAACGAGATCTGCGAGCCCTATATTCGCCGTCGCGCCATCAACCACCTTTCCAAGGGCAACGTCGTTATTTTTGCCGCCGGTTCGGGCAATCCGTACTTTACGACCGACACCGCCGCGGCTCTTCGTGCGTGCGAGATCGGCGCCGAGATTCTGATTAAAGCCACCAAGGTTGACGGCATCTACGACAAGGATCCCGTCAAGTGCGCCGATGCCGTCCGTTTTGACAAGATTACCTATCACGAGGTTCTCGTCCGCGGTCTGCAGGTTATGGATTCCACGGCTACGGCACTGTGCCAGGATAACCGTATGCCGATTTTGGTCCTCAACATCGATGGCGAGGACACCGTCAAGCGCGCGCTTTCGGGTGAGCCCGTCGGCACGCTCGTCTATCAGGAGGATTAAGCATGGCAGATAACATCACCGCCCATATGGACAAGTCGCTCGAGTCCCTCAAGCATAACTTCTCCAAGGTCCGTACCGGCCGCGCCAATGCCAACATTCTGTCCGACATCACCGTCGATTATTACGGTGTTCCCACGCCGGTCACGCAGGTTGCCGCCGTCAAGACCCCCGAGGCCCACATGCTGCTCATCGAGCCGTGGGACAAGGCACTCATCAATGCTATCGTCAAGGCCATCGGCGCTTCCGATCTGGGTATTACCCCCAACTCCGATGGCACCGTCGTTCGTCTTCCGTTCCCGGCTCCCACTGAGGAGCGCCGTCGCGAGCTCGTCAAGGAGTGCCGCGAGTACGCCGAGCAGGCCAAGGTGTCTATCCGTAACATCCGTCGCGACTTCAACAACAAGCTCGAGCGCGATGAGGAGCTCACCGAGGACGATGTCCGTCGCGAGCAGGCCAAGGTCCAGAAGCACACCGATGAGTATGTCGCCAAGGTCGAGGAGCTTCTGAAGGAAAAAGAAGCCGAGGTCATGGAGATCTAAGGTGCAATACGACGAGCATAAACTGGTCGAGTACTTTGCCGACGCCCCTGCGGGCGTCGGTTTTTCCGACCTTGACCTCAATAACATTCCGCACCATATCTCGTGCATCATGGACGGCAACGGTCGCTGGGCCACGTCGCGCGGTCTTGCACGCACCGAGGGCCACAAGGCGGGTATCGTCTCCCTTCGTGAGATTATTACCGCCTGCGTGCGTCTGGGCGTCGACGTGCTTTCTGCCTATGCGTTTTCGACCGAAAACTGGAATCGCCCTCAGCACGAAGTCAACGTTCTGATGCACCTGTTTGCCAAGACGTTCATCGACGAGCTGCCGCTTCTGAAGCGCGAAAACGTGCGCGTTGTCTTTTTGGGTGACATTTCCGCGCTGCCCAAGAAGACCCGCGACGTTTTTGAACGCGGTCTTGCTGAGTGCGCCGATCACACCGGCATGACGCTGGCGCTTGCCGTCAACTACGGCGCGCGTGCCGAGATTACCCGCGCTGTCCGTCAGATCGCACTCGACGCTGCCGCCGGTAAGATTGATCCTGCCGCAATTGATGACGACATGGTGGCTTCTCACCTCTATACTGCCGGTCTTCCCGATCCTGAGCTTGTGATTCGCACCTCTGGTGAGCTGCGCCTTTCGAACTATCTGCTGTGGCAGGTGGCTTATTCCGAGTTCTACGTCACCGATACCTATTGGCCCGACTTTGATCGTTGGGGCCTTGTCGACGCCATTTTGGCCTATCAGGGCCGTGACCGTAGGTTTGGTGGACTGAGCAAGACCGAGGAGGCTTAATCGTGTCCGATCGTCCCAAGGCATCTTCTCCCAAGACGCCTGCGCGCAAAGCTGCCACTTCGGGAGCGCCTGCAGCGAAGAGCGGCACCGGTTCGTGGCTGGCGGGCTTTATTACCCGTGCCGCCGCCGGTATCGTCTACGCCGTTGTCTTTATCTTGTGCTTGGTTTTGGGTATTGTGCCCACGGCCATCTTTGTTTCTGTCATGAGCGGTCTGTGCTGCTATGAGTTTTTCCGTATGACGAGGCTCGATGGCAAGATGGCTAACGAGCGCATGGGTATCGCTGCCGCCGTACTCTTTCCGCTGTCGGCGTTGGGCGATTCGATGTTGCTGAATGCCCTGCTTTTTGCCCTGATGCTCGCTGTGGGCATTTGGTATGTCTGGTCGCCGCGTACCCGCATCTCTGATGTGGCCGTGACGCTCATGGGTCCCATCTACACTGGCTTTATGCTGTCGGCTATCGTGCTGCTGCGCGATGCCGTGCCCGGTTTTGCCGGCGCCCTGCTTTCGGTGGGCGTTTGTGCGTCCCTTTGGGTCTCCGATTCGTTTGCCTACATCGTGGGCAGCCGTATCGGTAAACACAAGATGGTCCCCAAGATCTCTCCCAAAAAGAGCTGGGAGGGGTTTGTTGGCGGCATTCTTGGCTCGGTTTTGATTTGGCTCATCCTGTGGGCGACGCGCTTCTACAAGCTCAGCCTGCCCTATGCGCTGCTGTGCGGCGTGGTCGTGTCCGTCCTGGGCGTTATCGGCGACCTCATCGAGTCGCGCATCAAGCGCGGTGTGGGCGTCAAGGATTCCGGCAACCTTATCCCGGGCCATGGCGGCATGCTCGATCGTAGCGATTCGCTTATCTTTGGCTGCATTACCGCGCAGCTGCTTTTGATGATCGGAGGCGTGCTGTAATGTCCTTCCAGACGACGTATGGCCCCGATGGACGTCTCCGTGTTGCCATCCTGGGTTGTACGGGCTCTATCGGCACCCAGGCGCTCGATGTGTGCCGCCAGCATGCCGATCGCCTGCAGGTGACGGCGCTGTCCGTTAACTCCAGTACCTCCGAGCTCGTTGCCGCTGCCCGCGAGTTCTCGGTTCCGGCGGTTGCCGTGGCCGATGTCGCTCATGGCGATGACGCCGTGCTGCAGGAGTTGCCCGAGGGAACGAAGCTCGGCGTTGGCGCGCAGGCGGTTTGCGAGCTCGCGTGTCGCGACGATGTCGACTGCGTGCTCGTCGCTATTGTGGGCGCCGCCGGTCTCGAGGCGAGCCATGCGGCCTTGACCTCGAATAAGCGTCTTGCCCTTGCCAACAAGGAGTCCCTCGTCATCGGCGGCGACTTGCTTATGCCGTTGGCGCAACCGGGCCAGCTTATTCCAGTCGACTCTGAGCACTCCGCCATCTACCAGTGCTATCTGGGGGAGAACCCGCGCGAGGCTCATTGTATTTGGCTCACCTGCTCGGGCGGTCCGTTCTTTGGCCGCACGCGCGACGAGCTAGATCGCGTGACGCGTGCCGATGCCCTCGCACATCCCACGTGGGCCATGGGTGCTAAGATCACCATCGACTCCGCCACCCTCATGAATAAGGGCCTGGAGCGCATTGAGGCCATGCATCTGTTTAACTGCGACCTCGATTTCATTAACGTGGTCGTGCAGCGTCAGTCCAAGATTCACTCTATGGTCGAGTTCGCCGACGGCTCCGTGATGGCGCATCTCGGTGCTTCCGACATGCGTATTCCCATCCAGTTCGCGTTCTCGTATCCCGAGCGTTGGGATACCCCGGCGCCTCGTATCGATTTCTGCGAGCTGGGGCAGCTCACGTTTGATGCTGCCGACAAGGATACCTTCCGCTGTCTGGCACTGGCCGAACGTGCCGGCAAGACGGGTGGCACCATGCCGTGCGTGCTCAATGCCGCCAACGAGGTCGCCGTCGATGCCTTCCTGCACGATGGCTGCAGCTTTACCGATATCGATCGCATTGTGGAATCCTGCATGGATGCCCACGATATGCAGGCGGTCGATTCGTTTGAGCAGCTTCGCGACATCGATGCGTGGGCGCGTGAAAAGGCTGCGCAGGTGCTCGCCGCAACCCGTTCCTAACCCATAAGGATTGCTTTTTCGTTTTATGGATACTGTTCTGAGCGTTCTCTCATCGGTCTTTTGGGGCCTGCTGATGCTTTCCGTCCTCGTGTTTTTGCACGAGGGCGGCCACTTTTTGGCGGCGCGTGCCTGCGGCGTCCGTGTGACCGAGTTCTTTTTGGGCCTGCCGTGCCGCTTTGACATCCATTACACGTCGCGTCGCATTGGAACCAAGTTTGGCGTGACCCCGCTGCTGCTGGGTGGCTACGCTGCCATCTGCGGTATGGATCCGACCGATGTCTCCTGCGCCGATCGCGTGCTCGCGGCTATCTATCGTCATGGTCGCGTGACCGTGGCCGACCTTGCTGTCGAGCTCGAGCTATCCGAGGAGGTTGTGCTCGAGGCATGCGCCTTGCTCTTGGGTTGGGGCTCTATCGCGCCTTGGTATGAGGAAGGGGAGAAGCCCTCGCCGAGCTACTATCCCACCAAGTATCAGACGCTGCCGCGAGACGCGGCGGGTTACACCACCTTTGACGGCCGCCGTTTCGATCGAGAGCATGCGACTACCGAGGGCGATGTGTGGGAGCTGCCGTGCGGCGAGGCTGATTTCTTGGCGCAAGAGCGCTCGCACACTTATCTGGGCCAGGGTTTTCTCAAGCGCGCCTTTATGCTGCTCGCGGGCATTCTCGTCAATATCCTGACGGGCTTTTTGCTGCTTATGAGCATCTACTCTATTGCGGGTGTCACCGTGCCGATGGATACCAACGTGATTGGTCAGGTTGACGAGGGGTCTATTGCCGCCAAGGCGGGTATCGAGGGCGGCGACGCGATCCTTTCGGTTGACGGAGTATCGTGCTCTACCTGGATGGACGTTTACGATGCCATCGGCAAGGCCGCCGGTAAGGACGATATCGCCATTGAGTATGAGCGCGACGGCAAGCAGCATTCGACCTCGGTTGCGCTCAAAGAGGACGAGCGCCTAGGTGTGTATGCCTCTACGCAGGTGGTCCGTTTAGACCCCATCACGTCGGCTCGCCTTTCGTTCTCCTATGTCGTGCAGACAGCGGAGGGCGTGATGCGCCTGCTCCAGCCGCAGCATACGATGGAGATTCTCGATCAGTCTTCTTCGATTGTGGGCATTAGCGTTATGTCTTCACAGGCTGCTGCTGCCGGCCCTGCCACGTTCCTTTCGTTTGCCGCCCTCATTTCGTTCTCGCTTGGCTTTATGAACCTGCTGCCCATCCCACCACTCGATGGCGGCAAGCTGGTCATCGAGATCATTCAAAAGATTGCGGGCCGCGAGCTTCCGCTCAAGGTCCAGACGATTGTGAGCTATGTGGGCATCGCGCTCTTTGCGGTGCTGTTTGTCTATATGCTTCGTTCCGACATCCTTCGATTTATTCTGTAGGGGAGTGTTTGGATTGTCTTTATCCCATCCTTTGCCTCGCGATTTGACGCGCCCCGTGCATGTGGGCGGTGTGCAGATCGGTGGCGGTGCGCCGGTGGTGGTCCAATCCATGACCTGCACCGATACCGCTGATGCCCAGGCAACACTTGCGCAAGTGTGTGCGTTGGCGCAGGCTGGCTGCGATATCGTGCGTGTGAGCGTGCCCACTGAGGCCGCGCTTGAGGGTTTCCGCACCATCTGTGCCGAGTCTCCGGTGCCAATCGTTGCCGATATCCACTTTAACCACAAGCTGGCCATTGGCGCTGTGGAGGCCGGTGCCGCCAAGCTCCGCATCAATCCCGGCAACATTGGCGATTGGGCCAAGGTCGATGCCGTGATCGATGCCGCGGGCGCCGCTGGGTGCGCGATTCGCATTGGCGTGAACGCGGGCTCGCTTGAGCAGGATATCGCCGAGCGCGAAGACCTCACGCAGCCCGAAAAGCTCGTGATGTCGAGCGAGCGCTTCGTCAAGCACTTTGAGGACCGCGGCTTTACGAACATTGTGCTTTCGGCCAAGGCCCATAGCGTGCAAACGACGCTCGATACCTATCGAGCCCTGTCGCGTGAGATTCCCCACGTTCCGCTTCACCTGGGCGTAACCGAGGCGGGTACCAAGCTTCAGGGCACCATTAAGAGCTCGGTGGGCCTTGGTATTCTGCTGTCTGAGGGTATCGGTGACACCATGCGCGTCTCTCTCACGGCCGATCCGGTTGAGGAGCCGCCGGTCGCCTGGGGAATTTTGCAGTCGCTGGGCCTGCGTCGTCGTGGTCCCGAGATTGTCTCGTGCCCCACGTGCGCCCGCTGCCAGGTTAACCTCATTCCCATCGCCGAGGAGGTCACCGAGCGGCTTAAGAACTACTCCGCGCCGCTTTCGATCGCCGTTATGGGATGCGCGGTCAATGGCCCCGGCGAGGCTTCTGATGCCGACCTGGGCGTTGCTTGCGGACGTGGTCAGGCCTTGCTCTTTTCGCATGGCCAGATCATTGGTAAAGTAGCTGAGGACCAAATTGTCGACGCGCTTATGGCAGAGGTCGACAAGCTTATTGAGGAGAAATAAATGACCCGAGCAATGTATATGTCTAAGCTCTATGCGCCGACGCTTAAAGAGGATCCGGCGGACGCTGAGCTCGCCAGTCACCGCCTGCTGCTCCGTGCCGGCATGATCCGCAAGGAGGCCGCCGGCCTGTATTCCTACCTGCCGCTTGCCTGGCGCTCGATCCGTAAGATCGAGAACATCGTGCGCGACGAGATGGACGCTGCCGGCGCCCAGGAGCTTATGATGCCTATCATGGTCGACGCCGAGTTGTGGCGCGAGTCCGGCCGCATCGACGCCTATGGCAAGGAGCTTGTGCGCTTTGACGACCGTCATGGTCGCGAGTTCGTCCTGGGCCCCACGCACGAGGAGACCGTCACGGCCCTGGTGCGCAACGAGCTACGCTCCTATAAGCAGCTGCCCGTCAACCTGTATCACATTCAGGACAAGTTCCGCGACGAGTTCCGTCCCCGCTTTGGCCTGATGCGCGGCCGCGAGTTCATCATGAAGGACGCCTACAGCTTCTCCGCCACGCAGGAGAGCCTGCAGGAGGAGTACGACAAGATGAAGCAGGCGTACGCCAATATCTGCGAGCGCTGCTACATCAAGGCTCTGCCCGTCGTCGCCGATTCTGGCGAGATCGGTGGCGATACCTCCGTCGAGTACATGGCTTTGGCTGACGCCGGCGAGGCTTCGCTCGTCTACTGCGACGATTGCGGCTTCGCTGCCGATGACGAGGCTGCAAGCACCAAGGTCGTCGTGACCGAGGGTCCTGGTGACGGTACGCTCACCAAGGTTGAGACTCCGGGCATGGGCACCATTGAGGCTGTTGCTAAGTTCTTTGGGTTCCCCGAGAACGGCACGCGCAAGTCGCTGGCACTCATCGACGCCGAGGGCAAGCCGGTCGTGGCCATTGTTCCGGGCGATCATGAGCTCAACGATTGCAAGGCCGAGCACGTCTTTGGCAAGGGCTATCGCATGATGACCGACGAGGAGCTTCAGGCGAACGGTCTGCACAAGGGCTTTATCGGACCGGTTAACCTGCCCGATGGCATTCGTCTGGTCTGCGACGAGAGCCTGCGCGAGTCCAAACAGTGGGCCTGCGGTGCCAACGAGGTCGATTATCACTTTACCGGTGCCTGCCCCGAGCGCGACTTTACCGTCGATGAGTGGGCCGATCTGGTCACCGTTGTCGCCGGCGACCCCTGCCCGCACTGCGGCAAGCCGCTCTCCGCTGCCCGCGGCATCGAGGTCTCTCAGGTCTTCCAGCTGGGCACCAAGTACTCCGAGGCCATGGGTGCCACCTTTATGGATGAGGACGGCAAGGAGAAGCCGCTCATCATGGGTTGCTACGGCGTGGGCGTGTCCCGCTCGCTTGCTGCCGTCGTGGAGCAGCACAACGACGAGCACGGTATCGTCTGGCCGGTCTCCGTTGCCCCGTACGAGGTCGCGGTGATTCCGCTTGATCCCAAGAAGGAAGAGTGCGCTACCGTCTGCGAGCAGATTGTTGATGGCCTGTGTGCCGAGGGTATCGAGGTCGTCGTCGACGATCGCGATGAGCGTCCGGGCTTTAAGTTTGCCGATAACGACCTCATGGGCTTCCCGTATCAGGTGGTTCTGGGCAAGCGCGGCCTTAAGAATGGCACCGTTGAGCTCAAGGACCGTGCTACGGGCGAGCGCGAGGACGTGGCGATCGACGAGGTCGTTGCCAAGGTTGCCGAGCTTGTTAAGGCAGCCCGCCGTTAATCGACGATTTCGCTTGTAGTTCGATATGTGGGACGGCCCAGCATTTCTCCAATCGGGGAGATGCGGGGCCGTCCTATTATCTTGTAGCATCCTCGATATCTAAAAGGAAAACCCCACAGCCCATGCGAGCTGCGGGGTTTTCCATTATGCCTCCGATGCGAAATAAATCGCTCAGATATTACTGATAATCGACGACGTCGATCCAGTTCTTCAGGAACTC
>CAUBTS010000029.1 GCA_958438955.1 uncultured Collinsella sp.
CGCGTCAAGTGATTTGGCAAGTTCTTGGTTAGATATTGGTCAGTTTTGGGGCAACTTTGCCAAAAGCTTGACGGATGCAGATTTAGACGTCGATGAATGAACATTTCAGGCAGGTTCCAAGCAAAAATCTGGGCTGATTCTCGATAATCGTCTTCAATCGTCCCTTGCCAAGCGCTGGCCTCGCGTACAATCTGCTCCGACATTCGCGCGCCGTCCGGCGCTTAAGAGGGGAGGGCCCCATGGCAAACGAGATTTGGACCATCAAGCGTTGTCTCGAGTGGACCAAGGAGTACCTGGCCGAGCGCGGCGAGGAGCACCCCCGTCTTTCTGCCGAGTGGCTGCTCTGCGCTGCCACGGGTTTGGCACGCATCGACTTATATATGCGCATGGACGAGACGCTTAACGCGGCCCAACTCGAGACCATGCACGCGGCCGTTGTCCGCCGCGCTAAGGGCGAGCCGCTGCAATACATCACGGGCAGCACGCAGTTTCGCATGATTGACGTCGCGTGCGCCCCCGGTGTGCTCATTCCGCGCCCCGAGACCGAGATGCTCGTCGAGGAAGTCCTCAATTATCTGGATGCCGAGGTGCTGAGCCCCGAGGCTGCTGCCCGTCAGCGTGTTGAGCTGCCTTGGAACGATGAGGTCGAGGAGGCACGCAAGGCCGAGGCCGCGCTGGCAGACGAACGGGCGACCGCCGAGCGCCGTGCCGCTAACCTGACGGCTGCCGATGAGGCGGCGCTAGGCGGCGACGTACTGGGCAGCCGTGCCTATGCCGAGGAACTGGCCGACCGCGAGGCCGAGGAAGCCGCCGCGCAGGCAGCAGAAGCCGAAGCCGCGGAAGCCGCCGAGTCCGAGCTCGACGAATACGGCATCGCCATCGAGGGTGCCGGCCAAGAGACGGCTTCGGCTCAGGATGCCGCTGCGCCTGCCCCAGCCGAGCCCCGCACTGCCCGCGTTCTCGAGGTCGGCTGTGGCACGGGCTGCATTTCGCTCTCCCTTGCCTGGGAGCGCCGCGGCCACGTTACCTGCACCGCCACCGATATCGAGCCGCGCGCCATCGATCTGGCCACCAAAAACCGCGACGCCCTCGGCCTCACGGCAGATGAGGTTGCCTTTAGCCTCACCAACCTGGTGAGTTCCATTCCCCGCGAAGAGTGGGGCACCTTCGACGTGCTTGTCTCCAACCCACCTTACATCCCGACCGGCGTCATGCGTTCGCTGCCGCACGAGGTCAAGGACTTTGAGCCCGACCTGGCGCTCGAGGGCGGCGCCGACGGCCTCGATATCTTCCGCCGCCTGCTCAATGCGGCGCCTTACATGCTGCGCGCCGGCGGCCTGTTTGCCTGCGAGCTCTACGAGGGTGCCCTCGATGCCGCGGCCGAGCTCTGTCGCCAGGCGGGCCTTTCGGACGTGCGTATCGTCCACGACCTCACCGATCGTCCCCGCATCGTTCGAGCCATCGTCACCGAGCCCAAACAGCGTATTTAAGCTGAACAAATAGACATTTGCGCAAGTTTGTCCTTGCAATATACCGTAAAACTTCTACTATAGAAGGAGAAAGGTATGTCAAATCAGCTGCATCGGTACCGTATCGTGCTTGATTACATTGAACCTTGGCTTGATGAGCAGGATGAAGCTACGCTGAAGCAGATTTATGCAGACCTTTTGGTGCTCGAGAAGGAAGGTCCCAGCCTTGGTCGTCCGCTGGTTGACCGCGTAAAGGGCTCGAAGCTTCATCATTTAAAGGAGCTGAGAGTGACGTCGTGTGGTGGGCAGGTGATTCGCATCCTCTTCGCCTTTGACCCCAAGCGCCAGGCGGTATTGCTATTGGCGGGTGATAAGTCGCGAGCGGGATCGTCAAGGGCAAAATGGAACGGTTGGTATGCGATCAACATTCCAAGGGCCGAGCAAATATACCGTCGCCACGTAAGGAGGCTCGATCGAGATGGAACTGCATGAGTATATGGAATCTCGCGGGATAACACGCGACTCCATTACCGCCGAGCAGGAGAGGACTCGCGATCGTATCGAAGCCTATAAGCTTGCTCAGATTCGCAGGTTAAAAGATCTAACACAGGCGTCGGTCGCCCAGTCGATGGGCGTTTCTCAAAAACGTGTATCCGAGCTCGAGCGTGGGGAGTTGGGTTCGATGAGGCTCGACACGCTGAGCAGGTACGCAGAGAGCCTCGGCGGAAAACTGGTTGCAAGCATCGAGTTTCCCGATCGTACCGTTACGCTTGCGCGCTAAAAATCTTCAATTAACCCCCTCACTTTCACCGACTACTAGAGCCGCTCACCAAACCAACATGCGCTCTGGGCAAATAGGTTGAACGTTTCGTGCGAGAATGCCCCACAGTAAACAAACTTGCACCAGAGCGTAAGGGGCTGGCATACACATGCAGACGGTCTATCGGGTATACGAGGGAACGCGCGAGCCGCATCGGCTTGCCGTCGAGCGCACGGCCGAGGTGCTCGGCTGCGGCGGCCTGGCCTTGATCCCGACCGAGACCGTCTACGGTGTCGCCGTGGCAGTCAACGCCTTCTCGGACGCCGTGCCCCAAGATACAAGCGAATTCCCATCGTGGCCGCGCGATCCGCAGGCTGCCGTCAACGGTGCCGCAGTCCCTGCGCTTGGCACCGGCTATCGACGTATCTTCACTCTCAAGCAACGTGAACTCACACAAACCGTTGCTTGGCTGGTCGATGGCGTCGAAGCGCTCGACTGCTATGGCGTGGACATCCCCGAAGAGGCTCGTGTGCTCGCGCGACGATGCTGGCCGGGAGCCCTGACTATCGTGATTAAGGCAGCCCCCTGCGTGCCGACCTTTATGCGCGCTGCCGACGACACCGTGGCCCTGCGCGCTTCGGCCTCTCCCGTGGTCCAAGCGCTCATTCGCGCCTGCGGCAGTCCCCTTGCCTGCACGAGCGCCAACACGCACGGCGCGCCCTCGCCGGCAAGCTTTGCCGCCGTCGAGGGTCGCATCCTGGAGGGGGTCGATGTTGCCGTCGATGCCGGTGAGACCCCGTGTCGCGACGCCTCGACCATCGTGTCGTTCCAGCGCGGCGGGCTCCAGATCCTGCGCCAAGGCGCACTTCCCGCATCAGAGATCGAACGGGTCCTGTCCGACCCGATGCAATAGAAAGGTGTAAGCGATGTCGTTGAATCTGGGCAGCCTGGGCATGGAAGATGCCTCGTTTAACTTTGGCGGTTCCTACATCATGGCGCTCGACTGCGGCACCACCTCGGTACTTGCGACCATCGTCGACGAGTATGGATGCATCGTCGCGCAGGCACGTCGCAGCGTCAAAACGAGTTTTCCGCGTCCCGGTTGGGTAGAGCAAGACCCCATGACGGTCCTTGCCAGCCAGATTGCCGTCATGATGGAGGTTCAGTTTAAGAGCGGCATCCATTCTGACCGCATCGCCGCCATCGGCATCTCCAACCAGCGCGAGACCACGGTGGTCTGGGACCGCGTGAGCGGCCAGCCCATCTATAACGCCATCGTATGGCAGTGCCGTCGTACCGCGCCGGCGATCGACGCGTTGGTTGAACAGGGTTGCGAGGAGCTGGTGCGCTCCCGCACGGGACTCACGCTTGACCCGTATTTCTCGGCCTCCAAGGTGCAGTGGATTCTCGACAACGTCGACGGCGCACGCGAGAGCGCGGCGGCGGGCGACCTCATGTTTGGCACCATCGACACCTGGCTCATCTACAACCTCACCGGCGGCCAGGTCTTTGCCACCGACTACACCAATGCCAGCCGCACGGCACTCTTTAATATCCATACGCTCGATTGGGACGACGACCTGCTAGCGCTCTTTGCCGTTCCACGTTCCATGATGCCCGAGGTTCGCTGGAGCTCGGGCGACTACGGCCGCGTCGCGAGCGACATCATGACCAACATGCCGCCCATCATGGGCGTGGCGGGTGACCAACAGGCGTCGCTGTTCGGCCACTGCTGTTTCCGTCCCGGCCAGACCAAAAACACCTATGGCACGGGCTGCTTTATGCTCATGAACACCGGCGACGAGATCGTCGAATCCAAGAATGGCCTGGTCTCCACCATCGGTATCGCTGCGGACGGCAAAGTCAGCTATGCGCTCGAGGGCTCTATTTTTGCCGCCGGCTCAACGATGAACTGGCTTCGCAACAACATGGGCATCATCTCGAGCGTGAGCGAGTCGGCACAACTCGCCGCTTCGATTAGCGACAACGAGGGCTGCTACTTCGTTCCCGCCTTTGCGGGTTTGGGTGCTCCCTGGTGGGACCCGCATGCCCGCGGTATCGTGTGCGGTCTGACCGGCGCCTCGAGCCGTGCGACCATCGTACGTGCCGCCTGCGAATCCATGGCATATCAGAGCTACGACGTGCTGCGCGCCATGGAGCAGGACGTGGGGCTTTCGATCGAGCGCCTGTCTGTCGATGGCGGTGCCTCGCGCAACGAGTTCATCATGCAATTCCAGGCCGACCTGCTGGATATCCCCGTGCTGCAATGCGAGACGGTGGAGACCACGGCAATCGGTGCCGCGTACTTGGCGGGTCTTGCCGTCGGCTATTGGGAAGACCTGGAAGAGCTGGAGCAAAATGCCCAGATCGTTAGGACCTTCCTTCCCCACATGTCCGCCGAGCGCCGCGAGCAAAACCTTGCGGGCTGGCGTGATGCAGTCAGGCGCTCGCTCAGCACCTCACAGTAGGGCTGCGATGGGCTGCTCGATACAACAAACCGCTAAACTAATGCATGGCGTGCGGCGGCAACATTGCTGCACGCCTTGTCAGCAAGGCCGTTTTGCGGCCGCAACGAAAGGGGCAATCAATCCATGACCGTCACCTACGATGCGTCCCGTGTGACGCTTGTCGATCACCCGCTCGTCCAGCACAAGCTGTCGATCCTGCGCGACAAAAACACCGGCACCAACCAGTTCCGTCAGCTCGTGCGCGAACTCGCACTTTTTGACGGCTACGAGGCCATGCGCGACCTGCCTATGGAAGACGTCGAGGTCGAGACCCCCATCACTACCGCCACGTTCAAACAGCTTGCCGGCAAAAAGCTCGCCATCGTGCCCATCCTGCGTGCGGGCCTTGGCATGGTCGACGGCATCCTCGACCTGGTGCCCTCCGCTCGCGTGGGCCACATCGGCATGGAGCGCGACGAGGTCACCCACGAGCCGCACGAGTATTACTGCAAGATGCCCAAGGATATCGACCAGCGCATCTGCCTGGTCGTCGACCCCATGCTCGCCACGGGCGGTTCGGCCGAGATGGCCATTAGCTACCTGCGCGAGCGCGGTGTCAAGGACATCCGCATGCTGTGCATCGTCGCGGCCCCCGAGGGCCTCAAGTCGCTGACTGAGAAGGACCCTGATGTGCATATCTATACCTGCGCCATCGACGACCATCTCAACGAGGCTGCCTACATCGTTCCCGGCCTGGGCGACGCCGGCGACCGCATCTACGGCACGCTCTAGTCGCTGGGCTAAGATGGCCGCGGCTGCAAATACGAAGAAACGGTGCGCGCGGACGAACAAAAGGCGACCGCGCGCACTCCTGTTAACGGACGTTTTGCCCTGCAGGGTTCGAGAAAAACGTATTACCGTACCTGCGGCATAAAGAAGGTCTTAAGAAAACGAACAGGTGCGTATTAACCGATGCTTTTTCGGTTGTACTTTAGCGATTGGCTCGTACAATAGTCACCAATGTTTGGCGGGAACTGTTCTGTGAAGCGTTAAAAAGGAAAGTGAGGACGCCAGTGTTTCAGATAGCCGATCTGCTCGCTATCGTTGCAGGCGCCATCGCGGGCGCAATTGCCTTCCTTCCCTTTGTCTTTACGCTCAAGCCGGTTCTTGACGATAAACAGAATGCGGACATGCTCAAGGGTATGGTGAGTCTGGCGGTCTCGGCAATCGCCCTGCTCGTCTTTACCTTGGTTGTGTTTGTGTTGTTCGGAGAGGCATTTCGCATGTTCCTCTTGGGCGAGGCGATCGGCTTCGTGGCCTTTATGGCCGCCTGCACGGTTCGCGTCGCCAAGGCGCTGCGAGATCCTCATGAGGTCGAAAGGTAAGTCGTGGAAATTTTTGAAAAGCTGCCTGATGAGATTAATCATCTGGTCAGCGAGTTCAGCTCCACCCCTGTCGTGGGCGATCTGAGCTGCGGCATCACGCAGTACTCGTTTTGGCTGATCGTCTCCACGATCGTGCTCCTGATCGTCCTGGCCGTGTTCAAGAAGAAGCAGACCCTGGTTCCCAAGGGCTTCTTCGTCAACGGTTTCGAGTACATCATCGAGTACGTCGAGAACGATATCGGCAAGGGTGTCGTGGGTGAGAACTGGAAGAAGCACTTCCCGTTCCTGTGCTCGCTTTTCCTGTTCATCCTGATCAATAACATGATCGGCCTGATCCCGGGAATGAAGCCCGGCACCGGTGCAATCGGCTCCACCGCCGCGCTCGCCATCTTCGCCTTTGTGTACTTCATCTACTACGGATGCAAGGCTCACGGCGTGATCGGCTACATCAAGAGCCTCGCCCCGCAGGGCGTGAGCTTCCCGATGAACGTGCTTGTGTGGGTCGTCGAGCTTTTCTCGACCTTCCTGCGCCTCATCACGCTCGCCGTCCGTCTGTTCTGCAACATGTTCGCAGGACACGTGGTCATGGGCTCGTTCGCCATCATGGCGAGCATGTTCATGCAGCCGCTGCTTCAGCAGGTTTCCGCGGCCCACGCCGTCGGCGCCCTGCCTTCGCTAGCCTGGCTTGCCATCCTCATCCTGATCTATGCGATCGAGCTTGTGGTCGGCGCCATCCAGGCTTACGTCTTCACGGTCCTTACCGCCGTGTATGTCTCCGAGGCAGAGGAGGTCGTGGAGGAGGAGTAGTCTTTCGTTCGCGCCTTAAAGGTAAGGTAATTCGTTAAACCGCCGGTGCCCGTACCCATGGAGCCCGGCAGTTATAAAAAGGTTATCCTGCGTGAAATAAGACACGCACGACAAAGGAGGAATCGTGGGAGTTATCGGTTACGGTCTCGGTGTTATCGGCGCTGGTCTTGCTATCGGCCTGTCTGCTCTGGGTGCTACGGGTGCTATGGCCCGTCAGCCTGAGGTCCAGGGCCGCGTGTTCACCGTCTTCATCATGGGCTCCGCCTTCGGCGAGGCTCTGGCTCTGATCGGCTTCGTTGTCGCGCTGATCGTTAAATAGCACGGAGCGTCAAGTATGAATCTTTCATCCCAGAAGAGCGCGATCGCACTCTCCGCGTCCGCGGCCGCGCTGCTTATGCCGGTTTCCGCGTTCGCCGAGGACGGCGCTGCCGGTGCGGACATCCTCATCCCTAAGATGGCGGAGTTCATCCCGGCGCTTATCGCCTTCCTGATCATCTGGATCGTGCTGGCAAAGGTCGCCCTGCCGGGCATCATGAAAACCATGGAGGAGCGCGGCAAGAAGATCGAGGAGAGCCTCGACGAGGCCGAGAAGACCAAGCAGGAGGCCATCGCCAAGCGCGCTGAGTCCGACTCGATCGTCACCGACGCCCGTCGTCAGGCTGCCGACATCGTTCTCGAGGCCCGTAAGGACGCCGAGTCCGAGCGCGCCCGTATCATCGAGGCTGCTCACAAGGAGGCCGAGGAGATCATCGCCAAGGCCCATACGACCGTCGAGGACGAGCGCAAGTCCATCTACGCCGGTGCCGCGAGCTCCATCGCCGACCTGTCCGTTGCCGTCGCCACCAAGATCGTGGGCGAGGCACTCGAGGACGAGTCCGAGCAGAAGAAGCTCATCGAGCGCTACATCCAGGAAGCAGGTAGCCTGAATGCCGACTAGCCGCTATCAGGACAAGGTACTCGAGACCTACGCGCGCTCCCTTTTGGAAGCCGCCAAGGCCGAGAACCATGTGTTCGAGGACCTCGAGATGATCGAGCGCCTGGCTAGCGCCAGCCCTGAGATCGTCGCCGTGCTCGACACCATGTCCAAGCGCGACCAGCTCGACCTTCTTCCCAAGGTGGCAGCTGCCTTTAAGTATGTTGCCGAGGAAGACGAGGATGTAGTGGGCGTGACCGTCACCACGGCGATCCCGCTCGACGACGAGCTGCGTCAAACCATCACTAAGAAATGCGAGCAGGACTTCGGCCGCAAGGTATTCCTTATCGAGCAGGTCGACCCGTCTATCGTGGGCGGCCTGGTGCTCGAGGCCCGCGGCGAGCGTCGTGACATCTCCGTCAAGACGCAGCTGCGCATCGCGCAGGAGACCCTCGCAAACTCTGCTAATTCGTACGGAGGTGAAGCCTAATGTCCGAAACCCTCAATGCCCAGGATATCGCCAAGAAACTGCAGGAGCAGCTCACGAGCCTCTCCGCGACGGTCGATACGCATGAGGTTTCAACGGTCGACGAGGTAGGCGACGGCATCGCGCGCGTCTCCGGCCTCAAGAGCGCCATGGCAGGCGAGCTTCTGGAGTTCAAGAGCTCCGATACCGGTGAGACCGTCTTCGGCCTTGCCCAGAACCTTGACCGTGACGAGGTCGGCGCCGTTCTGTTTGGTGCCGTCGACTCCATCAAGGAAGGCGACGAGTGCCGCACCACTGGCCGCATTATGGATATCCCCGTGAGCCGCGCCATGCTCGGCCGCGTCGTCAATCCGCTCGGCCAGCCTATCGACGGCCTGGGTGACATCGTCGCCACGCACCGTCGCCCCATCGAGTTCAAGGCCCCCGGCGTCATCGATCGTACCCCGGTGTGCGAGCCGGTTCAGACCGGCCTGTTGGCCATCGACTCCATGGTGCCTATCGGCCGTGGTCAGCGTGAGCTCATCATCGGCGACCGTAAGACCGGTAAGACCGCTATCGCCATCGACGCTATCCTCAACCAGCGCGGCAAGGGCATGGTCTGCATCTATGTCGCCATCGGCCAGAAGGCCTCCACGGTTGCCAACATCCGCGAGACCCTCGCTCAGCACGGTGCGCTCGACTACACCATCATCGTTTCGGCCACCGCTGCCGATTCCGCCCCTATGCAGTACATCGCGCCTATGGCCGGTGCCGCTATCGGCGAGTTCTTCATGTACAACGGCGAGGACGGCAAGCCCGCCAGCGAGACCAACCCCGGCGGCCACGTGCTCGTCATCTACGACGACTTGTCCAAGCAGGCTGTGGCCTACCGTCAGATGTCGCTGACGCTGCATCGTCCGCCCGGACGCGAGGCCTATCCTGGCGACATCTTCTACCTGCACTCTCGTCTGCTCGAGCGTGCCGTCAAGATGTCCAAGAAGAACGGTTACGGCTCCATGACGGCTCTGCCGATCATCGAGACCCAGGACGGCGACGTCTCGGCCTACATTCCGACCAACGTCATTTCCATTACCGATGGTCAGATCTACCTGCAGTCCGAGCTCTTCTTCCAGGGTCAGCGCCCGGCAGTCGACGTGGGCATCTCCGTGTCCCGCGTCGGTGGCGATGCACAGACCAAGGCCATGAAGCAGGTTGCCGGCAACCTCCGTCTGGACCTCGCTTCGTACCAGGAGCTCGCCGGCTTTACGCAGTTCGGCTCCGACCTCGACGAGGCTACTCAGAAGCAGCTGACCCATGGTGCCCGCATGACAGAGCTCCTGAAGCAGCCGCGTTACAAGCCGTTTGAGGTTGGCGAGCAGATCGTTACGCTGTTCGCTGGCAACGAGGGCTTCCTGGATGACCTGGAGATCGCCGACGTGCTGCCTTTCCGTGCCGAGCTCATCGAGTACATGGACAATGGCTTTGGCTCGCTGCTCGACAAGGTTCGCGCCAAGAAGATCGATGATGACACCAAGGCTGAGCTCTTGCGCGTCATCGGCGACTTCAAGCAGCAGTTCATGGCCAAGCACCATTCGGATGTTTCTGGATCAGAGGAGAACTAAGCCCCATGGCCAACCTTCGCGACATTAAGAAGCGAATCTCCTCGGTTACCACGACCAAGCAGATCACGCGCACGATGGAGATGGTCTCTACGGCCAAGATCCGTCGTGCCCTCGATCGCTCCAAGCAGGCCGAGCCCTATAAGGAGGCGCTGACCGACGTCATGTTGACGGTCGCCGGCGACGCCTCCTGTTCGGGCACCGATCCCATGCTGCAGAAGCATGAGAGCGTCAAGCATGGCCTGATTGTCGTTATTGCCTCGGACCGCGGCCTTGCCGGCGGTTTCAATACGACGGTGGAGCGCACGGCCGAAAAGCTCGCCGCTTCTTGGGCGAACGATGGCATCGAGTGCGAGATCATCGCGTGTGGGCGCAAACCGGCCACGTATTTCCGCGACCGCGCAAACGTCGTCATGCATTTTGAGGGCAATTCCTCCGAGCCCGATTTTAATCAGGCTCGCATGATTTCCTCTCATATCTGCGATGCGTATCGTGCCGGCGAGCTTGACCGCGTCGAGCTTGTCTACCACCACGCCAAGAACCGCGTGGATCAGGAGCTTCGCGTCGAGCGCTTGCTGCCGCTCGATCCCGAGATGATCGCTATGGCCCACGGTCCGCGTAAGAACGAGACCGACGCCCCTAAGCGCATCTCGTCCACGTTCGAGTTCGTGCCCTCTCCCGAGCATGTTCTCGGCAAGCTTGTACCGTCGTATATCCTGACGGTCATCTACCAGGCCCTGATCGATTCGGCGGCCGCCGAGCAGGGTGCACGCCGCAAGGCCATGCACTCCGCGACGGAAAACGCCACCGCGATCATCTCGACCCTTACCCGCACGTATAGTCGCGTGCGTCAGGCTTCGATCACGACCGAGATTAACGAGATCGTCGGCGGAGCCTCAGCATTGGAGGAACAGTAATGGCTAATAACACCGTACAGCTTGCGGTCGAGGAAGCCACCAAGAAGACGACTGCCGGTGATGGTCGCATCGTGCGTATCATCGGCCCTGTCGTCGACGTCAAGTTTGACGGTGCGGTGCCCCCGATCTACAACGCGCTCACGGTCGAGGCCGAGACCCCGATCGGTCACCTGAGCACGATCCTCGAGGTTGAGAGCCAGCTTCCGGGCGGCGTCGTCCGCACGGTCGCCATGTCCTCGACCGACGGTCTGCAGCGTGGTCTCATTGCCACCGATACCGGTGAGCCCATGAAGATGCCCGTTGGCCCCAAGACACTCGGCCGCATTTGGAACGTCATGGGCAAGCCCGTCGACGGCAAGCCTATGCCCGAGGTGGAGGAGTTCTACCCCATCCACCATGCAGCGCCCCGTTTCGACGAGCTCACCACCAAGACCGAGATCTTCGAGACCGGCATCAAAGCCGTTGACCTGCTCGAGCCCTACATCCGTGGCGGCAAGACGGGCCTGTTCGGCGGCGCCGGCGTCGGCAAGACCGTTCTGATTCAGGAGCTCATCAACAACCTCGCCCAGGAGCACGGCGGCACCTCGGTGTTCACCGGCGTCGGCGAGCGTACCCGCGAGGGCACCGACCTGTTCCTCGAGATGAGCGAGTCTGGCGTTATCGACAAGACCTGCTTGGTCTACGGTCAGATGAACGAGCCGCCCGGAGCGCGTCTGCGCATCGGTCTGGCCGGCCTTACCACCGCTGAGTATTTCCGTGATCGTGGCCAGGACGTTCTGCTGTTCATCGACAACATCTTCCGCTTCTCCCAGGCAGGTTCCGAGGTTTCCGCACTGCTGGGCCGTATGCCGTCCGCCGTTGGTTACCAGCCCACGCTGGCAACCGAGATGGGCGACCTCCAGGAGCGCATTACCTCGACCAAGACGGGCTCCATTACCTCCGTCCAGGCTGTCTACGTCCCCGCAGACGACCTGACCGACCCGGCGCCTGCCACGACGTTTACGCACCTCGATGCCACCACGGTTCTTTCGCGTAGCATTTCGTCGCTCGGCCTGTTCCCGGCTATCGACCCGCTTGCGTCTTCCTCCGACGCTCTCGATCCCTCGATCGTTGGCGAGGAGCACTACCGTGTCGCCGTCAAGGTCCAGGAGCTCCTGCAGGAGTACTCCGACCTTCAGGACATCATCGCCATTCTGGGTATGGACGAGCTGTCCGAGGAGCAGCGCCTTACGGTCAACCGTGCCCGTAAGATTCAGCAGTTCCTCTCGCAGTCCTTCCACGTCGCCGAGAAGTTCACCGGCAACCCCGGTGTCTACGTCCGCGTCGAGGATACCGTCCGCTCTTTCGCCGAGATTGTCGACGGCAAGGCCGATGACCTGCCCGAGCAGGCTTTCCGCTATGCTTCCACGATTGAGGATGTGCGCGAGCGCGCCCGCAAGATGGGGGAGAAGTAGGTTATGCGTATCCGCATCGTGTGCCCCGTGAGCTGCGCCTATGAGGGCGACGCTGCGTTTGTGTCGATTCCGTCCACGGATGGCGAGTTTGGCGTTCTGCCTGCTCACTCCAGCGAGATCTGCACGATCGACCGCGGTTACGTTCGCGTTTCCGATAAGGCCATGGGCACTGTCGACCACACGTTTGCCGTGGCCGGCGGCTATGCCCAGGTTGCGGACGATGTCGTGACCGTTCTCGCCGAGCGCGCTTGCGATTTGGCGACCGTCGATGCCGACAAGCTTAAAGCTGATATTCAAGGTTTTGAAGAGAAGCTGGGTAATTTGTCGGAGGATGATGCACGCCGCGCCTACCTCTATAATGAAATCGCATGGTGTAAGCTCAAGCTTGCCCAATAGTCAAACGATTTAGCGTTCGACCATTTGCGAACACATCATGCCCGGGATGGCCCAGCCATCCCGGGCATGCTTTTTGAAAGGGTAGACCTTGGATATTATCCGCGTTGAGGGTGGCCACGCCATCGGAGGCTCTGTGCCCGTTTCGGGCGCCAAGAACTCCGCGCTCAAACTCATGGCGGCAACGCTTCTGGCGCCGGGCAAGACGACGCTGCAGAACGTGCCCGATATTTCCGATGTCCACGTGATGGGCAAGGTGCTCAAGGGTATGGGCGCCACAATCGATGTCCTTGACGAGCACACGCTCGAGATTGATACCTCTCAGGTCGATTCTTGGGAGGCCCCCTACGAGCTCGTTGCCAAGATGCGTGCTTCCACCGCCGTGATGGGACCCCTGCTGGGTCGCTTCCATCGCGCCAAGATCGCCATGCCGGGCGGCTGCAACCTGGGTGCTCGCAAGATCGATATGCACATTCTTGGTCTTGAGGCCCTGGGCGTTGAGTTCGATACCGCCCACGGCTACATCAACGCTAATGCGCCCCAAGGTCTGCGCGGTACCACCGTCACGCTCGAGTTCGCCAGCGTCGGTGCGACCGAGAACCTCATCATGGCATCCGTGCGCGCGCAGGGCACCACGGTTATCGACAATGCCGCCCGCGAGCCCGAGATCGTCGATCTCGCCAACATGCTCAACGAGATGGGCGCCAAGATTGTCGGCGCGGGTACGCCCGTCGTGACCATCGAGGGCGTGGAAGAGCTGCATCCTGTTACCCATCGCGTAGTGGGCGACCGCATCGAGGCCGGTACCTTTATCGTTGCCGGTGCGTTGATGGCCGACGATCGCGGTGTCGATGTCACGGGCTTTTGCCCCATTCACTTGGGCATGGTGCTCAAGAAGATGGAGCTCATGGGTATCGACTGCGAGCGCGTCGAGGATGGCGTCCATGTAAACCGTGCCGAGCGTATCAAGCCGGTCGACATCCAGACGCTTCCGTTCCCCGGCTTCCCGACGGACATGCAGGCGCAGATTATGGTGCTCTCCGCCCTTGCCGACGGCAGTTCCGTTATTACCGAGAACATCTTCGAGAATCGCTTTATGTTTGCCTCTGAGCTGGTGCGCATGGGTGCCGACATTCGTATCGAGAGCCATCATGCCATGATTCATGGCGTCAAGGGCTTCTCGGGTGCACAGGTTACCTCGCCCGATCTGCGTGGCGGAGCGGCCCTCGTCGTAGCGGGCTTGATCGCCGACGGGACGACCGAGGTTTCGGCCATCCATCACATCAAGCGCGGCTACGAGCAGTTTGTCGAAAAGCTGCAGGCGCTCGGCGCGCATGTCGAGCATGCTTCCGTCCCCGATCCCGTCATCTACTAATACAGGTTGCCTATGTTTAATAAAAAGCCCCTCGCGGATACCACCGCCCGAAGACCCTCAACTGGTGCGCAGGCCAAGATCTACAGTCGCGATAACGTGGCTCGCTATTCCGAGCGCGCTCGTCAACGTCGTCGTAGCCACACGATTCGTCACGTCGCGCTCATTGTCGTGCTTGGTGTGCTGCTGAGTGCCACTACCGCTGCCGGCCTGTGGTTTGCTACCATTATGGGCAAGCTCGGCGATTCTAATGTCATTACCGATAATCTGCGTCGGGTTCTGGTTGACACCGATGAGGCAAAGGATCCGTTCTACGTGCTGCTTCTTGGCACCGACGGCCGTCCGGGCGAGGATACGTATCGTGCCGACTCGATTATCCTGGCACGCATCGACCCCACGCAAAAGCAGGCGACGCTCATTTCCGTTCCGCGCGACACCAAGGTCGAGTACAAGGGCGAGACCATGAAGATCAACGCCTGCCATACCGTTGGCGGCGCCGAGGCCATGGTCGAGGCGGTCAACGAGCTGTGCGGTGTTCAGATTTCCCACTATGCCGAGGTCAGCTTCGACGGTATGCAGGCGCTGATTGATTCGGTTGGCGGTATCGACATTAACGCAACCGATGATGTTGACGACCCCGAGCACCTGGATATTAAGATTACCGCTGGCCAGCAGCATATGGACGGTGCCACCGCCCTTACCTATGCCCGCTGCCGCTACACCTATGCCGACGGCGATTACACGCGCATGCGCCACCAGCGTCAGGTGCTTGGCGCCCTTGCCAACCAGATTCTCAATAACTTCGATGCCACGAAGATTTTTGGCCTGGTTAATTCGCTGTCCGATATGCTCGTAACCGATATGAGCGTTCAGGATATCGTGGCTACGGTCAACGCCATGCGCGGTATGGATGTCGACGGTATCTACTCGGCCAACCTGCCCTCGTACGCCGACGACAGCACCATGATCGACGGTGTGAGCTACGTCTTTGTCTACGAGGACGAGCTCAAGGAAATGATGGAGCGCGTCGATGCCGGCAAGGATCCCAAGGGTCCCAACACCATGGGTCTTTCCGACGGTTCCAGTTCTACGATCGGCGACCTGAACAACAACACGTCTGACGACTACGCAAACGGTACCGCAACTTCATCGGTCAGCTCTGACGATTCCGATGACTCAGGCGATTCGAGCGATTCGGACTACTACGAAGAGCCCACCGGCGACGGTAACGGCTACGAGGCCAACTACTAAGTTACGGCGTTTTACCAAACGCCGTAACGGCTCGACGCTGCGCGCCGCCCAAGGCGACAATTTGTCATTCAAAAGGCAGGGCATGACCAGAAGGTCAATGCCCTGCCTTTTTCATGCCAACTTGTTCGCCTTGGACGTCGCTCGCTGACGTTGGCTCAACCTGCGGTGCTGACTACTCCCCTTGCACCAAAAACCGCCCCGTTCTCGGTTTTGAGGACGGGGCGGTTTTGCTTACCTAGATTGTTCGAGTTCCCTATGCAAAGCGGGCGACGAGCTCCTGGAGCACGTCGGTCATCTTGACGAGCGAACTGACCGGGACGAACTCGTTGACGCCGTGGTAGCAATAGCCGCCGGTGGAAAGGTTGGGGCAGGGCAGACCGCGGAACGACAGCTGGGCGCCGTCGGTGCCGCCACGAATTGGCAGCACTTGGGGCTCAACGCCGCAGGCAAGGTAGGCTTCCTTGGCAACATCAATAAGCTCGGGATAGTCACGAACGATCTCGGCCATATTTCGATACTGCTGCTTAATCTCGACCGTCACGCGCTCCTCACCCAGACGCTGGTTGAGCATCGAGGCAGCGGCATCAATAAGGTCGAGTTTCTGCTGGAACTTGGCGGCGTCATGGTCGCGGACGATATAGCGCGCTGTGGCGTGATCGACGGTCGCAGATACACCCTCAAGGTGATAAAAGCCCTCGTAGCCTTCCGTATACTCCGGGCGCTGTACGTAGGGGAGCAACGCGTTGAAGTCGCAGAACAGATTGCCTGCGTTGACCATACGGCCCTTGGCGTCGCCCGGGTGGATGGACTGGCCCTCAAAGCGGACGGTCGCCTCGGCGGCGTTAAAGCACTCCCACTCCAGCTCGCCGATGGGGCCGCCGTCGACCGTGTAGGCGTACTTGCAGCCAAAGGTATCGATATCCAACAGCTCGGCTCCGTGGCCGATCTCCTCGTCAGGGCAGAAGCAAATGCCGAGTGCGGGATGGGGCAGAGAAGGGTCCTGAGCGATACGCGCGACAAGCGACATGATCTCGGCGACGCCTGCCTTGTCGTCCGCGCCCAGCAGCGTGGTGCCATCGCTGCAGACCAGGTCCTCACCTGCGAGGTCGTTCAGGGCGGGAAGCTTGGCGGTACTCATGGCAACGGGCTTACCGTCAACCGTGCCGCAGACCAGGTCGCCGCCTTCGTAGTGTACGATGTGCGGTTTCACGCCGGCACCCGGTGCAACTTCGGTGGTGTCGAGATGGGCGATCAGGCCCAGGGCGGGCTTGTCCTCAGCGCCCGCACTTGCGGGGATATGCGCGCAGACATAGGCGTGCTCGGTCACGTGGGCATCTTCCGCACCAAGCTCGCGCAGCTCTTCAGCCAGCATGTTGGCAAGGTCAAACTGAACGGCGCTCGAGGGTACCTGGTCGCAGTTTGCATCCTCGGACTGCGTGTTGATCTGGACGTAGCGCAAAAAGCGCTCGAGGACATCGGGGTTCGTGGTGGTGTTTTCCATAAAGACCGCTCCAATCTTGGTCGTCGTGTGCAACAAGAACTCTAGCACGGTATGCCACGGCATATCGCGACGCTTGGATGGGGTAGAATCAGCCATTGAATGCAGAAGGGACGGAAGATCATGGATACGACAAATAGCTCGCGCGAACTACATCTGACGGTGGCGAACGAAGACTACTTGGAGTGCATGGTTCGCATTGAAAGCGAAGAGGGGGAAACCAACGGCGTTCGATCGGTCGACATCGCGCAGCGCCTTGGCGTCTCCAAGGCATCGGTCAATAAAGCGGTTTCGGCTCTCAAGGCATCCGAGCTTGTCGAGCAATCGCACTACGGCAAGGTGATCCTGACCGATCGCGGCCGCGAGGTTGGCACGGCTATCTGGTACCGTCATCGCCTCATCCGCACGTTTTTGGTTCAGGAGCTCGGTGTCGAATTTGAGCGAGCCGATTCCGAGGCCTGCATGATGGAGCATGCGCTATCCGAGGACACGATGAGCCGCTGGCTCGCCTATCTCGAAAAGCAGGGAATCAGCGTCGAGGAATAGCGGGATATATATGGATACGAGTTATTACAACCGCTTTGGTGCCGAGGAACTTACGCGCCGCTTGTCGAGCGAGACCTTGTTGGCGCAGGGCCCCATGGGCAGTGTTTTGTTGAGTGAGTACGATGCCGCCGACATTCCACCGGCGTTTTGGAATCTGGCAGAGCCGCAGACCGTTTCTCGTATCCATCGCTTGTATGTCGCCGCCGGCGCGCAGGTGCTCATTACCAATACCTTTCAGGCATCGAGCTATGCCCTCAAGCACGACCAGATTGCGCCGTCCGTGGCGGAGGTCAATCGCGGGGCCGTCGACGATGCCCGCCAGGCGCACCCTCAGCTACTGCTGGGCTCGATGGGCCCGATCGGTATTGAGTGGTTTGCCGAGGACTCTGTCGAGTATCGTGAAATCCGCGGCATTGCGCGCGAACAGGCGCACGCCTTGCTCAATGCTGGTGTTGACGGTCTGCTGATCGAGACGGTGACGTCTATCCGTAATCTGCAGCCCATGCTTGCCGGCGCCCGAGATGCCGCCGACGGCATGCCTGTTCTGGTGAGTTTTGTCGTTGACGATAAAGGCGACCTGCTGGGCGATGGCCTCAACATCGAGGCAGCCGTTTTGTACGCCGAAAAACACGGCGCAAACTCGGTTGGTGTTAATTGCTGTTCGCTTGCGGCCGCGAATGCGGCGGTGCCCAGGATGGTTGCATCGGCGACTACTCCCGTTACGGTGCGTCCCAACGTAGGCGATCCGGTCCAGACTCAGGATGGCCCCGTATGGCACGAGAATCCCGAAGCTTTCGCGCGCGCATGCATCGAATGGAGACATGCCGGCGCCGCAATGGTGGGCAGTTGCTGTGGAACCACGGCAATCACTACGGCAGCGATGGCCGAGGCGCTCGATATATAAAGGGCAAAACCGCTCCATACGGGGCGGTTTTTTATTGCTTGCATGTTCTCGGCAGCATTTGCCCAAATGGTGAATGCTGGTGCCGGCAGGTTGCCGAGTGCGTGTTGCGGGTATACCTCACGCGTACCATGATCCAAACACTGTGAGGTGTCTGCGCGTGTGCGCGATAATTCATTTTGGAACTGACGGTTGGCGCGCTCGCGTCGATGAGGACTTCACTGCCGATAACGTTGCCCGTATCGCCGATGCCGTCGGCGAGTTGTGGCAAAAGACCAATCCGGGCAAAACGGTATATATAGGGTTCGACACCCGGCCCCTGGCGAGCGAGTTCGCTGAGCTTGCGGCGGGCGTGCTAGCAGCGCACGGGCTGGACGCCGTGCTCGCTTCGCGACCTGTTCCGACCCCTGCCCTTACGTGGGCGGCGGCTTATGACGGTGAGGCGTGCGGCGCGCTCATGGTGACGGGGTCCCATCATCCGCAGGGTTATCTGTGCCTCAAGATTCGCATGGGTGACGGCTCGACCGCCAACCAGGATGTCATCGAAGAGCTCGAAGAGACCATGGCTCCCGAGCCAATGGGGATCGAGGGGCAATATCGCACCGCGGATATCATTCCCGACTATATGCAGGCGGTGGCATCGTTTGTCGATGCCGAAGCCATCCGCGGCGCGCACCTGCGCGTGGTTGTCGATCCCATGGGCGGCGCAGCCCAGGGTTATCTAGCCGACTTGCTGCGCGAGCTTGGCGTTGAGGCGCACGAGATTCACGCCGGGCAGGCGTCTGACCAAGAAGATATCTGCCCCGACCCCGTTGAACCTTGGGTGGACGCTTGCGAGCGCACGGTTATCGAGGACGGAGCTTGCGCTGGCCTGGTGACCGACGGCGACGCCGACCGTATCGGCGCGGTTGACGAGCGCGGCAGATATATACATCCGCATCAGATCATGGCGCTCGTTTTGGGCGACTTGGTTCAATTTCGTAATTTGGAGGGGCGCGTCGTCGTCAATCTTTCATGCTCGACGCTCGTACGTCGCATTGCCGAGGCGCTTGGCTGCCGCGTGACCGTCAAACCAGTCGGTTTCAAATATATAGCGGCGGAGATGAAGAAGGGCGGCGTCCTCATAGGCGGCGAAGAAGCCGGTGGTATCGGCATCGCCGCGCATATGCCCGAGCGCGATGGAATCCTCGCCTGTCTGATTCTGTGTGAGCTTATGGCAAAGACGGACGCGCCTTTGGGCGTTCTGGTCGACCAGCTCGAGGACAGTTTTGGTAAGACGAGTTACGGTCGACGCGATTTGCGCCTTGAGGCCGAAGATGCCGAAACGTTACGAACCCTGCTGCCGGGCGTAAACCCCAAGTCGATTTGTGGCAAGGTGCCGCAAAACGTTAGTCATATGGACGGCTTGCGTCTGTCATTTGAGGATGACACGTGGCTGCTGGTCCGTCCTAGCGGGACCGAACCAGTGGTGCGCGTCTACGCCGAGGGGTTCTCGGTGGAAGAACGTGATGAGTTGCTCGATGCTGGCTGTGCTTTAGCTAGGGGGACGTATCCGCTTTAACCATGAGACTGCCTTATATAAAGAGATGCTCGGCGAGCGGTAGTTAACGGCTGGCAAACGTTAGTCGGATCACAAGATGTGTAGGAAATGTGTACACCCAGATTCCCGCCCCCGGGGCCCCTCCGGTCTGG
>CAUBTS010000030.1 GCA_958438955.1 uncultured Collinsella sp.
CGCTACCTGGCAAAAATGGGCCTGGGTACGCAGCAGATCGAGGACGCACTGCACCAGATGCTTCCCGAGGATGTCGCCATTATTCGCATGGATGCCGATTCCACGCGCGGAAAGGACGCGCACAAAAAGCTGCTTGAGCAGTTCGATGCCGCCGATTGCGCCGTGTTGCTGGGCACCCAAATGATCGCAAAAGGCCTCGACTTTCCCGAGGTCACGCTCGTGGGCGTGGTCAATGCCGACTTCGCCCTCAAGCTGCCCGACTTTCGCGCAGGGGAGCGCGCCTACGATCTGCTGGAGCAAGTCGCCGGCCGTGCCGGTCGTGGTGATCGCCCCGGCGAGGTGATCATCCAGACCTACCTGCCCGAGGATCCGGTCATTCGCGCCGTCGCTGAACATGACCGTTCGATCTTTACCGACCACGATCTTGATCAGCGACGCGACGCGCTGTACCCGCCGTTTGTTCGCCTGGTCAACATCTTGGTGTGGTCGGCGATCCGAGACGACGCGCAAGACTACATCGGTCGCATCGCGAAGCTCCTCAAGCGTCGCTGGCATGCCGCCGCGCCCGACTTTTTGCGGGCGAGGAGCGCCGTGCCCCAGGTGCTTGGTCCGGCTTCGTGTGTAATCGAGAGAGCCAAGGACCGTTACCGCTTCCATCTGCTTGTGAAGTCGCCCGTGGGGTACCATGTCTCTGATGATATCGACGCCTGCCTCAAAGAGGTGGGCTCTGTGCGCGGCGTGAGCGTGAGCGTTGACGTCGACGCCTATGATTTGATGTAACAACCCGAAAGGATGGCCATGGAAGCCAACGGAATCGTACTGTCGCCTGACCCTCGTCTGCGCCAGGAGTGCGCCGTCATCGAGGAGATCACCCCGGCGATCGAGGCGCTTGCCGAGAAGATGAAGAAGATGATGTTCGAGAACGGCGGTTGCGGCCTGGCTGCTCCGCAGATCGGCGAACTCATTCAGCTCGTCACCATCGACTGCGACTACAGCGACAGGAACGACTACGATCCGTACGTGCTTATCAATCCCGTGATTGTGGAGCAGAGCGACCACCTCGTTCCGTTTAGCGAGGGCTGTCTGTCCATCCCCGGCATTAGCTGCGAGATCGAGCGTCCCGACCATGTCGTCGTCGAGGCGTACGACCTGGATGCCAACCTGATTCGCTACGAGGCCTCGGGCGACCTGTTCTGCGTGTGCCTGCAGCACGAGATCGATCACCTGCACGGCAACACCATGTTCGAGCGACTGAAGCCCATGCAGAGGCTCAAAGCAGTCAAGGAGTACCAGGACGCCCTGGCCCGCGGCGCTCGACCGGGCGAGACGGAGTAGGTTTGTCCGTCCCCGGGGCGCCCGCCGGATTAAAACAGAGGGGGAAAAAAAAATAGTGGGGGGGGAAAAGCGCGGGGGGGGGGATTTGGGGGGGGCCCCGGGGGGCGCGGGTGTGGGTTTGGCCGGCCCGGGGGCGCCCGCCTACACCCCCCCGTGCCCAACCGGGCGGGGGGCGGGGCGCCCGTGCGCGCGGGACGATATAGGCGGGCGCCCCGGGGACTACGTTGACACTGCTTGTCTCGCCCGGGTGCCGTTGGGCCAGGGAGGGGCGTCTTCGCTGATAGGTGCTTTGTTGGGAGGGCTGCTTTTATGCGGCTCTTTCTTTGTTTTTGGGTATATTTGTCTTTGTTGAACTGTTCTTGCGGCTGGGTGCGCTTGCGACCTGGAACGCTTTTTTGTAGCCGCCTCGGCTCGTTATTGAGAGGAGACTAACTTTTATGCGTATTGTGTTTATGGGTACGCCTGATTTTGCTGTGCCTTCGCTGACTTCGCTTGTTGAGGCTGGGAATGAGATTGCGCTTGTTATTACTCGTCCTGATGCTGTTCGTGGGCGTGGTAAGAAGCTCGAGCCTTCTCCTGTTAAGGCCAAGGCGCTTGAGCTGGGGTTGCCGGTTATTGAGACAAATCGTATGACGCCTGAGGTTGTTGAGGCGCTTCAGGCTGCCCGGGCCGATATTTTCTGTGTGGCTGCTTATGGCTGCATTTTGTCGGATGACGTGCTGCATATGGCGCCGCTCGGCATTGTGAACGTTCATGCGTCCTTGCTGCCTCGTTGGCGTGGGGCTGCTCCTATTCAGCGTGCGATTCTCGCTGGTGATGAGGTTGCTGGCGTTTCTATCATGCGCATCGATCACGGCGTGGATACTGGTGCTTATTGCGCGCAGGCCTCGACCTCGGTTGCCGGTAAGCATGCTGAGGCGCTGACCATGGAGCTTGGTGAGCTTGGCGGCAAACTGCTTGCCGATACGCTTCCTTCGCTTGCCGATGGCACCGCCGTGTGGACTGAGCAGGATGAGTCGCTCGTCACTCATGCTGCCAAGATTTCTAAGCAGGAGATGCGTCTGGATCCGCAGATGGCGGCGCTTGATTGTGTGCGTCATGTGCTGGCTTCGTCCGATACCGCGCCTGCTCGTTGCGTGATTGCCGGCAAGACCGTGCGCGTGCTCGATGCTGCGCCGGCTGATTTGTCGCTTGGCGAGGGCGCCGTTGCCGTTAAGAATAAGCGTGTTTTCCTTGGCCTTTCCGATGGTGCGGTTGAACTGCTCGAGGTTAAGCCTGATGGCAAGCGTGCTATGGCTGCTTCTGCTTGGGCTGCCGGCCTGCAGGGCGCCGATCTCATCTGGGGTGTTTTGTCATGAGCAAGCTGTCTCCCGCGCGCAAACTTGCGCTCGATGTGCTAATGGAGGCCGATCGCCGCGGCATGTATGCGCGTGACGTGCTGTCCTCTCGCGCATCGGCCAAGGCCATTGACCAGCGCGATTCCGCTTTTGCCGCCCGCTTGGCGCTCGGTGTGGCCGCCACGCAGGGTATTTTGGACGAGTTGCTCGATCAGTTTCTCGATAAGCCAAAAAAGGTTGCGCCTCGTGTGCGCATGGCACTTCGTATCTCGGCCTTCGAGATGCTCTATCTGCATACGCCTGGCCGCGTTGCCGTAAGTCAGGGTGTTGAGCTGGTGCGCAGCGGAGCTAAGTCTGCCGCCGGTCTGGCGAACGCTGTGCTGCATAAGGTTGCTGACAATGTTGAGGACTTTGCAACGGCGTCCGATGTGGATGAGCCTGAGCGACGCTTGGTTCGTCTGTCGCGCCTGATGGGTCTGCCGCGTTGGCTGTGCGCTCGCATTATGGCATCGTTCGACACGCCTGAGGGTGCGCTTAACTTTGCCGGCAATCTGGCCCCCGCGCCGCTGGCCCTGCATGAGAACGCCTTTGCGACCAAGCCCGATCCGTATATCTCGCAACTCGTCGCGCCCGTCTTCCCGGGCTGCCATGCCCCGGTAGATGCGCAGGTCATGGTTGCATCGGGCGTGTTTGAGCGTGCTGCCGCGGTGGCATCTGATCTCAACGCGCAGCTTATCGCCACAGCTGCCACGCGCCCTGGAAGCTGCCTTGAGATTGGTGCCGGTCGTGGCACCAAGACCTATGTGATGATATGCCAGGCCAAGCGTGCGGGCTATGAGCGTCAGCATACGGCGCTCGATCTGCATGATCGCAAATGCGATCTGAATCTCGCTCGCCTGCACAAGGCCGGTATTCAGGGCGTTCGTACGGTTTCGGGTGATGCTTGCGAGCTCGATGATGTTCTCACATCGTTTGATGCCATGCGCGGTGAGCGGGTCAAGTTCGACACCGTGTTTATCGATGCGCCGTGCTCGGGCACCGGAACCATGCGTCGTCATCCCGAGATCCCGTGGCGTCTGACCGAAAAGGATGTGACGGTTGAGCTGCCCAAACTGCAGCTGTCGATGCTCAAGGAAGCCGCCGCGCGCGTGGCTGCCGGCGGCGAGCTGATCTATGCGACGTGCTCGGTCTTCGACGAGGAGAACACGCAGGTCGTGGACGCGTTCCTTGCTTCTCCCGAGGGTGCCGGCTTTAGCGTGGCACCGCTTTCCGAGGCACAGATTCTGCAACTCCCCGAGTTCGATCAGGCCAAGAAGCTCGTATCCGTACGCCAGAACGATCGAGGCCTCTTCCAAAGCGTACCGGTAAACGCCGACTCCTACGACGGCCACTTCTGCGCCCGTCTGGTCCGCAAGTAACTACTATGTTGCGGTGAAATAGGGATTGAATTTCGGCTTCTACCTGCCAAACAGTCCTTATTTCACCGCAACTCACAAGGAAACCTGGGTAGCTTGATTAGCTACCCATAGAGCAAAGAAATAGCCCCGCGATCGGCGTTGATCGCGGGGCCGCGTTGTTTCTAGTAGCTATGCGGGCAGTTGGCGCAGCAGCCACTGGTGGCGCTGGTGCTGGAGCCGCCGCTTCGCTGGTCGGTGTTGTAGAAACCGCTACCCTCAAACTTGATGCCGCTGGCCGAGAACGTCTTGGCCGCCGGTGCGCCGCAGCTCGGGCAAACGACCTCGGGAGTCTCAGACATGGGATGCTCAACCTCAAACACGTTGCCGCAGCTCGAGCACTTGTAATCGTAGCGTGCCATAATACTTCCTTTTCAGCACAAAGCGGGCAGATTACTCTGCCCGCAAAAATTCAAACGTCTGTAACTGTACCCTATATCGGGGGTTTTATCACGCTTCGCCCCAGAATCTATGGTTGTTGCGCAGGAGCTGTGCTGTTTTGTTCTCGGCGGCGGCAATGTCCGCCTCGTCAGCCTGCCAAGTCCAGTTGCCCGTTGCCACGCCCGGAACGTTCATGCGCGCGTCGTCGCCAAGCCCCAGGATATCCTGCAGCGGCATCATCACCAGGGGAGCGTCGCTTTCCAGCGCGTCGCTCATCAGCTTGGCAGCAAACTCAACACCGCTCGGCTCGTCGCCGCCGGCAAAGGAACGCGTACACCAGCCGGCGAGCGTCGAGGTGTCGTGCGTCGACGTGTACAGAATCTTGCCGGGCGTGGGGTGCACGCCGCAACGGACGTCGTAATCGCTAAACTCCAGCACGTCCATGCCGGGGAAGCCGCAGGTCGAAGCCATGGCGCGAACACCGGGCGTCAAATAGCCCAGGTCCTCGGCGATAAAGTTGAGCGGACCCAGCTCGTCATAGGCGGTCTGGAACAGGTCTTTGCCCGGGCCCGCCAGCCAGCGACCGTCGGCGCAAGCCTTGCCCGCGGGGATACTAAAGTAGCTGTGGAAGCCCAGGAAGTGATCCAGACGCACGCGGTCGTAGAGCGAAAACGCACGACGCAGGCGATCCATCCACCAGCTATAGCCGTTCTGCTTCATGTGGTCCCAGCGGAACGTCGGGTTGCCCCACACCTGGCCCTCGGGTGCAAAGTTGTCGGGCGGCGCGCCGGAAATCTCGATCGCCTTGCCGGTATCGGACAGCCAGAAGTTCTCGGGCTCGCTCCACGCATCCGCCGAATCGTCCGAGACATACATCGGGATATCGCCGATGACCTCGATGCCCTTCTTGTGCGCGTAGTTCATGAGCTCGCACCAAGCCAGGTCAAAGCGGTACTGCATGTACGCCTGCAGCTCGGCCTCGTCGTGGAAGCGCTTGTCATCGATCAGATACTCGTTGTAGCGCGCGACATCTGCCGGCCAATCATGGCGCGAATCGCCTTCAAAGTACTTCTTAACGGCCATGTAGACGCAGTACTTCTCGAGCCAATCGGCATTGCGATGTTTAAACGCGGTGTACAGCGGATCGGCATCCTCGCCTCCGCGGGCCTTCCAGGTCTCAAAGTCGGCGGCCAGCTCCTCGTGGCTCTCGGGTAGCAGGTCGATATTGCCTGCAAAGGCCGAAGGACCGGCGTAGGGGGAGCGGAAGAAGTCCGTGGGATTGACGGGCAGGACCTGCCAGTAGCGCATGCCCATGGCAGCCAGGTGGTCGATAAAACGACGCGTGGGCGCACCGATTGTGCCGGGCTTGCCGTCATCGGTCGGTACCGACGTGATGTGGCATACGACGCCCGCGCCGTGGTCGAGCGGCTCCTGCAGGCGCTTCTCGGCATGGTGATAGATGATCGAAGAGCCCAGTGGGTACAGGTCGAGCGTAACCGTGCCATTATGGATTTCGCACTCGTGGCCGCTGATCACGTCGCTCGCACATTCGCCGAGCGCCGGGATCGTCACGCAGTGCGAATTGCGCAGGCTACGGTTGATGATAACCGTCGCGGCCTCGCCGTCTTTGCCCGTGCGGGTGTAGGCCAAGACGTCGTCGTTGAGCGCGAAGGCCTTGATCTCGCCATCGACCATAAAGGGCAGCGCGCGGCGCACAGCAGACGCGTTCTTAACGATGGCCAGCGTATCGAAGTCGTGCAGGTCTTCCTTCATAGGCAGCGTGCGGCGGTTGCCCGGATCGGTGAGGCCCTCCAAGCCGTACTCGTCGCCATAATAGATCGAGGGCACGCCTGGGAAGGTCATCTGCATGAGCGTCGCCAACCAAAAGCGGCTCTTGGCCAGTCCCATCGCGTTCTCGTCCAGGCGCCATTTGCTGCGCTCGCTCTCGGGCAGCTGCGACTCGTCGGGGCCGCCGCCGAGCACCGAGATAATGCGCGGACGGTCGTGGCTCGAAAGCAGATTGAGCGCGCAGGCCAGTGCCTCGCGCGGGTAGTTCTCACGCAGCGTCTCGATGTCCTCGGCAGCCTGATAGGCGTTCTTGTAGCCCATCAAAAAACCGATGACCATGTCGCGGAAGGGGTAGTCCATAGCAGAGTCGAGCTCGGAGCCCTGCAGATAGCGGCGCAGATGGCCATAGCTGATCTTGTTGGAGGCGTCCTCCCAGACTTCGCCGAGCAGCAGCGCATCGGGTTTCTCGGCGAGCACGGCTTTTTTGATCTCGGCCAGGAAGTCGTCGGAAAGCTCGTCGGCCACGTCCAGACGCCAGCCATGGGCGCCGGCGCGCAGCCATTTGCGGATCACGCCGTCCTTGCCCAGGAGCCGCTCGCGCACCAGTTCGGAGCTCTCGTTGATGGCGGGCATGTTGCCCACGCCCCACCAGCAGTCATACGAACCGTCTTCATGGAAGTAAAACGCATCGCGCCACGGCGAGTCCTCGCTCTGCCATGCACCGACGCCGGGATAGTTGCCGTAACGGTTAAAGTAGATTGAGTCGTCGCCCGTATGGTTGAAGACGCCATCCAGGATGATGGAAATGCCGAGCTTCTCGGCCGCCTTGCACAGCTCCGTAAAGTCCTGCTCGGTGCCCAGAATCGGGTCGATCTTGGTGTAGTCGGCCGTGTCGTAGCGGTGGTTGCTCGCGGCCTCAAAGATGGGGTTGAGGTAGATGGCCGTAAAGCCTAGCTCGGCAATCCGGGGCAGGTCATTTTGGATACCCTTGAGCGAGCCGCCGTAAAAATCCCAGGTTTTGATGGAGCCGTCCTCGGCACGCTCGTACTCGGGCGGTTCGTTCCAGTCCTCGACCATGCGGCGCTGGATTCCTTTGCGCGGTTTTTCAACTTCGGCAAGCGTGCGTTCGCGCCAGTTTTCGTCGCGTGCATAGCGGTCGGGGAAGATCTGGTAGACCATACCGCGCTCGTACCAAGTGGGACGGTTCTCGCGGTGCTTGTAGACGGTAATCTGGAAGGACGGAACCTCGGCGTAGTTGTAGGTCACACCCTCGCCACCGGTGCGACCCTGCGGTGCACCCAGGCGCACCTCGGGCTGGCCCTCGATGTTGCAGATAAAGCTGTACCAGATAAGACAGGGCTCAGCGCACTCAAGCTCTACGGTAAATATGCCGTCGCCCTCGTGCGTCATGGGATATAGAGACTCACCGATTTCATCGACCCAGGTGCGCAGGGTGAGCGTTGCCTGGTTGGGGTCGGCATCCTCCAAAATCACCGATAGCGAAACGGAAGTTCCAGTGGTCACAGCGCCAAACGGAGTACGAAACTGCGGCAGACGGCTGTTGTGAATCAATCTCATAATACGGTCCAGTTCAATAGAATCACGGCCTGCGGGCCATGGGCTTTACGCACAGGATGTAAGTATATCTTTTGTACACAGGCTGTATAAACAACATCCGTTTACCATCGGCGAACGGTTGTCCTAGAAAATCGTTTTACCATTCAAATTATCGCGATATTCAGATGTGCCTATACCGATACTATTTGTAGCCAAACAAAAGTAACTCGGTTTACTACGACGAATTGAATGATCTCAACCAGGGTCATTTTGGTGATATTAAAACCGCAGGTAGAGGCGATGCCAATTTCGTAGATTACCCGCCGTGGTCGACTGGAGCCATTTTGTCGTAGTAAACCGGTCCTCTTTTTAATAGAGAAGTTCAATCAAGAAGAGGGCGCCGGGTTGGGGCGCCCACGTGTTGTTTGTGGAGTAAGTTTTAATAGTCCAGACGAGTTACGCTTTCGGGTGGCCGGTGCCGTAAGGCCGGAGGTGTTCTTTGTCGGTGCCTTTTCCTCGGCCGGAGCGGCGGGGGAGACTGGGGCCTCCTTTGCGGGCTCGGCCTTTGCCGTAGCCTTCGGAGCGGTCTTGACCTCAGCGGCCTTCGGTGCCGGCTCGGCCTTTACTGCGGGCTTGTCCTCGGCCTTAGTTTCTGCCTTGGGAGCAGCAGCCTTGGTCGTGGCCTTCTTGGCCGTCGTCGTAGAGCGCTTGGGCGTGGTGGTCTTGGCGGCCGGCTTTGCCTCGACAGCTGCCTTGGCCTTGGGCTCGGAGGGCGCCTCCTCGACCTTGACGGCGGGTTTTGCAGCAGCCTTCGGGGTCGTCTTCGCGGCGGCCTTCGTCGTAGCAGCCTTTGTCGTCGTCGACTTCGTTGCTGTGGCCTTCTTGGCGGTCGTGGTCTTGGTCGTGGTCGTCTTCTTGGTAGCAGCCGTCTTCTTGGAAGCGGTCTTAGCCGGAGCCTTTGCCGCAGGCTTAGCCTCGGCAGCGGTGGTCTCGGCCTTTACCTCGGGGGTAACCTCGGCCTCGGCGGCCTTCTTGGCAGCGGCGGTCGTACGCTTGCGCGTGGTCGTTGCCTTGGCAGCGGTGGTCTTGCTCGCAGCGGCCTTGGTGGCCGTGGCCTTCTTAGCCGTCGTCTTGCGGGTCGTCGTTTTCTTGGCGGCAGGCTTCGTGGCGGGCTTAACCTCGACCTCGGCCGCCGGCTTCTCCTCGGCCTTGGGCTCCTCGGCAGCAGCGGGCTCCTTAACGGTCGCCGCAGGCTCGGCCTCAACTGCCTCAGACTCCTCAGTCTCAGCCACAGCCGCCGGCCTTTCAATCTCCGGGTGCATAAAGAAGTACAGGTCAAGATACTTGTCGGCCGAGCGCGTCCAGCTAAAGTCCTGGCTCATGGCCTGCGTGACCAGCTGGTTCCATGCCTCGCGGTTATCCCAGAACAGGCGTGCCGCGCGGAACACGGCGTCGCCCATCTCGTCGCCGTTAAAGTTGGTAAACGAGAAGCCCGTGCCCTCGCCGGTAAACTCGTTATACGGGATCACGGTGTCCTTCAGGCCACCGGTCTCGCGCACGATGGGCAGGGTGCCGTAGCGCATGGCGATGATCTGCGACAGGCCGCAGGGCTCAAACTTCGAAGGCATCAGGAACATATCGGCGGCAGCGTACATGCGCTGCGACAGCGCCGGGTCAAACTCGATGCGCGCGGCCATGGTGTCAGGGTACTTGTCCTGGAAGTAGCGCAGTCCGTCCTCGTAGTCGCGGTCGCCGGTGCCCAGCACGGCCACCTGCACGCCGCCGGACAGGATGCGGTCGAGCGCGTACATGACCAGGTCCATGCCCTTCTGGCGCGTCAGGCGAGTAACCATCACCATAAGCGGGCGGTCGTCGCGAACCTCGAGGCCCAGCTCCTCCTGCAGCTTGGCCTTGCACACGGCCTTGCCGGAACGGTCGTCAACCGTGTAGTTGGCGGCAATGCGCTTGTCGGTTGCCGGGTCAAAGGCCGCCACGTCAATGCCGTTGAGGATGCCCTGCAGTGCGTAGGAGCGCTCGCGCAGTACGCCGTCCAGGCCCTCGCCAAACTCGGGCGTCTGGATCTCGCCCGCGTAGGTGGGGCTCACCGTGGTGATGGCATCGGCATAGTGCAGCGCGCCCAGCATGTAGTTGATGCTGCAGGCGTCGCAGCGCAACTGCGTGGCGGCCGCGGGAATATGCGCCACACCCAGGATGTCCTCCATCACGGTGTCGCTAAACTGGCCCTGGAACGCCACGTTGTGGATCGAGAACACGGTCTTGACGCGGTCGTACAGCGGCAGTCCCTGGTAGAACTCGCGCAAGAACACGGGCGCTAGTGCCGTCTGCCAGTCGTTGCAGTGCAGGATGTCACACTCAAAGCCCTCGGGCAGGTGCTGCAGGCTCTCGGTGATAGCCTTGGAGAAAAACGCGAAGCGCTCGCCGTCGTCAAAGAAGCCGTACGGATAGTCGCGCGCAAAGTAGCGCTCGTTGTCAACGAACATATAGGTGACGCCGTCGTGCTCAAGCTTCTCGAGCCCGCAGTACTCATTGCGCCAGCCCAGGTTCACGTAAAAGTCGGCAAAGTGCTCCATCTGCGCCTTGTACTCGTCCTTGATGGTGGCGTACTTGGGCACCATCACGATGACTTCGGCGCCGGCGCGCACGAGCGCCGCAGGCAGCGAGCCCGCCACGTCACCCAGGCCACCGGTCTTAACAAACGGTGCGCACTCGGCCGAGGCAAACACGATCTGCATCTTTTTGCTGGAATCTGCCATATTGTCTCCCATGTTGCAATTCGAGAATAGCCGCCTGGCGCTAACCGGGCGGCTATTCTACCTGTTACGAGCGATGTTGCGGTGCCAACGTTAACGTACGATAGTGGTGTCGGAAGTTAACGGAGCCTTGCCCAGCACCAGGATGTTCTCGGGCGTGCCGCGAAGCTCGGTGTTGGTGGGAACCACGTTGTTCTTGTCCAGAATGGCGTTCTCGACGCGTGCGCCGCTCTTGATGATGCAGCTCTGGTTGATGATCGAGTTAGTCACCGAAGCGCCTTCCTCGACCACGACGCCGCGCGACAGGATCGAGTTGCGCACGGTGCCCTTGATGATGCAGCCGGCCGAGATGATCGAGTTGCACGCGTGGCTGCCGGTCGCATAGCGCGAAGGCGGCACGTCGTGAGCCTTGGTCAGGATCGGGCGCTCGGGATCGAAGAGATGGTCGGCCACGGTCTGGTCGAGCAGGTCCATGCTGCGGCGATACAGCGACTTCTCGCTAAACACGCCCACGACCTCGCCCTTGTACTCGTAGCTGCACACGTCGATGTTGCCAAAGTCGCCCTGGAGTGCCTCGAGCAGGTCCAGATAGTCGGCAGCCTGGTAGTGGTCGATGATCTCGAGCAGCGTATCGCGGTTGACGATGCAGCAGTCCATAGAGGCGTTGTCGCCGTACACGACGCCAGCGCTCACGCCCGTCAGGCGACCGTTCTCGTTAATCTCGAGCTTGGTCTCGTCATCGACGTTGCGCGTGGCCTTGCAGTACACCACGGTCATCTGGGCGCCGGAGTTCTCGTGCGCGTCGATGATGGTGTTGAGGTCCATGTTAAAGATGATGTTGGTGCCCATCATCACGACATAGGGCTTGTCCGAGCGCTGGAACAGCGTCTTGTTGGAGATGATGTCGCGCAGCAGGAAGCGCATGCCGCCCTTGGTGGTGCCATACGCGTTGCCGGGCACCATGAACAGGCCGCCCTTCTTGCGGTCCAGGCCCCAGTCCTTGCCCGAGCCCACGTGGTCGATCAGCGAGCGGTAGTTGCCCGGCATGACGACGCCGACGGTCTTAATGCCGGCATTCATCATGTTGGACAGCGGAAAGTCGATTAGGCGGTAGCGGCCCAAAAACGGAACGGACGCGATGGGGCGGTCCTTGAGCAGCACGCTGCCGTAGGTCGAAGAGTAGTTAGCGGTGATATAACCGATGGCCTTGCGATTGATCATCGGATCATTCCCCCTTCCCGATAACGACGTCATTTCCAACGACGGCCGTATCCTTGGTGGTATCGACAGAGCCGAGCTTCACGCCCTCTTCGACCGTGGAGTTCTCGCCCAAAATAGCGCGGCAGATGTGCGCGCCGCTCTTAACGTGCGCACCCGGCAGCAGCACGGAGTTCTCGACCACGGCGCGCTCCTCGATGATGACATCGGTCGAAATGATCGAGTGGCGAGCGGTGCCGTAGATCTTGCAGCCGTTGGAGACCAGGCAGTCGTCCAGGCGGCCGTCCGGGCCAATGTAGTGCGGTGGACGCGTGGTGATGTTGGACATGATAGGGAAGTGCTTGTCGAACAGATCGAACTCGGGGTTGTTGCCCAGCAGGTCCATCGAGGTCTCGTGGAAGCTGGCGATGGTGCCGACGTCCTTCCAAAAGCCGTGGAACTCGTAGCTGTACAGGCGCTTGCCCTCGCCGAGCAGCTTGGGGATGATGTCCTTGCCAAAGTCGTGGCTCGAGCGCTGGTCCAGAGCGTCCTCCTCGAGCGCCTCGATCAGCACGTCGGCCGAGAAGATATAAATGCCCATGGACGCGAGGTTCGAATCGGGCTTATCGGGCTTCTCGGTGAACTTGGTGATGCGGCCGTCCTCGGGGTCGGTGGTCAGGATGCCAAAGCGGCTGGCCTCCTCCCACGGCACGGGCATAACGCTCACCGTGAGGTCGGCGTTGTTCTCAATGTGCGTCTTGAGCATCTTGCGGTAGTCCATGCGATACAGGTGATCGCCCGAAAGAATCAGGACATACTTGGGGTCGTTGGCCTTGATGTAGTCAAGGTTCTGCGTAATGGCGTCGGCCGTGCCCGCATACCAGGCGCCACCGGTCTGCGTCTCGTACGGTGGCAGGATCGACACGCCGCCGTCGCGGCTGTCCAGGTCCCAAGCCTCGCCGGAGCCCACGTAGGCATGCAGCAGGTAGGGGCGATACTGCGTCAAGACGCCCACTGTGTCGATGCCCGAGTTGGAGCAGTTGGAGAGCGAAAAGTCGATAATGCGGAACTTGCCACCAAAGCTAACCGCCGGCTTAGCGATCTTTTGGGTGAGTGCCCCCAATCGGCTGCCCTGTCCTCCTGCGAGGAGCATCGCGATGCATTCTTTCTTACTCATCGATTTCTCCTTCTGTCATCGATGTTCCTAAACCCATTAGCGACGGGCGCGGCGCTCGGTCGCGCCCGTCGAGTAATGCCGTGCTGGCATAGGGGAGCTCGCGCGCCTTTACGCGTGCCAGATCTCGTCGCGGTACTCGCGAATGGTGCGGTCGCTCGAGAACCAGCCGCTCGAGGCGGTGTTGAGCAGCGCCTTGCGGTTCCAGGTCTCCTGGTCGCCGTAGCTGCCGGTGAGCTTCTCCCACGCATCCACGTAGCTGCGGAAGTCTGCCATGACCAGGTCGGGGTCGTTGTTGTTCATGAGCTCGTTGTAGATGCTCTCAAAGTTGCCCGAAAGGCCGGCAAACGTGTTGTCCTTGAGCTCGTCCATCACGCGGCCCAGGCGCTCGCGATCGTTGTTGAGCGTATCCCAAGCAAAGTAGCTGTTGGAAGCCCAGAGCTGCTCGACCTCGGGGGCGGTTAGGCCAAAGATGGCCTCGTTCTCGCGACCGGCCAGGTCGGCGATCTCGATGTTGGCGCCGTCGAGGGTACCCAGCGTAATGGCGCCGTTCATCATGAGCTTCATGTTGGACGTGCCCGAAGCCTCCTTGCCGGCCGTGGAGATCTGTTCCGAGATCTCGGCGGCGGGGTAGATGAGCTGGGCGTTGCTCACGCGGAAGTTGGGGATAAAGCAGACCTTCATGACCTCGTTGACGCGGGCATCGTTGTTGATGACCTCGGCCACCGAGTTGATCAGGCGGATGGTCTCCTTGGCAAAGGTGTAGCTCGAGGCAGCCTTGCCGCTAAAGATGAAGGTCGTCGGCGTCACGTGGAAGTTGGGATCGGCGATGCGACGGTTGTAGATGTCCATCACCTTCATGATGTTCATGAGCTGGCGCTTGTAGGCGTGGAAGCGCTTAACCTGAACATCGAAGACGGTGTTGGGATCGATGACCAGACCGGTCTCGGCCTTAACGTAGGCAGCCAGACGCTCCTTGTTGGCGCGCTTGGAGGCACCCACGGCCTTCAGGAACTCGGCATCGTCCTTAAACTCTTTGAGCTTCTCCAGCTCAAAGGCGTCCTTCAGCCAGCCGTCGCCAATAGCATCGGTCACGAGCTTGGCGTAGGTGGGGTTGGCCTCGGCGAAGAAGCGACGGTGCGAGATGCCGTTGGTCTTGTTGTTGAACTTCTCGGGCGTTAAGGCATAGAAGTCCTTGAGCACGATGTTCTTGATGATGTCGGAGTGGATCTTGGCCACGCCGTTGACGCTGTGGCTGCAGATCACGGACAGGTTGGCCATGCGAATCTCGCCGTCCCACAGGATGGCGGTCTGGCGCAGACGCTCCTGCCAGCCCTCCTGCGTGGTGTCGAACGACTCGTGCCAACGACGGCTGATCTCGTCGATGATCTGGTACACGCGGGGGAGGAGCTTGGAGAACGTGCCGATGGGCCACTTCTCCAGAGCCTCGGGCAGGATGGTGTGGTTGGTGTAGCTCACGACCTGCGTCACGATGTTCCAGGCGTCGTCCCACTCGAGCTTCTTTTCGTCGATCAGGATGCGCATGAGCTCGGGGCCGCACATGGCGGGGTGCGTGTCGTTGGTGTGGATGGCCACAAACTGCGGCAGCAGCTCCCAGTTCTCGCCGTGCTCCTTCTCAAAGGTGTCGAGCAGGCTGTAGATTCCGGCCGAAACAAACAGGTACTCCTGCTTCAGGCGCAGCAGACGGCCGTGCTCGCCGGCGTCGTTGGGGTAGAGGATGGCGCTGATTGCCTCGGCCTCGGCGCGCTCGGCGTCGGCCAGGGCGTAGTCGCCGCGGTTGAAGGCCTCCAGGTCAAAGTGCTCCTCGACCGGCTCGGCAGCCCAGACGCGCAGCTTGTTGACGGTCTCTCCGGCATAGCCCACCACGGGGATGTCATAAGGGACGGCCAGGATGTCCTGTGTGTCCACCGTGCGGTAGAACGTGCGGCCGTTCTCCTCAAAGCCCTCAACATGGCCACCAAACTTAATGGTCACGGCCTTGTCCTGACGACGGACCTCCCAGGGATAGCCGTGCGTGAGCCACTCGTCGGTGGCCTCGACCTGGCTGCCGTTGACGATCTCCTGCTTAAACAGGCCGTAGCGGTAGCGCATGCCGTTGCCGTAGCCGGCAATGCCCTCGGCTGCCATGGAATCCAGGAAGCATGCGGCCAGACGGCCCAGGCCACCGTTGCCCAGCGCCGGATCGGGCTCCTGGTTCTCGATGACGGACAGGTCGAAGCCCATGTCGTCGAGCGCCTCGGCGACCATGTCGCGCACGCCAAAGTTGAGCAGGTAGTTGTCGAGCAGGCGGCCGATCAAAAACTCGATCGAGAAGTAGTATACGCGCTTCTTGCCCTCGGCGGTGGCGCGGGCGTCACTCTTGGTGGCAACGGTGCGCGCCTTCTCGGCCACGAGCTTGGCCAGGGCGTTAAAGCGGTCGAGGTCGCTGGCGGCCTCGACGCTCTTGCCGCTGATGCTCATGACGGCATCGCGATAGAGCTCGGTAAACTCCTGCTTGTTGTCGAAGATCTTATTCATACGTTCCTTTCCCCCGGGGATGTTTCTCCCGGAACGGTTATGATTTGTATCCTACGCCCTGTCGGGGCGGGTGATTACAGCTGTAACGGCTTTGTTACGCATCCTTGGCAGACGACTTAACAGAAGCAGACTTGGCCTTGGTAGCGGCCTTTTTGGCGGCCGGCTTCTTGGTCGCGGTAGCCTTGGCAGTGGGCTTTGCGGCGGTCTTGGCCTTGGCCTTAGCCTTGGTCGCGGTCTTGGCCTTCGCCTTGGCCGGAGCCTTCTTAGCAGCTGCGGTCTTGGGCTTCACCGAGGACGTACGCTTGCGCGTCGCCTTCTTGGGCTTCTCGACCACAGGCGGCTTATAGCTGCTGGGACCGCGGCGCTTAAGCACCACGCCTGCCAGGCCGGGCACCTTCATCTCGATAGAGTCCATCTGCCCGTTCCAGGGATAGGGCTCGCTCGAGCAGGTGTAGGGCTCCTCGCCGGCATAGCCGCTGCCGCCAAACTCGGGACGGTCGGAATCGAAGATGACCTCCCAGTCGCCCTCGCGCGGCACGCCCACGCGGAAGCTCTCGTAGCTCGCCGGGTCAAAGTTGATCAGGATCACCAGATCGTCGTCGATGTCCTCGCCCTGGCGCACAAAGCTCACGATGGACTGCTTGGAGTTATCCGCATCGATCCAGGTAAAGCCGTCGTCGGTGTAGCCGCGCTCGTACAGGGCGGGCTCGGCGGTGTACAGGTGGTTGAGCGCCTTGATAAACGCCTGATGATGCTTGTGAGTCTCGTACTCTTCGGTCAGGAACCACTGGATGGACTCGTAGTAGCGCCACTCAATAAACTGACCGATCTCGTTGCCCATAAAGTTGAGCTTGGCACCAGGGTGCGTCATCTGGTAAAAGGCCAGCGTGCGCAGGCCGGCAAACTGGCGCCACCAGTCGCCCGGCATGCGGCCGATGAGCGAGCACTTGCCGTGCACGACCTCGTCGTGGCTGAGCGGGCAAATGAAATTCTCGGTAAAGGCGTACATGATGGAGAACGTGAGCAGGCCGTGGTTGCCGGGGCGCCACGGAAAATCGGTCTGCATGTAGTGCAGGGTGTCGTTCATCCAGCCCATGTCCCACTTGTAGTGGAAGCCCAGGCCGCCGTCCTGCGGCGGATAGGTCACGAGCGGCCACGCAGTGGACTCCTCGGCCATCATCATCACGTCGGGGTAGTGCGCCTCTACAGCGCAGTTGACCTGACGGATAAATGCGCTGGCGTCCAGATCCTCCTCGGTACCGTACTTGTTGAACTTCTTTTGCCCCGGATCGTCAATGCCAAAGTTGAGGTACAGCATGCTGGACACACCGTCCATGCGAATGCCGTCCACATGGAAGTTCTCGAGCCAGTACAGCACGTTGGAGACCAGGAAGGAGCGGACCTCGCCGCGGGCGAAGTCAAACTTGTGCGTGCCCCAGTTGGGGTGAATCTCGTGCTCAAACAGCATATGGCCGTTAAAGGTGGCAAGGCCGTGGGAGTCGGCGCAAAAACCGCCGGGCACCCAGTCCATGATCACGCCAATGCCCGCCTCATGGCACGAATCGATAAAGTGCATGAGCTGCTGCGGGTTGCCGTAACGCGACGTGGCGGCGTAGTAGCCGGTCGTCTGGTAACCCCAGGAGCCGTCGAAGGGATGCTCCATAAGCGGCATGACCTCGATATGCGTGTAGCCCATGTCGCGGACGTAGTCCACGAGCTCTACCGACAGGTCATCGTAGGTATAGAACTCGCCGCGCTGCGCGGGGAAGGGATCCATGGGGCCGGGGTAGTTGCCGTACTCGTCGGGCTCGCCCTGCGGCGCGTCGCCGTGGCGCTTCCACGAGCCAATATGCACCTCGTAGATGTTAAGGGGCTGCGACATGTGGTTATGGCTAGCGCGGCGCTTGAGCCATGCGGCGTCGTTCCACTTGTAGCCATCGAGGGTCCACAGCACGCTGGCGGTACCCGGAGGGCATTCGGCCTTAAAGGCATACGGATCGGCCTTGTAAAGCTTTTCGCCCTCATTGGTTTCGATAAGGTACTTATAGAGCTGACCCTGCTCGGCGCCAGGAATAAAGCCTTCCCAAATAGCGCTCGTATGCATGGGCACCAGCGGGTTGGCTTCCTCGTCCCAGTCGTTAAATTCGCCAATGACATGGACGCTCTTTACGTCGGGCGCCCAAACGCAAAAGCGCCAGCCGCGCGTACGGTTCTGCGTGTCGGGGTGAGCGCCCATCTTTTCCCAGCTGCGCTCCCACATTCCAATGCCAAACAGGTAGACATCGTCCTTGGAGAGCTCCGGTGCGTGCGGGGCGGGTTTACGGGTAGCAGGCTTTTTGGTTGCTGGCTTTAGCTTTGTATCGCTCACGTTTGATCCCATCATGACGCGGCAGCGTGTTGCCTTGGTGACTAGATGCGAAAGGTCCAAGGCTGCACGAATCGAAGGGACGGCGATAGTTCTATGATTCGTTCCACCTCGCGTGCTCGGTGGAACTTTCGGCAGAAACTACGATAACACCTGTGCGTTAGTTTTATGGACGAAAGCGGATTTGCGGAGGCGTTTAATCGGTAAGCGACATGTTTATACCACTGGCAGAATTGCCGTGGTAAAACTCTTGACAGTTTTACCAATTTGGGTTTCAAAATTGTTTTGCTGACGTTTGGTAAAACGTTTTTAGCAGGATGTTTACCATTTGATATCGAAAGGTTCGTTTATGTCCCATACCGCCGCTCCCAAGGTTGCTTTTATTTTCGATTGCGACGGCACTCTGGTTAATAGCACCCCCGTTTGGGCTTATGCTCAGCCAGAGTTATTACGCCGTCACGGGATTGACGTGACCGTGGATGCCTTTGCCCAATTTGAGCACCTGTCGCTGGAGGACGAGTGCCAGGCCTACCACGACACGTGGGGCATTGGCGCGAATGGCGAGGAGCTGTATCGCGAGCTTGGTGAGATTTTGATTGATGGGTACTCCAAGGTGCCGCCGCGCGAGGGGCTCCTGGCATTTTTGGAGCAGTCGAAGGCGGCGGGCATTGCCATGTGTGTGGCTACGTCCACGCCGGCCGAGCTGGTGCAGTCCGCGCTCGCTGGTGCCGGGCTCGACGCTTACATGGAGTTTGTTACCACGACGGGCGAGGCGGGGCGCTCCAAACAGTTCCCTGACGTATACGAGCTGGCGCTGCGCCGCCTAGAGGAGCGCCACGGGCACAAGTATGAGCGCGCGTGGGTGTTTGAGGACGCCGTCTTTGGGCTAAAGAGCTCTGGGGTCGCCGGCTTTAAGCGTATAGGCATTTATGACCCGCACGGTCGCATGAAGCGCGACGACGTGCGCGACAACTGCGATATCTTTATCGACAGCTACGAGGAGCTGGATCTAGCCCGCGTTCTTTCGTTTGAGGGATAGGCGAGGGCTGTGGCTTGCAAGGTATTAGTGGTCTGCGGCTCGCCCGTGGTGGCCAGCGCGGATCTGCTTCGCCAACTGGCGGGGGAGTGTGACCACGTTGTCGCCGTGGACTGTGGACTCGACGCGCTGTTGGGCGCCGGCCTGGGCTGCGACGTGTATGTAGGAGATGCCGACACAGTGAACGATGCAGGTCGCGCGCTGGTCGATGCCGCCACCGACTTTGAAGTTGAGCGCCATGATCCGTACAAGGACTATACCGATCTGGCGCTGGCGCTCGATTCCATCCGCCGTCGTTGGCCGGGTGCCGAAGTGGTTGCGACCTGCGCCACCGGCGGCCGTCCGGACATGGCGCTTTCCGTACTGGGGTTGCTTGCAGGCTACGATGACGCCGCAGTCTGGATTGCCGAGGACAAGGTGGTCGCCCGCATCCTTCGCGCAGGCGAATCGTGGACCATCGAAAGCGCCGAAGGCAAGACTTTCTCAATCATCGCCATTGCCCCCAACACCGAGGTAAGCGAACACGGCCTAGAATGGGAGCTAGACCACAGCCCCCTGGGCTTGTTAGCCGACACGGGCATCAGCAACATCGTCAGGTCAACAGCCACGATCCAAGTCCATACCGGCACCGCCATCGCTTACCTATATCAATAGGCATTTAGAATCTGACCCAAAAAAGTCCTTGCACGCCGTGCCAACTTCCCCTATAGTAATTCCCCGTCACGGGGGCGTAGCTCAGCTGGGAGAGCGCTTGACTGGCAGTCAAGAGGTCA